>JBFYQX010000058.1:0-23750 GCA_041302525.1 Candidatus Bipolaricaulota bacterium | reverse complement strand
GCCCCATGCTGATGTCGCCTCTTCTTTGAGGAGGTGGATGAGACAAGAGCCAGGAAGGCCGCCCGCGGATGAGTCTTCGCGGACCCCGCGGGCGGCGCAGTCGGTGCAACACCAACCGTCCCGGCGGACAAACACGTCCGCCGAAAGAATACCGCAAAGGAGCGAGAATGAAGAGCGTTCTTTCGGCCCTCGTGGGCATGTGCATCGTGATCGGCATCAGTCTCGGCCTGTCTGCTGCGGCCCTGACCGTGGGCATCTGCAAGATCGTCGAGCATCCGGCGCTGGATGCGGTGGAGCGTGGCGTGATGGACGCATTGGCTTCCGCGGGCTACGTCGACGTCGAGTATCTCCTTGCGAGCGCGCAGGGAGACCCGGGCACCGCCGTGGCCATCGCTCAGAACTACCAGGCTCGCCGCGTCGACCTCGTCGTCGCCATCGCGACCCCCACCGCACAGGCCGCGGTCCAGGTCTTCCGCGGCACGCCGACCCCAGTGATCTATGCGGCCGTGACGGACCCCGTTGGCGCCGGTCTCGTGGCCAGCGCGACCGACCCAAGCCAGAACGGCAATGTGACCGGCGTGTCCGACATGATTCCCGTCGCAGCTCACCTCAGCTTGCTGCGCGACCTCGGCGCGGGCGTTCGTCGCATCGGCATGGTCTACAACCCCGGCGAGACGAACTCGGCCATCCTGACAGCCATGGCGCAGGCCGCGGCTCCAACCCTCGGGCTCGAGATCGTGACGGCGCCCGCCGACTCCACGGCCAACGTGCCCCTGGCGGCGCAGTCGCTCGTCGGCCGCGTCGATGCGTTCTACGTCACAACAGACAACGCGGTCGTGTCGGCGATTGACTCCGTGCTTGCCGCGTCCGAAGAGGCGCGCGTGCCGTTCCTCGTCGCCGATCCCACGAGCCTCGCCCGCGCGACGATGGCGGCCGGCTTCGATTACTACCAGCATGGCCTTCTCGTCGGGGAAACGGTCGCCCGCGTCCTCGCCGGCGCCCGACCCGACACCCTTCCTGTCACCTACCAGGCACGCGCGGAGGTCCACCTGAACCTCGATCAGGCCGCGCGCATCGGGCTCTCGTTCCCCGCTGCCGTCGTCGCCGGCGCTTCGGCTCTCTACTTCGGCGGCGCGCTCTGGCAGCGCGCGGAGACCTAGTCCGGACGCGGGGGAGGAGGAGGAGAGGCGATGGCGATGTTCCTGGTTCACGCGCTTGAGCAGGGTCTGGCGTACGGTATGGCTGCGCTCGGGGTTTTCCTGACCTACCGGATCCTGCAGTTCCCGGACCTTACGGTCGATGGGAGCTTCGTGACCGGAGCCGCCATCGCCTCGATCCTCATCCTGAATGGCGCCAACCCCTTCATCGCGCTTCTGGCGGCGTTCGCCGCGGGCGCAGTCGCGGGCCTGATCACGGGCTTCCTCAACGCGCGTCTCGGCGTGGCGGACCTTCTCGCCGGCGTGCTCACGATGATCATGCTGTACTCGATCAATCTGCGGATCATGGGGCGGCCGAACCTCTCGCTCCTCCGTGTCCACACGGCGATGGACGCCGTGAGCGGCGCGTTCCCCACCCTCGGCCCCTTGGCCATCCTAACGTTCGTCGCACTGCTGACGCTGGCCGTGAAGGCTTCGCTTGACTGGTTCCTCAAGACCGACCTCGGCTTTGCGTTGCGCGCGGCCGGAGACAGCGCGGGCATGGTCGCTGCCTACGGCGTTGACGTCCGCACGGTGAAGCTCGTCGGCCTGGGGCTATCCAACGGCCTGGTGGCGCTCTCCGGCGCGCTGGTCGCGCAGTACGGGGGCTTTGCCGACATTGGGATGGGCATCGGCACGATCGTCACCGGTCTCGCCGCAGTGATTCTGGGGGGATCGCTCTTGCGCTCGCCGCGCGTCGGCTGGATGACAGCGGCCGTCCTCCTCGGCTCGCTCGTGTACCGCGCCGCGGTCGCCGTCGCGCTTCGCTACGGCTACGCCGTCGGCTTCCAGGCGAGTGACCTCAAGCTGATCACGGCCCTCCTCGTACTTGCGGCCCTGGCCGTCCCCGCGCTCCGAGCCCGCCGTCTGCGGAAGGTGAGCGCATGCTGACGCTTCAGGGCGTGTCCAAGACGTTCCGCTCGGGCGCCGACACGGTGGAGGCCATCCGTCGCATCGACCTGGCCCTCGCTCCTGCGGACTTCCTGACCATCATCGGGTCCAACGGCGCTGGCAAGAGCACACTCCTCAACCTCGTTGCCGGCGTGGTGCCCCCCACCGCCGGCCGCATTCTGCTCGCTGGAGCCGACGTGACCGACCTGCCGGCCTACCGGCGCGCGCGGCGCGTGAGTTGGATCGTCCAGAACCCGCTCGCTGGCACTGCGCCGTCGATGTCTGTCGCCGAGAACCTAGCGTTTGCGCGGTTGAGGGGCCGCCGAACGCTCCGTCACGCGCTCTCCCGGGCGATCCGCCGGGATCTGGCGGACCGCGTGGCGGCCCTAGGGATCGGCCTCGAGCAGCGTCTCAACTGCCGGGTTGGATTGCTGTCGGGCGGCGAGCGCCAGGCCCTCGCCGTGCTGATGGCCACGCTGGCTCGACCCGAGGTGCTCTTGCTGGACGAGCACACCGCAGCGCTGGACCCGCGCAACGCCGCCCTGATCCTTCGCCTGACGTGCAGCTTCGTGGACGAGATGCAGCTCACGACCCTCATGGTGACGCACAACATGGCCCAAGCGATCGAAGTGGGCAATCGCCTCGTCATGATGCACCGCGGCGAGATCCTGGACGAACTGGCGGGAGAAGCCAAGGTCACGGCAACTGTGGCCCAGCTCGTCGCCTACTTCTCGCGCCGGGACATGGCCGATGATCGCCTGCTGCTCGACGACGCGTCAGACTGCGCGGCCTCGTGACGCCTCTCGCCTCGCTCCTCGCCGTCACGCGGGCGCTGGCATAGGATCGGGCGACGGCTGCCACACGGCGCACCGCCCACGAAGGGAGCCCGATGCGCCGCAGCCTCCATCTTGTTCCCATCTCTATTCCTTCTCGCTTCGACCGTTGTCGCCGCGCCTGGGACTAGCACGAGATCGACCCGCGGTACCGCGGCGCGAACGCGCTCTCGCCCGGCGACCCGTACGGACACGCTTGGACCGACTTCGTCGCCGACTGCGCGTCCAATCAGCGCCTGGTAATCGCCCTGCACCCCGGGAGCGGCGACGCCCGCCGCGCCTGGCCTCTCTTCGATGCCTAGGCCCCCCTCCTCCGCACGGCCGCGGCGGGTGCGAACCCGGAGCGCACCGTCTTCGCAGACCTGGACGGCGATCGGGCGATGGACATCGTCGTTGCGCGAGGCTTCTCAAGCTTCGCGAGCTACGACGAGGGCTTTCCCGACCTTCGCGTCTTGTGGGCCGCCTCGCCGGACGTCCCGACGCGGGCTGGGACGACGGGCGACGAGTGTCCTGCACGGTGGGTGCCGGCCACTCCCCTACGTCCAGACCCACAACCTCGACGGCGACAGCCGTCTCGAAGCCATCACCGGCGGCCACACCCACGCCGGGACCGGAGCCGAGACAGGCCTCGTCTGGCTCGACCCCGCGCCGGGCGATCCCCGCGATCTCACGCGCTCAGTCCGCCACATGATCGACGCCCCGCAGTGGAGCGGCCACGGCTTTCTGCTCGAGGATGTCGGCAAAGACAGGGAACAGGGCATCGCGCTCGCCAACGCCGATGGAGACACCCCCGATGCCGAAGAGGAGGTCGTCTTGTACGAGAACCCGGGCTCGCGGCCGTCACGGCGACGCTGACCCGGACGAAGCACGTCATCTACAAGGGGCCGGAGTTCTTCGCCAAGCCGCAGCTTGCCGCCGCGGGGCCGTTCTCTCGGCGCCGGACGGTCCGACGCCCTGCGGGTCAGCGTAGACGGGCGTGATCCCGGCGTCGTCGGGAGGCAACGGCGGGGCCGGAAACGATTGGCGTGGGCGCCGCGCCGTTGACGCGCGGCGTCGGCAGCAGGAGAATGGCAGAGAGGCCCAGATCGGTTCGAGAGGGGGGGCTTCGGACGTGAACGAAGACAGCGATCATCAAGCGCAGGACCGCAAGGCCATTCTTGATCTAGGCGACCGCTTGGGAAACGTTTCGGAAGCCTGCCGCCAGGCAGGGATCCCGCGCAGCGCCTACTATCAGTATCGACGCCGCTTTGAGGCCGAGGGCGTTGCCGGCCTTCGAAACCGTTCGCCCCGCGCGCGCAGCCATCCGCTGACCACCCCGAAGGCCACCGAGGACAAGCTGGTCGCGCTGTCTCGGGCGCACCCATCGTGGGGCTGCGTGCGTCTGACGAACCACCTCCGGGCCTCGGGAACCCTGCTCAGCGCGCCCACCGCGCAGAAGCTACTGACGCGTCACAAACTCGGAACGGCGAGGGATCGCTGGCTCGACGCCGAGGAGATGGCGGAGCGCGGCCCAGCCGCGGCAAGCGCCGAACAGCTCGCCTGGATAGACTCCTGGAACCCCGCGTTTCGCGAGCGGGACCGCGAGACCTCGCGGCCGGGCGAGCTCGTCCTCCAAGATGTCCGCAGCGCGACGCGCGCCGCGCGCGTGTACGTGCACTTCGCCGTCGACGCGTTCGGCGGCCTCGCGTTCGCTTCCCTCTGTCCGACGCGCGATACGGCCGATGCCGTCGCGCTGTTCGCCCAGGACATGGCGCCGGGCTACCGCGCGCTGCGGCAGCGCCTCGAGTCGATCGTGACCCCCGACGTACCCCTGTTCTGGGGCTCCGCCCGCCACCCCTTCGAGGCCGCGCTCGAGGCCGCCGGCGTCGACCATCGCGCCGCGCACGCAATGGCTGCACGCGAGAATGGGCTCCTCGAGAGGTTCTGGCGCGACTTCCAGATCGAGTTCGTCGCCCCCCGCCGAGCGGACTGGCTGACCGCGCCGTTCGGTCGCTGGCAAGAGGAATTCGTCCTCTGGCTCGCCGACTACAACCAGTCACGACCGTATCTTGGGTACCGCAATCACGGAGCGCCACCCCTCGCCTTTGCACGGACCTGTACATAGAGAAGCTTTATTGCCAGGTTGACATTCTCCGTCTTTCGCGTTAGTACTTACCGATGATCTCGACAACCTGGCGCTATCTTGGCGAGAACTGGGCGTACGTCGGCCAACTGGTCGTCGAGCACCTTCGCATTGTGTTCCTGGCGAACGGGCTCGCCGTCGTCCTCGGGCTGGCTCTCGGGATCTTCATCGCCAAACGGGGCCGGGAGGCGCTCGCCGAGCTCGTCCTGTACACGGCCGGCATTCTGCTCACGATCCCGTCGCTCGCCCTCTACGGCATCCTGATGGCGATCCTCGACGCGCTGGGCCTGGTCTCGATCGGGCTTGTGCCCGTGGTCATCGCGCTCACGCTCTACGGATTGCTGCCCATCCTGCGCAACACGACTACGGCCCTGCGAAGCACGGATCCGGCAACCCTCGAGGCCGGTCGAGGGATGGGCATGTCGGAGGCACAGCTCCTGTGGAGGGTTCGGGTCCCTCTGGCCGTGCCCGCCGTCATGGCCGGCCTGCGGCAGGCGATGGTGATGAACGTCGGCATCGCGGCCATCGGCGCGTACATTGGGGCGGGAGGACTTGGGCAGCTGATCTTCCGCGGGATCGCGAACACGCGTGCCGACCTTGTGCTCGCCGGCGCGCTGTGCGTCTCCCTTCTCGCCGTCGGGCTAGACCTCGCCCTCGGTGCGCTCGAACGCCTGGCGACACCGCGCGGCATTCGCAAGGAGGCCCGAAGATGATCGAGCTGCGGAGTGTCACGAAGGTCTTCCCCGGCGGAGCGCGCGCGGTGGACAACGTCTCGCTCCAGATCCACCAGGGCGAGTTCTGCGTTCTCCTCGGGCCTTCCGGCTGCGGCAAGACGACGACGCTCAAGATGATCAACCGCCTCGTGCCCCTCACCGCCGGCGAGATTCACGTCGGAGACCGCGACATCCGTTCGCTGCGCGTCACCGATCTCCGCCGGCGCATCGGGTATGCGATCCAGGAAGTCGGGCTCTTCCCTCACATGACGGTGGCGCAGAATATTGCCATCGTGCCGAGGCTTCTTGGTTGGCCGGCGGCGCGCCGTCGAGCCCGCGCGCACGACCTGCTGGAACTCCTGGGGCTCACGCCCGCAGACGACTACCTCCGCCGCTACCCCGCCGAGTTGTCGGGCGGACAGCGCCAGCGCGTGGGCGTCGCGCGCGCACTGGGCGCCGACCCCGCGATCCTGCTGATGGACGAACCGTTCGGGGCAATCGACCCCATCACCCGCGAGCGCCTTCAGGACGAGTTCCTGCGAATCCAGAACGAGATTCGGAAGACCGTCGTGTTCGTCACTCACGACATTCACGAGGCGATCAAACTGGGCGATCGGGTCGCGTTGATGCGAGACGGGCGACTGGTCCAGCACGCCCCGCCCGCTCAGCTCTTGTCACAGCCGGCGGACGACTTCGTGCGCGGGTTCGTCGGCACGGATCGGACCCTGAAATCGCTCCGGCTGACGGCCGTGCGCGATGTGATGGGCGCAAGTCCGGCGCGCGCCCGGATCGGCGACACCCTGGTCGCCGCACGCGAGGCCATGGACAAGCTGGGGAAGACCGTCCTGCCCGTTGCCGACGACGAGGATACCTTCGTCGGGTGGATCTCGCGCACCGTCGCCACAGGATCCGGGCTGGTCGGCGCGAGAGTGATCCCGTACCTCGTCCTGGGCTCGCCGGGCATGCCGCTCAACGAGGCGCTGGCCTTGATGCTAGAGAGCGCCACCGGGCAGCTGGCGATCGTCGACGACGAGAGACGGCTTGTCGGCCTCGTGACCTTCGAGACGCTGTTTGAGCGTGTCCGCCGGCCACCCGAGCCGCCGAGCGCCTCGGAGGTCCAGCCGTGAGGCGCAATCTCATCCTGGTCGTCCTTCTGCTGGGGCTGGCGTCCGTGACAGCGTGGGTCACGCACATCGGACGCGTCGGCTTCTTCATGATGGCGCCACCGGAGAAGCTTCTCGCCGCCTTGCGGGAGCACGTGGAGATCGTGCTCGTCGCGGAGGCCATCGCCATCGCGGTCGGCATCCCGCTGGGCCTGTTGCTGTCGCGCCGGTCGTTCTCTAGGGGCGCGCCGATCCTGTCCGCGATCACGAGTGTCGGCCAGACGGTTCCCACCCTCGCCTTGGTCGGCGTCTTCTCGATCATGCTTGGACTCGGCCTGCGCTCGGCCATCGTCGCGCTCGCCGTGTACACAGTCTTGCCCATCGTCCGCAACACCTACGCCGGCCTGACATCGGTCGACGCGCGCGTCCGCGAGGCCGCCCGCGGCATGGGCATGTCGCCCGCGCAGACGTTGTGGCGCGTGGAGTTTCCCCTCGCGGTTCCCCTCATCATGGCGGGGATCCGAACGTCGACAGTCCTCAATGTGGGGTCTGCGGCAGTCGCCGGCATGATCGGCGCCGGCGGACTGGGCGAGATCATCATGACGGGCGTGTCGTTGCGCCTTGTGGAGATGATCCTTCAGGGGGCGGCGCCCACGGCCGCCCTGGCGATTCTCCTCGATCGCCTGTTGGAGACGATCGGCACGCGCGCAACGCCGCGCGGCCTGCGGCTCGCCCTGCGACGGGAACTGGCCGAGAGATGAGAGAGCGGAGGGGCCGCGCTCTGCGGCCCCGTGGATCACAAGCGGCTCGAAAGGAGACCGAGATGACCCGATCGTGGATCCGAGGGTTCTTGTCCATCTGCCTCGTCCTCGCCGTCTCGCTGGGCGCGCTGCCCGCGGCCGAGAGGAACGTCGTGCGCATCGGCACGAAGAACTTCACCGAGCAGTTCATCGGCGGATACTTGATGAAACTCATCCTCGAGGATCGCGGGTACAACGTCGACCTGCGAACAGGCATGTCGAGCATGGTGCTTCGGGAAGCCGTTGAGAACGGCGACATGGACCTGTGCATGGACTACACCGGGACCATGTGGTTGAGCTACACGCAGCACCTCTTCGAAGGCGAGAGCCAACGCGAGCTGTTCGACAAGGTCAAGGCCTTCGACGCCGAACGGGGCATCACGTGGCTTGAGCCGATCTGGTGCAACAACAACTACTCGATCGCCGTCACGCGTCCCTTCGCCGAGACAAACAACCTCGCAACCCTCAGCGACTTCGCCGCGTACGTCCAGGCTCAAGCGGGGAAGGTCCGCATCGCGACAACCTTCGAGTTCTACGCGCGGCCCGACGGGCTCATCGGGATGCAGATGCACTACGGCTTTGCCTTCCTGCCCTCGTATGTCGTGCCCGTGATGCCTGGCCTGACGGCCCAGTACCTGGCGCAGGGCGACGTGGATGCCACCGTGGTCTTCGGGACCGACGCCGTGATCGCCAAGTACGGCTGGGTCATCCTCGTGGACGACCAGCACTTCTGGCCGCCCTACGACTTGGCGCCCGTCCTGCTGACGTCAACGCTGGAACGGATGCCTGACCTGGCCACGATTCTCGGGGAGCTTGTCGCGGCCTTTCCCGAGGATGCCCAGACCCTGATGACTGAACTGAACGGGCTGGTGGACAACTCAGGCCTTGAGCCAGAGGCCGTGGCCCGCCAGTTCCTCACAGAGCGAGGCTTGCTCCACGGCGGCTGAGGATCCCGTCGGTCGAACGAGCCATCCGGGAGGCGCGGGGCCGCGGCGGCCCCCGCCTCTCGGCCGAGACAAGCCGCCGCCGGGCAAGCGGGGGAGGAGGCGCGCGATGCTTCCCGTGAACAGAGTCCTCTGTCCGACAGATCTCAGCGCGGGTTCCCACAACCAGGTTCGCGCAGCCGCGGAGCTCGCGAGATCCCTGGGCGCGGACCTCATCCTCCTGCACGTGGTCAACCCCATGGCGTTCGCCCTGGCCACACACGAAGCGTTTGGCGAGAGCATGGCCGTCTCCGCTCGTGCCATCGATGCCGCCATGGCCAGCGCGCGAGGGACGCTGCACAAACTCGCCGCCGACGCCCGTGCGCTCGGCGTCCTCACCGAACCTCTCGTCCTGCTCGGGTCGCCGGGCGACACAATCCTCAAGGCGGCGCGCACCGAGCGTGTCGGGCTGCTCGTGATGGGCACGCGACACAGGTCCCTGCTGCGGCGCCTGTTCCTCGCCTCCCCCACGGAGACCGTCCTCCGCGCGGCCCCATGCCCCGTGCTCGTTGTTCCTGTCATCATCCCGTCCGGACCCGCCGTCCCGCCTGCGCTCGCGTAACGCCAGCGAGGCGGCGCGGCCCGCCGCCAGTCCTACAGCCTCAGCCGTTCCTCCTGCGGCAGAGCGTTCTCGTACTCCACCGCGCGGAACCACGTGTGCTCGGGCTGCCACGTCTCGAGGACCGTGAACCCCATGCGTTCATAGAAGTGGCGGTTCTTCGTGTGGAACTCCGGCGTTCCCAGGCGCCAGCGCTTCACGTTGGGGTGCAGCCGGTAGATCTGGCGCATCGCCTCTTGACCGATCCCGCGGTCCTGGTACACGGGCTCAACGAAGATCCTCCAGAAGTTCTCCATGTGGTACTTCTCCGCGTCCGCGGCAACGATCACGCCACCCACGATGTGGTCCCCAAGGAGTACTTTGTAGTAGATGCACTCTGATGACTGAATCCACTCGCGCGTCTGTGTCACGTCCATGATGTCGGGCGGCCCGAGAGGCGGGTCCGAAAGCCCGCGCAGCCTCTGCTGGTCCTCGGGCGACGCATAGTCAAGCTCCGTCAGGAACGCCCGCCCCTGGATGATCGCCAGTCGTCCGGCGTCTTCGGGCCTCGCGCGCTCCAGCCGCACGGGGCGCGTCTCGTCGTGTCTCGGCATCGCCGTCTCCTTTCTCTGGATCTCCGCCACGCGCACCGTGATCCGACGACGTCAGGCCTCACGCGCGGACAGCCAGGAGCGATAGCCTAGGCGCCCTAGATGACATCTCGTGTCACCACAGGCAGCATGACACTCGGCGGCGCGTCTGCAGCAGGCGGAGCACTAGATGCGAACGAGCAACATGTAGAGGGCCAGCACCGTTGCCAGCGCCGTGAGAACGGATCCCGCGCGGTGGTAGAGCCGCGTCCGGCGCGTCGCCGCCCGTGCGACCCACCCGCCGGTTCCGATCGTCCACGCGAACAGGGCCGCCGCCACCGCGACTGCCATCCAGTCCAGGGTCTTGAGCCCAGCGACCTCGTGAACGCGGACCGACACCACGATCAGCAGCACGGCGGCACAGAGCCCGAGGATCTTGTGCGCCGTCAAGACGATCGTGCCCCGCGCCTGCGCGAGGCGGGTCAGTTTGCGCCCTGTGATGAAGACGGCGAGGAACGTCAACCCCGCGCCAAGAACATAGAGCTGTCCAACGGTCATCGTCTCTCCCTCTCTCCAGGCGTTCTGACCAGGCTACCCGCTGGCCCGACGCCGATCAACGCCGCGCAACAAGATAAGGGGAGCCGCCTCGGGCGGCTCCCCGACGTTGGGAGGGTATCTAAAGGGTGCTGCCACCCTGCTAGCGTCCCGGTCGCATCATCCGTCCAGCGTCCTCGCACCCGCGCGGCGCAAGGCCGCGCCCGGCACCGAGGAGGCCCTGTCCGCCCATCGCGCCGCCGCGCGGCCCGCGTCCACCGGCGCCTAACAGGTCCGCCTGGGCCTGCGTGATCTTCCCGCTCGCTACACCGTCGACCATCAGTTGCTCCATCGCGCGCTCGGCGGCCATGTGCTCGCGCATCGCCGTCGCCTGTTCCTCCGTGATGCGGCCGGCGGCCACCGCCTCGTCGATCTCCTGCTCGCGTGCGGCCTCGATCGCCGATTCGAGCTTGGTCTCCTCGATCCCGAGGTACTTGGCCACCTTCGCCAGGAACGACGTCGTGTCCGACGCGCTGCCGGCCGCGGCCGCCGCATCACCGGACTCCGCGGAGGTCAAGACGCCCGTCACGACGAGTGCCAGCGCCACCGCAACCACGCCGACGATCCCGAGCTTCTTCGTCTTCTGGTTCATGGGTTGTTCCTCCTCATCCCAGACTCGTGTCACGAGCATCTCGCCCGCGTGTGGCGTCTGGGCGCCAGGGGTGTGGCCGGATTGTGACGGTCTCATCCCGCCGTTCTCGCAGCATCCCCAGGTTGTGCCACACGTCCCGCCGCCGTAGCATGGCGCATCGCTGGAGGAGACTGCCCATGCAAGACAGGACAGGGTGCCCTGTTGCGCACGTCGTCGCCCTCGTGGCTGTGGCCGTCGCCGCGCTCACTCTTTCCAGCTGCGCGTTTGCGCCCAGCGGGCCGTCTTTCGCCCTGCGCGTCGCGCCCTCGTCGAATGCAGATCTCGCAGAGAACGCTGTCGGCGTGTTCCTCGTATCGGTCGTCGAGACCACGACGTCGTCCGCCCAGCCCGTTCGTCTCGACGCGACGGCGTCCGCCGGCGCAGCCACGCTCTCCGCACGCGAGGTCCGGGTCGGCGAAGTGGTCGAGCTCTCGATCACGCCCGCCGGCGTACCCGTCGGGACCGTCCTCCAGATCACGGTCACGGCGCGCCGCGACGGTGAGGTCGACGTCGCCGTTGCCGAGGCGAGCGTCACCGAGCCAGTTCAGGCTCCGGACGATCGCCTCGTGTCGGGCATCGAGGTCCGCGACGCGTTCCTCCCGTGGCTCATCGCCGAGCATCCCGAGCTGGGCATCACGGCCGACACGACGTGGACGGCGATCCCATTCCGCCCGCACATCCTCGTCGTCTCGTTCTACGTGTTCCAGAGCCCGGAGTGGGACCTCCTCGTCTGGTGGCACATTATGATCCCACCGTACGATTGGGCGAGGATGTCCCTGCGGCGACGCTTCTCGGAGCCAGCTCCTTCATTCGCCGCCGAGATCGCCTCGCGCTCCGCCGGCTCTCCGCCGCGCGGAATCGCACCGCCCGACGAGTTTCATCGCTAGCCGTCTCGGATGCGCGCGTAGAACGCGAGGACGGCGTCGGCCATCGCCGCGGGGATCATGAGCCAGCCGAAGGGATGCTCGGCCCCCGCTACCTGAACGACCTCGCAGTGTCCGGCGAGTTCGCGAAATGCCGAGACAGCCTTCGCAACGAGGGCATCCTCCATCTCGCGCGAGCCGGGCAGCAGGAGCACCGGGCACCGGACTGCCGCGTAATAGGTCTCGAACCGCGCCGCATAGTAGTGGCGCATGTACTCGTCGCGCGCCCACTTCCGCCACGCGTTCGCGAACGTCCCGTCAGGGAGCTGGGCGATGCCGTACCTTGCCACGGCCTCGACGGCATCGTTCCACAAGCCGGCCTGCTCCAACACCTCACGCTTCTTGGCGAGATACGCTTCGGCAGAAGGGTACGTCGCGTCCGGCCTGGCCTGCTGCTCGTCCAGCTCTCGCTGCGTCTCGGGGTCCTGCGCCAGATCCGCGGCCGCGTGGAGCCCGTAGGGACCGTACTCGCTAGCGAACGCGCCGTCGAGGACGAGGGACAGGACGCGATCCGGATGGCGCGACGCCATGGCCAGCGCCACCTCGGCGCCGAGCGAGCTGCCGACGAGATGCGCCGCGCCGACGTCGAGTCGGTCGAGAAGACCGACGACGTCCCCCGCCATGTCCTCGAGGCGATACCCCGACGCCGGGGCATCAGAGCGCCCGTGGCCGCGCAGGTCGAGCCGTATGCAGCGCGCATCGCGCTCGAACGCGGGCATCACGGCCTCCCACATCGCAAGGTTCCCGCCACCGTAGTGAAGAAACACCCGCGCCTGGCCGCGTCCGCTCTCCCGAACCGCCAACCTGACGCTCCCCACCTCGACCCGTTGGTCCGCCATCGCGCGCCGCCTCCGCGGGCTTCACCCGCCCCTCACGATCGTTCCCCAGCGTGTCCGCATCATCTCCGCAAGAGAACCCGCGGTCACGGCCCCACAGCCTCGGCGCGTTCCTCGAGGATCGCCACCATCACGCGATCGACCTCGGCCAGGCCTTCCCGGTTGATCCGCGCCACGTTGTCGATCGTCTGTTCGACGCACGCATCCGCCAGTCCCTGGGCGCCCTCGATCCGCGCCCCCGCCAGGGCAAGCTCGGCCGCCAGGAACGCCTCGTGCGCGGCGGTCCCCACCTTGAGCGCGCAGCTCTGTTTCGCGCCATCGCAGAAGAGTCCGGCGGAGTTGGACAAGAGCATGCGGATCGCCTCCGCCGCCACGTCGACGGACGCACCGCGCAGTCGACAGATGCCGGCCGCCGCCCCGGATCCTGCGGCCACGACGCACCCGCACACCGGCGCCAGCTTGCCGATGCGCGCCTTGATGTACGCGGTCGTGAGATGGCTCGCCGCCAGGGCGGCCGCCAGGATTGAGTCCGGGCACGCGAGCGCGAAGCCGACCAGGGCAACCGGCACGATCGCCACAATCCCTGCGTTGCCACTCCCTCCGCTCGACATCACGGGGGCCATCCCGCCGTTCATGCGATGCTCGGCCGCCGCGACACATGCGACGCGTATCTGGGTCCCGAGGTCCGTCGCCATCGTCCCCTGCCGAACGAGCGCATCGAGGCTCGCGGCGAGAATCTGCCCCCCGGCACGCCCGGCCTCCGCCGCAGCGAGGTTCATGCCCACGCCGGAGAGCAGATGCGCGACATCCTCGGGACCGAGATCACCCACGGCGTACGCCTCGGCAAAGCTCCCCGGAAACGCCGCCGCCGTGGCGTCGCGATCGGGGGGCGCGCTTGGCAGTTCATGCAGGCAGACACCATCTCGATGGACGGCCGTCACGATCCCGTGCGTCCCGCGGATGGTCGCCACCGCCTCGTGCCCGCCGCCGGCCACGCGAGCCTCGACAAACACGCCGGACTCCTCGGACGCACGGCGGACCGTCACCCGTCCCTCTGCGATCCAGCGCTCGGCGTCCCGGCAGGCGTCTGCGCCACAGGCTCGCAGCGCCTCAAGGCCCGCGTTCGCGTCGCCGCATCGCGCGCCGAGCGCCGCGGCCGCCAACGAACCGCGAGCCCGGCGGATTCCTGGCACGCCGACGTCGCGGCCGTTCTTGAAGACGGAGTCGCTCACGCGCACGTCCACCGACTCGACGCTCACGCCGCGGCCAAGCGCGTCCCGCGCGCGCGCCACGGCCAGCGCGACCGCGCCGGGCTCCGTGCATCCGAGTGCCGGCACCACCTCGCGCCCGAGTGCCTCACCCCACTGACCCACGGATCGCTCCTCCTTCTGCTCGTTGCGGTCGGGCATTGTCACCCGCCTGCCGCCCCCGCGCATCCCGCGGCCTTGATCGCACGCCGGGTTTCCCCTAGCCTGTCCCCATGGCGACGGGGGGAGCACGATCGTGAGGGCACCGTGCTGACGGCCATCCTTTGCGCTGCCCTCGGCTTCGTCCTCGGCTCGCTGCCGTTCGCCGTCTGGCTCACGCGGTGGTCCCGGCGCCGCGACGTGCGGGCGGTTGGCGACGGGAACCCCGGCGCGGCAAACGCTTGGACGCTCGGCGGGTGGCGCCTCGGGATCTCCGTTCTCTTGCTGGACGTGGCCAAGGCCGCTGCGGGGCCCGCGGTCGGCCTCTTCGTCCTCGGCTTGAGCGGCTGGGCCCTCGTGCCCGCAGCACTCGCTCCCGTGCTCGGCCACGTCTTCTCCCCGTGGCTCCGCTTCCGCGGCGGCAAGGGCATCGCGTCCACCTTCGGCGTGTGGGCGGTGTTGACCTATTGGCTTGTTCCCACCTCGCTCGGACTCGCTCTCGTGCTGTGCATGCAGGTCCAAACGACACGTGCGTGGACGGTGGTCCTCGGCTGTCTCGTCGCCGGCGGCACCCTCGCCGCTCTACGGCCCGAACCGCCGCTTCTCACGGCATTCGCCGCGAACGCGCTGCTCCTCGCCTGGACTCACCGCCGTGAGCTCAAGACGCCGCCCGTGTTCCGCGCGCCGTGGGCCAGGGAGCACCGATGACGCTCGTCGGTCACGAGGCGAGCGTCGCCGTCTTCCTCGCCGCCCTGCTCGTCATCTCGCTCTCGAACCTGTGGGGCTTTCGTCGCCTCCGGCGGGCGCGGATCACGCCGACCCTTCCGCGCGCGTCCATCCTCGTGCCCGCGCGGAACGAGGAGAAGAACATCGGGGCCTGCGTCGCTTCGCTTCTCTCCCAGGACTACCCGGAGTTTGAGGTCCTGGTCCTTGACGACAACTCCGACGACGGCACCGCGACGATACTGGCCGGCCTCGCGGCGCCGTGCCTGCGCGTCCTGCGCGGCGCGCCGCTCCCTCCGGGTTGGCTCGGCAAGAACTGGGCGTGTCACCAGCTCGCGTCGGCCGCTTCGGGGGACGTCCTGCTGTTCACCGACGCCGACACACGCCATCATGCGGAAGCCCTGAGCGCCGCAGTCTCCGTCCTCGAACGCGACCGGCTGGGCTTCCTCAGCGTTCTCCCCGAACAGTCGCTGGGCTCGTGGGGCGAGCGCCTCATCGTCCCGATGCTCGCCTGGAGCCAGCAGACCTTCTACCCCATCGCGCTGTTCCGCCGCATCGGCCACCCCGCGCTCACGACGGCGGTGGGTCAGTACATGCTCTTCCGTCGCTCCGCGTACGACGCGGTCGGCGGGTTCGCGCGCGTCAAGGGGTCGGTGCTCGACGACTGCGACCTGGTCCGCGCCGTCGCGAAGGCCCGCCTGGGCTGGACGCTCCTCGACGGCACCGGCCGCGTCACGACGCGCATGTACTCGTCGTTCCGCGACGCAGCGCGCGGGTTCTCGAAGAACCTGTTCGCGCGGTTCCGCTACAACCTCTTGGGGTTCGCGTTCGTCTGGATGTGGCTGCTCTGGGTGACGTGGCAGCCGCCCATCCTGCTCGCCATGTGGGCCTGCGCGCCAGGCCGCGTGCCTGACCCAGCGGCCGCGTACGCCGGTGCCGCCACCGCGACGACCCTCCTCCTCTGGCTCACGAGCGACGCCCGCTTCCGCGTACGCCTGGACCACGTGCTCTACGCGCCGCTCACTGTCCTGCTCACGTTCGCCATCGCCGTGCGCTCGGTGGCCTGGCGCCTCCTCGGACGCGGCACCTGGAAGGACCGGCCGCTCCCGCCCCGGGAAGGTCGCAGCGAACCGTGATCAGGGCTCAAACAGAGCGTCGCCCGCGGCAGCAACGTCGAGGCACGTGAAGTTGTCCGCCACGCGGCGGGCGACGAAGTAGCTGTGTTCGGCGACCGGGTCCGGACGCGACGCGGCGCCGCCGAGGAAGAAGCTGTTGCTTGCTCCGAGCACCGATTGCTCGCTTGTCCACTCGACGAGTCCCTCGACGCGATCGGCGGAGACGACCGCTCCGGACAGGCGCGACCGGTCGCGCTGAACGACGTACACCTCGCCCTGGAAGAGCCCGGCCACGCTGACCCGCACCGTGAGTCCGGGGTTCCCATCCCCGTCCTGATCGAACACGCGCGGGTCCGATGCATCCGTCGGCAGCGGGTCGTTCTCCGGGTCGTCGAGGACGACGCCGTTCACGGTCGTTCGCCACGGCCGCTCAAACAGGATGCCCGTCGCCGAGGGTTCGAGCGTCGCCGTCCAGCTTCCGACCGGCATCGATGCGAGGAACGCTTCTGGAATCACCGTCCGGACAAGCGACGTGCCGTTGTCGATCGTTGTTGAACAGGCCGACTCCACCGCAACGACCTCGTGGCCCGCGTGCGTGACGTCAAGCAGAGCCCTGCTTGACGTCGATCGCACCCTCTCCCCGACGAGTGGGATTGCCCCGATCTGCGAGGTCACCTGGAGGATTGCCCAACGTCCCGTCAGATCCGGCTCCGTCGGCATCCCGCCGATCGAAGCGCCCGCGAGGACGATCCCCAGGGCCGCAGCCATCCACGCCGCTCTGCGCAACGTCTTGTGCATAGTGGCCCAGCCTACGGCGCCCGGCGCTGGCCGTCAACGTCGACTTGCCCTACGGCGTTCGGAGGCCTACGTTGGGTTCTCAAAACCAAGCGTCGGGAAGGTCGTCGCCGGAGGAGGACGATGAGGATCGTGGACCTGACCGAGGAGCTCGTGCCCCTCTACTGCGTGTGCCTGGAAGACTGGTCGGAAGAGATGAAGGAGGCGGGTCCGCGCAAGCGCGCGTGGTTTCACGCGATGAGATCGCGCGGCCTGCGCGTCAAGCTGGCCCTCGACGACGCCGGAACCGTGGGCGGCATGATCCAGTACCTGCCCATCGAGGAGTCGTTCGCGTCCGGCCGTGACCACTACTTCATCCTCTGCATCTGGGTCCACGGCTACAAGCAAGGCCGCGGTGACTTCCGCAAGCGCGGAATGGGGAAGGCCCTTCTCGCCGCAGCAGAGGACGACGCTCGCGCTCTCGGAGCCAAGGGCATCGCAGCGTGGGGGCTTGCTCTGCCGTTCTGGATGAAGGCCTCGTGGTTCCGCAAGCACGGCTTCCGCGTCGCGGATCGGGACGGCATGCGCCATCTCCTCTGGAAGCCGTTCGCGCCGGAGGCCGAAGCACCGCGCTGGGTGAAGCCGCGGAAGACGCCGTCTGGTGTTCCGGGGAAGGTCTCGGTCGTCTCGTTCGTGAACGGCTGGTGCCCGGCGCAGAACATCGCATGCGAGCGCGCCCACCGCGCAGCGGCGGCCTGCGGCGAAGGCGTCGAGTTCACGGCCATCGACACGTCGGATCGCGCGGCGTTCGAGGAGTGGGGCATGGCCGACGCGTTGTTCATCGATGGGAAGGCCGTGCGGTTCGGACCGCCGCCGACGTTTGACGCGCTGCGCCGGCGGATCGCCAAGCGCGCCGCGCGGCTCCGCTCTCGCTAGTCCCGACGGGCGGCCTTCGGCCGCCGGCCGAGCCCCAGGGCCGCTCGCAGACCGCGGATCGCCGCCGGTCGCTCTCCCAGTTCAACCCGCTCGGCGCCGAGGTAGCGCGCGAACTCGGCCGTGCAGGTGGCCAGCGCGTCCTTTGCCGCTGCGTCCGGCCGAAAACCGGGCTCCCACCACCAGCCCTCGATGCGCAGCACCCTCGCCTTCTTGTCGAACACCGGCTCGACGCGCGCGACGAATCGGTCGCCGTAGAGGACCGGCAACACGTAGTACCCGTAGACGCGCTTCTCCTTGGGCTTGTAGATCTCCCAGCAGTAGTCGAAATCGAACACCTGCCGCAACAGCTCGCGATCCCAGATGAGGTTGTCAAGCGGCGCGACGAAAGCTGCTTGCGTCAGCGAGCCGCTGGCGACGCGATCGGGCAGTCCGCCCGCGGCTTCGAGCGTCGGAGCGTCGATCGCTCGAAGGAAGAACAGACGCTTCGCGACGCCGCCCACGGACACCGGGATCACATCCCCGCGTTCAGCCAGCCGCGCAAGGACCTGCGCGCGGGCCGCCGTGCCCTTGACGCCCATGATGCCCCACCAGTACTCGGGGGCGCCCGTGGCCGGCGCAAGACCGAGGCTGCCGACGCGCCGCGCGACGTGCCAGTCCTCGTAGTCCTCGTCGCGAGGGTGCGGATCGGGCGCGTCGAGGATCTCCGGCGGGAGGATCCGCTCCGCCAGATCGAAGTACCGCTCGCTGCGCACGCGGTGGTGCGTCAGGACCACGCCCATCGCCGACAGCACCTCGAGCGACGCGCCGACGAGGCGTTTCTTGCGACCCCACCACCAGTCGACCGACGCGTCGTGCTCGATGTCGCGCGACGAGAGCGGACCGCGCTTTCGGATCTCGTCCAGAACGTACGGGGCGATCGCTATCTCCGGCCGCTCTGCGCCGCCGTGCTGCCTGACCATCTGGGCCCGATGGCGGGCGAACGACGGCCAGTCCTCACGTAGGACGATGGCCGCCATCTTGTCCCAGACCACGAGCGCCTCGTGCTCGACGTGCATCAGCCGATCAAGCAGGTCAGGCCGGTAGCCGGAGATCCGCGACTGCAACACAAGATCGGGATTCCGCCCGACGATGTCGATCGGGTCGTACTGCAAGCAGCCGAGGTGCGCGAGCGCCTCGCGCACCCCCGCGTCGCCCGCGGCAGATCGCGGCGGCAGGAGCCGCTGGTGGGCGAGCAGGAATCGGCGCGCATGCGCCGGATCGAGCGTGCGCTCGGCGGAAGGAAGCTTCGCGTTGACCATAGGCTCAGCCGACGAGGGTACCCGTCGGACCGGACACGATCCACAGACACGGGGTAGACTCCGGAACAGGAGGTACGCATGAAGGCCGTCGGCTTGGTCGGCAGTCCGGTTCGCGGAGGCAGCGTGGATCTCCTCGTCGGGCGCGTCCTGGCCGGGGCAGCGAGCTGCGGCGCCGTGACCGAGACCCTCTACCTGAACGACCTCGTGATCCGTCCCTGCCAGAGCTGCGGCATCGACAACCGATCGCGCGCTTGCCGCATGGAGGACGACATGCGCATCGTCGAACGCCTCCTGCGCGACAGCGACCTTCTCGTCCTCGGAACGCCCGTCTACTTCGACACCGTGAGCGCGCAGATGAAGGTTGTCATCGACCGCTCGAACTGCATCACCCCGCTCTTGTCACAGCCCGAAGGTCCCCCGGCCTTCCTCGCGCCGAACGGCCCACGCAAGCGGGCCATCCTCGTCGCCGTAGCGGGCGCTGGGCAGCAGTTCCGCACCCTCCGCGTGACCGTGAAGGGGTTCCTCGCCTGGATCGGCGCCGACCTCGTCGACGAGGTGCTCTACGCACACGACGCCTGCGCCGTCGGCGCGGTTCGCGACGACGAGGCCATCCTCGCCGCTGCGTTCGCCGCCGGCGCCCGCGCGACATCACGTTAGCCGGACCCGGCGCATTGCGGCCTCCTGGCGCCGTTCCTATACTGGCTCGCCATGAAGTCGCTGGGGAAGACGCTGAAGGCGCTGCGCGCGGAGCAAGGTCTCAGTCTGGCGCGTCTCGCCGCTCAGTGCGGGTGCTCGCAGAGCTTCTTGTCCCAGCTCGAGCGGGATCTCACCTCCGTCTCGATCCCGGTCCTCGAGACGATCTGCCGAGCCCTGGGCGTCTCGCTCAGCGAGTTCTTCGCCGCCATCGAGCCTCAGGATCGGCCTCCTCGTCTCAGCGATCCTCTGTCGTCGGTCATCCGCGTGCAGGAACAGGTGGCCATCAACCCGTCGAAGGCCGCCATCAAGTACCGGTTTCTGACGCGCGACCTGCCGGAGCGTGGATTCGACATCGTCATCGGCGAGATCCCCGCCGGGTACGTCTACCCGCCGTCTGCACACGGGGGCGAGGAGTTCGGCTACATCCTCGACGGGAGGCTGCGTCTCTCGATCGAGGGCAGCGAGTACGACCTGGAACCGGGCGACAGCTACCACGTCGTCTCCACGGCTCCCCACGGGTATCAGGCCCTAGGAGAGACGTCCGCTCGCATCCTGTGGGTACAGACCGTTCAGGATCTCAAGATTCGCGAAGGGGTCACCGCAACACCCCCGCCGGGCGCCGGAGACTCATAGCTCCGTGTGCGCCGTGCGGGCGATGACTTCTTCCTGTAGGGCTCGATCGAGCGCGTGAAAGTAGTCGCTGTACCCGGCCACACGCACAATCAGGTCTCGGTGCTCCTCTGGGCACGCCTGCGCGTGGCGCAGGGTCGCGGAGTCCACGACGTTGAACTGGATGTGATGTCCGTCGTAGCGGAAGTACGTCCGCACGAGAGCCGCCACCTTGCGCAGGCCTTGCTCGTCCTTGAGGACGTCGGGCAAGAAGCGCTGGTTGAGGAGCGTTCCTCCCGTGCGAATGTGATCGATCTTGCCCACCGAGCGGATCACGGCCGTCGGGCCGCGCGTGTCAGCACCCTGGGTGGGCGAGATCCCGTCGGACAAGGGAACCCCGGCGCGGCGGCCGTTGGGCGTCGCGCCCACCTTCTCGCCAAAGAAGACGTGCACCGTGGTCGGCAAGAGGTTCACGCGGTACGTTCCGCCCTTCGTGTTCGGACGCCCGTCGATGGCGTGGAAGTAGGCGTCGAAGATCCGCCGCGCGATGTCGTCGGCGCGGTCGTCATCATTGCCGAAGAACGGCGTCTCGTTCACGAGCAGATCGCGCTCACCCTCGTAGCCGACGAAGTCCGCCGCGAGCACGCGCAGGAGCCGGTCCATCGGCACCGACTGGCGAGAGAACACGTGCTCGCGAATCGCCGACAGCGAGTCCGTCACCGTTCCCAGCCCGACCCCCTGGATGTACGTCGATCGGTAGCGGGGGCCCTGGCCGTTGTAGTCCTGGCCCTTCTCGACGCAGTCATCGACGAGCACCGACAGGAACGGCACCGGCATCTCGTCCGCGAAGATCCGCTCGATCCGGTGATTGCCCTCGATCTTGACGTCGACGAAGTGCCGGAGCTGGGCCTCGAACGCCGCGAGGACCTGATCGAACGTCTCGAACGCTCGTGGATCGCCGGTGCAAGGCCCGATGCGCCGTCCCGATGCCGGGTCGACGCCGTCGTGCAGCGCGATCTCGAGGATCTTCGGCCAGTTCATGTACCCGGTGAGGATGCAGCTCTCCTTGCCAAAGGCACTGATCTCGACACAGCCACTGGCTCCTCCGCCCCGCGCGTCCGCCAGGCTCTTCCCGGCCCTCAGGAACTCCTGCAGGATCGCGTCCGTGTTGAAGATCGACGGCTGCCCAAATCCTTTGCGAACGACTTCAAGGGTCCGGAGCAGGAACCGATCGGGGGTCTTCTTCGACAGCTGCACGCACGAACCCGTGTAGGGCAAGCGCATCTCTTCGATCACCTCGAGGACGAGGTAGGAGAGATCGTTCACCGCGTCGTCGCCCTCGGGCGTGACGCCACCGACGTTGATCAGGGTGAAGTCGTTGTAGGTCGCGCTCTGCTCCACGGTCACGCCGACCTTCGGAGGAGCTGGCTGGTTGGAGAACTTGATCCAGAAGCACTCGAGCAGCTCCTTCGCCCCCTCGCGCGTGAGGCGCCCCTCGGCGAGGTCGCGCTCGTAGAACGGGTACAGGTTCACGTCCAACCGCCCCGGGCTGTAGGAGTCCCATTCGTTCAGCTCGGTCACCACGCCCAAGTGGATGAACCAGTACATCTGGAGCGCCTCGCGGAACGTCCTCGGCGCGTGGGCAGGAACCCACGAGCACGTCTCGGCGATCTCGAGAAGCTCGCCCCGCCGCCCCGCGTCCTCCGCCTCGGCGGCCTTCGCGCGCGCGAGGGCCGCGTACCGCTCTGCAAGGCGAATCACTGCATCGCAAGCGATGTCCATCGCCTCGAGTTCCGCCACCCGCTGGTCCCGATCGGCGAGGTCCGAAACGCGGAAGCGCTCCCGCGCCTTCGCGATGCGCGCTTGGATGTCCCGTAGGCCGGAGTGGTAGATCTTGTCATCGAGGATCGCGTGGCCCGGCGCGCGCTGCTCCATGAACTCCGTGAAGACCCCCGCGTCAAACGCGGCCTGCCACTCCGAAGTCATCGCGGCAAACACCTTCTCGCGCAGGCTCTTGCCGCGCCAGAACGGGATGACCGTCGACTCGTAGAGCGCCAGGGTTGCCTCGTCAACCCAAAACGGTGTCTTCTTTCGGGTGGACAAGGCGCGGAGGTCCTCGAGCGAGTGGCAGCAGAGCTCGGGGTACGTCGACGTCGCGCGCGGCCGCGGTCCGCGCTCGCCCACGATGAGCTCGTGGTCCCCGATGTAGATCGACTCGTGGTCGAGCAGATAACGCAGGGCGCGCGCGCGATGCACCGGCACCGGCTCCTTCCCTGTCGGGCTCTGGCACTCGAAGCGGGTCAGGAGCGACGCGCGCTCAGGGCTTACCCCCGGAGGGGTCATCACGCACTCGGTCCGCAGGCACTTCACTCGTTCGTTCATCTCGCTATCCCCCTAGGGTCACCGGAACGCCTGCCACGGAGCGGAGGCATGCCGCAGCCGCTTCGATCTGCTCCGGGGTGGGCGGTCTCACGTCGCAGAGCGTCGGACGCCGGCCGAGACGCTCGAGCTTCGTCTCGCCCGCCGCGTGGTACGGAAGGATCTGAATGGCCTCAGCCCCGGAGAGCCCCGCGACAAACTGCCCCAGCTCCCTGAGATCGCCCTCGGAGTCATTCAACCCAGGGATGAGCGGGAAGCGAATCCACAACCGCTTCCCTTCCGCCGACAGCCTCCGGCAGTTCGCAAGGATCGTGACGTTCGAGACGCCCGTCCACAGGCAGTGTCGCTCGTCGTCCAGGAGCTTGATGTCGTACAAGAAGAGATCGACGTGGGCGGCGACGCACGCGAGCGCCTCCTCCGAAGCGAAGCCGCAGGTGTCGAGCGCCGTATGGATCCTTCGCCCGCGGCACTCCTGGAGCAGCTCGGCGGCGAACTCCCACTGAGCTAGCGGCTCCCCGCCGGACAGCGTGACGCCGCCTCCCGACTCGTCGTAGAAGAGGACGTCGCGCTCGATCTCGGCCAGGAGATCGTCTACGGATCGCGCTCGGCCGACGATCGCTCGCGCCCGCCTCGGACACGCGGCCACGCACGCGCCGCACGCCGTGCAGCGCGCCCGATCGGTGGCGGGCGACTCACCTAAGAGCCCCGGAGAGATCGCCCCGCTCGGACACTGCGGGACGCACAGACCGCACGCCGTGCACCGCTCGCTTCGCACCATAAGCTCGCGACCTCGCCCCTGGCTTTCCGGGTTGTGGCACCAAGCGCAGGCGAGGGGACACCCCTTGAGGAACACGGTCGTGCGAACGCCGGGCCCATCGTGGGTCGCAAACCGCGCGACGTCGAAGACGACGCCGCGTACAGTACCACTGGATGTCGCCGTTCCGCCCATATGCAGGTCCAAGCCTACATCACTGCCGTGCGCCCCGCAAGAGCGCGCTGTGCAGCATTCAGTACTACTGCACATGGAGGGGAAGTGGCGAGGTCCGCCGACGGTCGGCGGA
>JBFYQX010000042.1:0-14188 GCA_041302525.1 Candidatus Bipolaricaulota bacterium | reverse complement strand
CCCGGCGCCCAGCTCGTCGCGCGCAGCGCGCAGCGCCGCCGCGCGCGCTGCCTGGCGTGCCGGCCCAACAACCCGCAACGTGGCGCTTCGCCGGGTTTCGATCTCGAGCGCGAGGTCGAGGAGGCGCCCGGCCGGGCCTGGGTCCAGTGCTCGCCCGACCTCGCGAGCCCGCGCCAGCTCGCACACCGAGTGCGCGTAGAGACGATCCCAGACCCACTCGGCCGTCTCGCCCTCGGGCGCCGCCGCCGCGGCCAGGCCGGCCGCGAGCAGTGCAGCCTGCTTGAGGCGGGTCGGGTCGAGGTTCTCGGCAGTGTCGAAGTCCGTGTGCCAGTACGGATCGTCGTGGCCGAGCATGAGGGCCGGCAACCGGTGCGGACTCGCGGCCAACACGACGTGGTCGCTGCCGCCCGACGGGAGGTCAAACGACCAGTGCAGGGGGCGGCGCGATCCGCGCGCCGAGACACTCTCCTGGCACGCGGCGACCGCGGCTGCAAGTGGCTCAACCAGCGCACTCACGTAATGCGGCGTGTGGTTGGCCGGGCGGAAGACGCGCAGGGGCTCGCCAATCCGCTCCGGGGATGCGCCCACCATGTCCAGGTTGAGCACGCACTCGACGTCGCCCAGCCGGCCCGCACGCTCGGCCGCCCACGGCAGTGATCCGTAGAACTCGGGCATCCACAGGAAGCGTCCGGCAAGGCGCGCCGGCTGCGCCGTGAGAGAGCGCGCGATCTCAGCGAGCGCGGCGGCCCCGGAGGCGTTGTCGTTTGCCGAGCCCCGCGGGTGACAGAGGTGCGCCGTGAACAGGGCGCTGCCCGCCTGTGCCGAGCCGGGCACGTGGGCCTCGATCACCTGAAGCGGGCGCGCGATGAACTCGGCATCAATCTCGCCGCGCAACACGACTGTCCCCTTGGCCGCAGCGCGCGTCAGGCGGTCCGCCGCGCGGCGCGACACAGAGAAGGCCGGCACGAGGCCGGGGATGGCTTCGCGCCGAGGGAACAGGCTCTGATACTGGACGAGATCGTGAGACACCGCCGCACGTTCGTCGTCGGGGTACACGATGACGCCCACGGCGCCGCGTCGTGCGGCTCGCGCCACGGCCTCGCTCGCCCGCGCACAGACGAGGGCCACCTTGCCCGCGAGGTCGGCCCTGTCGTAGTCGGCCTCGGAAGCCGGCGCTCCCAGGGGGACAACCTCACCCTCGAACGCACCGCCCGGCGAGTGGACGACAACGCCCTGCGCGACCTCGGCGAAGTCGACGATCGCGCGCCGCGTCGCTCCAACTTCCCACAGGGTTCCCGCGCGCACCGTCCACGCCGGGGGCGCCGTCCACTCGTACGTCTTCGACACCCCGTCGGCCGGGTACTCGTGGACCGTCGCGGTGACGCCGGCGGCCGCGAGCGCGCGAAGCACGACGTCCACAGCGTCCGAGAAACCCGGCGAGCCAGGCACACGATGCAGGCGCGACAGCTCCTGCGCAGTTTCGAGGATTCGCGTTCCAGAGATCGTCCCCGCCAACGCGCGAACGTCTTGCTCACCGGCCACGGCGTGACCTCCTCTCACTCGGCCGTTCCCCCGGCCACGTCAGGGGATCCTGCTGGTAGTAGCGCGCCAGCACGTCGTAGACGCGTGGGTAGACGGCCTGCAGGCGGCGCGGTTGCTGGAAGAACGTCTCCGTCGCCACGGCGAAGAACTCCGACGGGTGCTCGGCCCCGTACGGGTCGAGCGCCGTGTTGCGCCCGGCGTCGACCTGGCACACGAGGTCCTCGTAGCCGTCGAGCATCGCCGCGGCCCAGTCCTCGCGCAGCGCGGCATCGGCCATCGGCGGCTGGCCGTTCATCTCGCCGCGCCCGGCGTCGAGCTGATGGGCGAACTCGTGCAACACGACGTTGAGGTCGCTGTCGGGATCCTCGCGATCGTCAACGACGTCGCGCCACGACAGGACCAGGCTGCCGTGCGCCCAGGACTCGCCGGCCCGCTCCTCGTCCTCTTCCCAGACGACGCCTTGCTCATCCTGGTCGCGCAGCGGCGCGACGTACTCGGCGGGGTAGACGATGATCGAGTGCAGCCCCGGAAAGCAGTCGGCCTCGCGATGCAAGAGCAACACGCACGCCTGCGCGGCAATGGCCACCCGAACGTCGTCGGTCATCTCCAGGCCCCCTGCGCCCTCGAACCGCTTCTCGGCCAGGAACACCTGCAGGTGCCCGGCGAGCTCCGCCTGGTCGGGCGCCGGCAGCCGACGATAGAGCGGCACGTCGCGCTCGAGAATCGCCTGCCACATCTCCGGAAGCGGCCGCTCGCGGAGCCTCCGCCGTCGCCTGGCCTTGAGTCCGAACAAGCACGTGCCTCCTACGTGGGATCCACCATGCTACCCGCCCGGCACCGCGTCGTCCGCCGGGGGCGAGGCGCTTATACGCGTTAAGTCCGTGCGCGCAGCGCCGCAGCCAGCCGGGCACGCCGACTCGCATAGGGTTCCTCAGTTGGCGCCACGCGCCCTCTCGACGCCCACGCCGGCCTCGCGTACTCCAGCTCCTCGGCGGCCGCGGCCAGGGGGATCTTCGACAGCACGAGGAGCGTGTAGTGCGTGGGGAAGCGCTTCCAGCGACCCGCGCCGTCGCGGTGCTCGGACAGGGTCTTCAGCCGCCACGTGATGTCCGGCAGCGCGACGGCGCCGCCCGTGCCCGACAGGAAGCGCACGTAGCCGATGAAGCTAGCGGCGCACTCGCCCGTCGTGCAGTGCTGCACGGCAAAGCACGTCTCCGCCAGCCGGGCGGCCGCCCGCTGGACCCCATCGGCGACGCTAGGGTCGCTTGGCCGGAGGACGTGGAGAAGACGCGCTGCCTCCTCGGAGAAGATGTATGTCGTCGCGAGTTGGGTCTTGAGGCGCTCACCCGTGGGCAGCCGCCGGTCGGCGAGATCCTCTGGACTCGGGCGAAACAGGCCGGCACTGCGGCCCGACGGGATCTGACGATCGAGAAGCCACGCCACGAGTCCCTCTGCGTCGAAGGCCGGCTCGCCAAACGACAGCGCGCCGTCTGCCTCGCTGATCGCATCGACCAGGCCTCGCCAGCGCCCCATGCCACCTCCGTACCTCACGCCCAGGGTAGCGGCGATTCGTCTCAGATCCGTTTCTCTGGCACACTGTCCCCACCCATCCGGCAGAGGAGAGGCTCTCGTGTCCGACGTGCGCGTGTATCTGTTTGGGTATCCCCGCATGGAGTGCGACGGCGCGCCGCTTTCCATCCCGCGCCGCAAGGCGCTCGCTCTCCTCGCCTACCTGGCCGTCACGCAGGCGCACCACGGACGCGACGTTCTCGCCTCCTTGCTCTGGCCCGACGAGGAGCCCGCCCGCGGCTACGCGTTCCTGCGCAACGCCCTGTGGGTGCTGCACAAGACCCCGCTCGACGCCCACGTGGTCGCCACGCGGCACATGATCGGCCTGCGCGCCGGGCAGGGCCTATGGGTCGACGTCGCCGAGTTCCGGCGGCTCCTCAAGACCTGCGACCGACACGATCACCCCGCGGCCTCGCTGTGCGAGGAGGGTGCCACGGCGTTCGCCGAAGCCGTGGACCTCGCGCGCGACCCGTTCCTCGCCGGATTCGTCGCCGAGGACACCCGGGCGTTCGAGGAGTGGCAGTTCGCCGAGGCCGACGTTCTCGCGCAGGACCTGGCGCAGGCGCTCAGTCGTCTCTGCGATCACTTCGAGCAACGTGCCGACCGTCCTGCCGCGCTGCGCGTGGCGCAGCGGCTCCTGGTCGCGCGCCCACTCGACGAGGCCGCGTACCGGCGCGTGATGCACCTGCAGGCCCGCGGCGGCGACCGCGCCGGCGCCTTGCGCACTTACGATGACTGCGTCCGCGTGCTCGACGAGGAGCTGTCCCTTGCCCCGAGCGACGAGACCCGCGCGCTGGCCGACGATCTGCGCACCCGCTCTGTGCTGCGGGCGCCGCGCGAGCCGGCCGCGGCGCGGTCGCCCGCGCTGCCGAGCTTCCGGCTGCCACTGGTTGGGCGCGAGGAGGACGTAACGCGCGTCCGTTCGCTCCTCACCGAGCCCGACGTGCGGCTGGTCACCATCACGGGCGCCGGCGGGTCAGGCAAGACGCGTCTCGCGGTCGAAGTGGCGGAGCAGGCCAAGGCGTTCCGGAGGCAAGCGGTCTTCGTGCCGTTGGCCGACGTCGACTCGCCCGGCCTCGTACCCGCCGCGCTGCTCGCCGCCCTCGGCGCGGTCGCCGCACCGCGGGGCACCGACCCCGACGCCGAGCGCGGCGCGTGTCTCGAGGACGCGGCGCGCCACCTCGCGGACCGCGAGCTGCTCATCGTCCTCGACAACACTGAGCAATTGGCGCGCGATCCGCGCTGGCTGGCGCAGCTCCTCGTCGACACGCGCGCGCCACACTTCCTCGCCACGTCGCGCCAGGAGATGGGCGTGCCCGGCGAGATCCTCTACCCGCTCGAGGGCCTGAGCGTGCCGGGTGGCGACGAACTCGGGGAGGCCACGCAGTTCGGCGCCGTACAGCTGTTCCTCCAGGCGGCCCGCCGCGCCGACGGGCGCTTCTCGCCATCAGCCGACGACACGCGCGCCATCGTCTCGATCGTCCGCCACCTCGGCGGCAACCCCCTGGCCATCGAGCTTGCGGCCACGTGGGTGCGCACGATGTCGTGCGCCGCGATCGAGGCCGAGATCCTGCGCAGCGTGGACTTCCTCAAGGCGGACCACAAGCTGTCCCCGCGCCGTCACCGGAGCGTCCGCGCCGCGTTCGAAGGCTCCTGGGCGCTGCTCGACCGCGACGGGCGGGCGGCGTTCCGCTCGCTCTCGGTCTTCCGCGGCGGATTCACGGCTGAGAGCGCCGCGCGTGTCGCCGACATCGCCCTCCCAAGCCTGGCGCCGCTGGTTGCCAAGTCCCTGCTCGAGCGCCGCGGAGCCGAACGCTACGAGATGCTCGAGGTCGTGCGCGAGTACGCGACGGAACGGCTTGTCGCCGTGCCCGAAGAGGGACATCGCCTGCGCACGAGTCACACCGAGCACTTCCTCGCCCTCCTGGTCAGCCAAGAGAGCCGCCTCAAGGGGCCCGAGCAGCCCGAGGCGATCGCCCAGCTCGCGCCAGACGAGCGAAACCTGGCCGCAGCATGGCAGCACGCGGCGGCGACCACCCGGCTGCGCGACCTTGCTCGCGCCGCGATGGGGCTGTTCCTGTTCTGCGACATGACGTCGCGGTTCGCGCTCGGCCGCGAGCTGTTCCGCGCGGCCGCCGACGCGCCCCCGGGTGGCGCCGCCGACGATCGCAGCGCGCGTGCCTACTTGCGTGGCCTCGAAGCCTGGTTCACGGACTTCTGCGACGCGCGAGCTTCCAAGCGCATGTTCGGCGAGGTGCTGGCCCGCGCCGCAGAGCTTCCGCTCAATCGCGACCTGGCATTCGTCCGCGTACTCGCGACCTTCAGCTCGCTACGCTTCGGCGCGTCGCTGCGCTCGCAGATGCAGGAGGCGATCGCCTTCTTCGACGCACGCGGCCACGCCTGGGAGGCGGCCGCGGCGCGCGACTCAATGACCAACGCCGTGATGGCGTCCCCGGAGGCCCTCGAGTTCATCCGCGAGAGCCTCGAGATTCGCGAGGAGATCGGCGATCGCTGGGGCATCGCGCTCGGGCGTTACTCGGAGGGGGCGATTCTGCACGAGCTGGGCGATCTCGAGGGCGCGATCGCGTCCTTCGCCGCGAGCGCCGACCTGCGCCGCAGTCTCGGCCTGGACGCGGCCGGACTCGCCTTCTGCTACATTCGGCTCGGCCGGGCAAAGGCCCAGCTGCGGCGCCCCGCCCAGGCGCGGCGCGACTTCCAGGAGGCCGAGCGAATCGCCACGCAGATCGGATACTCTCTCGCCTCGGCCCAGGCCTACGAGGGTCTGGCAGGACTCGAGGCGGCCGCACACCGCATCCCGCCCGCGCTCCAGTACGCGAAGAGCGCCGCCGCGGCGTACTTGGCCGCCGGGTACGCGGAACGCGCTGCCGTCGTATCGCGCATGCTCCACGACGGCGGGAGCAGCGGCCGCAAGCGCAACTAGCAAAGCCGACAGGGAGGACGGACGGATGAACATCGTCATGCTCGGGGCGGGGCGAGTCGGTCGCGCCATGGCCGTCGATCTCGCGAAGGAGAAGCGCTTCCACGTCGTGGCCGCAGACCGCGACCCGGAGCGACTCGACGCGCTGCGTCGCGAGCACGGCATCGCCGGCAAGGAGGTGGACCTCGCGCGGCAGAGCGACGTCCGCGCGCTGGTCGACCGCGCAGACCTCGTGGTGAGCGCGGTGCCCGGGTTCATGGGCTTCCGCACACTCGAAACCCTGCTCGCGTGCGGCAAGAACGTCGTCGACATCGCGTTCTTCCCCGAGGATCCGCTCGCCCTCGACAGCCTTGCACGGGCCCACGGCGCGACCGCGTTCGTCGACTGCGGCGTCGCGCCGGGGATGAGCAACCTGTTGGCGGCGCACGCCGTCTCGCGCCTCGACCGCGCCGATCGCGTCCGCATCTACGTTGGCGGCCTGCCGACGCTGCGGGTCTGGCCCTACGAGTACAAGGCGGGGTTCTCGCCGATCGACGTCATCGAGGAGTACACGCGCCCGGCACGCGTCGTGCGCAACGGCAAGGTCGAGGTCGTGCCGGCGTTGTCCGAGCTTGAACTCGTCGACTTCCCTACGGTCGGCACACTCGAGGCATTCGTAACCGACGGGCTGCGCACGTTGGCGCACACCCTCAACGTGCCCGACATGGTGGAGAAGACGATGCGCTATCCCGGGCACGCGGAGCGCATCCGCATGCTACGCGAGACGGGATTCTTCTCCGAGACCCCCCTCGACATCGGCGGCGTCCGTGTGCGGCCGATCGACCTCGCCACGCGCCTGCTGTTCCCGATGTGGCAGATGGGCGAAGGAGACGAAGATGTGACGGTCATGCGCATCCTGGTCGAGGGCGCAGGGAAGCGCGGATTGCTGCGCATCACGTACGACCTGTTCGACCGGTTTGACCAGGCGACAAGAACGTCGGCGATGGCGCGAACGACAGGGTACACGGCGACGACGGCAGTTCGGATGCTGGCTGACGGCCTCTGGACAGAGCCTGGGGTCGTACCGCCAGAGCGTCTCGGTCGGAGTGCCGCCTGCACGGACTACATGCTGGCCGGACTGCGCGACCGCGGCGTCGTGTATCGGTCGTCCGAGGAGCTGCTGCCCGCCGCGTCGAGCTAGGACGGCCGACCCTCCCCTCCTGAGGAGGCCGCGATGAACAGGGACGTCTACCGCTTCCACGTTGGGAAGCTAGACTGCATCGCTGTGCGCGACTGCGCCGAGCTCGCACCGGTCAAGGATCTGATACCCGATGCCGACGATCCAGCCATCACGCAAGCTCTGGCGCAGCGCGGATGGTCCACGGGCGAGATCGAGTTCGACTTCCTGGGGCTCTTCGTTCGCTTCGGTCAACACAACCTCGTCATCGACCCCGGCTGGGGCCCCTGCACGGACAGACTGGAGAGCCGGTTCCTACAGAACCTGTCTCACGCGGGCGTTTCGCCACAGGATGTCACACTCGTCGTCCTGACGCACCTCGATCTTGACCACGCAGGCGGCATCCTCGACGGACGAGGGGGCTTGGCGTTTCCCAACGCCCGCCACGTGATGGCCGAAGAGGCCCTGATCGGATACACGTCCGACCGGATCCAGGCGATGTTGACGCCGGCAGACGCTGCGGCCTATCGCGAGATGGCGGCGCTCCTCGCCGGGCGCACGTTCTTGACGAAGGGCGAGACCGACGTGCTTCCAGGCATGCGAGCACTTCCCGCTCCGGGCCATCGACTGGGCCACATGGTCGTCGAGCTTATCTCGGACAGGCACACCCTACTCCACCTTGCGGACACCGTTCTCCATCCCGCCATCATCGAGCATCCGGACTGGAGGACCGGATACGACTCCGTCCAGGACACGATTCGCGCCACCCGACACCGCCTCTTCGCTCGGGCGGCAGACACCAGCGCCCTTGTCCTCTTCTCGCACACTCCATTCCCGGGCCTTGGGCGCATCGCACGAGACGGCAGCACGTGGCGATGGGAGCCGCTAGGCATTTCAGGCACCGGCTAGGAGGAGGCAGACCGCGTGCAATCGTTCTTCTGGAACCTGCCGGCGGGATTCCTTCGGTTTCTCGACCTCTCGGGTCCCAAGCCGCCCCTCGTCCTTGTCCACGGCCTGGGGGCGTTCTCGTACGCCATCGACGACCACGCCGCATCGATCGCCGCACTGCTCGACGCGCGAGGACTGCGGGAAGTCGCCGTGCTCGGACACAGCATGGGCGGCGCAGTGGCCATCGCGCTCGCCTGCACGCGCCCCGATCTTGTCGCGCCGCTCGTGCTGGCGGAGGCGCCCCTCGACCCGACGCCGGGCGTCGTCAGCGGCCCGACCCTCGCGTACTCCGAGACCGACTTCGCGCGCCGCGGCCACGCAGACCTCGTGAGGCTTCTCGTGTGGCAGGGCGATGAGACCTATGCCGGCGCATTCCAGACCGCCAGCCCCATCGCGATCCATCGCACGGCGGGCTCCCTGCTCGCCCCACGCAGCCCGACGCCCCGCGAGATGCTCCTCGGACTCCCCATGCCACACGTATCCCGTTTCGGGAGCAGAAGCCTCGCCGATCCCGACATCCAATGGCCGCCCGAACACGGAATCCCCGTGCGGATCGTCTCCGGCGCCGGCCACGACATGATGGCAGATCGGCCGGACGCGTTCGCCGCGGCAGTAGGCGCCGCGCTCGTAGCCGGCATCCGACAAGCGCCTTGCGACCCCCGATGCACCCAGGGATGATTCCCGGCATGCCGATGACCCGTCCGAGACGCCCGTGGATGCGTGCCGGACTGCTCTTTGTCGGCCATGCCGTGAATGACGGCTACGGCGGGTTCTTCGCTCCGCTCCTGCCGCTTCTCATCGAGAGGTTGGACCTCTCGCTCACCACCGTCGGGCTCCTCGGCACGCTGCGCATTCTGACAAACTCGTCGCTCCAGCCGGCCCTCGGCCACCTGATCGACCGGGCAGAGCGCCCGAGTCTTGTCGTCGTCGGCCCGCTCTTGACTGTGATCGCAATGTCGTTTGTCGGCCGCGCGGCCAACGTCGCGACGCTGGTGGCGCTGCTCGTCGTCGCCGGCGTCGGCACAGCGCTCTTTCACCCCGCCGCCGCGTCGCTCGTGACCGCGGACCGATCGCCGCGCGCCGGGCTCCTGATGGCGTTCTTCTCCGCCGGAGGCGCTGTCGGCAGCGCGCTTGCGCCGTTGGCGGTGATCCCGTTTGCCACGGCCTTTTCCCTCGAACGGACGCCGTGGCTCGCACTGCCCGGCGCCGCGCTGATCGCGGCGTTCGCCCTTCGGCTGCGCGGCCTCCCGCGAGAGGCGCCCCCGCCGCGGCCGCACGCGGCGGCGCGCGCGCCGATCCCCGCTCGCTTCTTCATCCTGTGGACTGCGATCATGCTCGCCGCCACGTCGGCCGTCGCCTTCTCGAGTTTTCTCGCTGTGCTCGTGACCGAGCGCGGCGGCAGCGCGTGGCTCGGCGGCGCGGCCTTGAGCACGTTCCTCATCTCCGGAGCGGCCGTCGAGTTCCTGGCCGGCAACCTCTCGGACCGCCACGGGCGGCGCGCGATCATGGCCAGTTCCCTCGCTCTCGCGACCCCGTTCCTGCTCGCCTTCCTGCGCGCGCCCACGGCGTTTCTCCTGCCCGCCGCAGCCTTGGGCGGCGGCTTCTCGCTCGCCTACTCGCCGGTCGGCGTCGTTGCCGCGCACGAATGCGCGCCGGGGCGAACGGGCCTGGTCTCAGGCCTCGTGATGGGACTCGCCTGGGGCATTGGCGGCATCACCCTGACGCCCATCGGTTGGTTGGCGGACCGCTATGGGCTGGTGCCGGTGATGACCGTCGTCGCGTTCCTCCCGCTCGTCGCCGCGGCGCTCCTCCTCTTCTACCCCGAGCCCTCGCCGCATCGCGTCGCGGGAGTGTCGTGACGGCGCCCGGGAACGGACTCATCGGCCGCACGCGCGCCCGCATCCGCGCCCTCCTCGCGTCGGTTGAGATCCGCGTTCGCACGGTCTATCTCGCCTCGCGTCACCCGCGCGTCCCGCGCGCCGCCAAGATCCTCGCCGCGGCCGTCGCGGCGTATGCACTCTCTCCCATCGACCTCATCCCCGACGTCATCCCCGTGGTTGGGCTCGTCGACGACCTCGTCCTCATCCCGCTGGGTATCGCGCTCGTCGTCCGCATGATTCCGCGCGACGCGTGGCGCGAGTGTCTGGCCGAGGCTCGTCAAGCGATGGACGCGCCCCGCAGCCGGATCGGGGTGGTGCTGGTCCTTGTCGCGTGGGGCATCGCGCTCGCGGCGCTGACGTGGATCGCCGCGTCCCGCCTGTAGTCCACGGGGAGCGACCACAGCGCGCTCGCCCGACTCAACGGGCCTGCGGCACAGCCGGGGACTCCTCCGCCGCGACGAGGCGCCGTTCGACCCACACGAGCCGGGCTAGAAACACGGCGAGGACGAGCGCAAAGTGGCACATGATGGACGGCAACGCCCCGTCCGCGGTTGGGACAAACCACGTCACGAGGAGCGACGGCAGGATGAACCCAGCGCACCCCGTGCGCAGCTCGGTGAGGAGCCGTCGGTCTTCCGCGCGCGCCGACCTGCGGGCGCCGTACGTAGAGAACGCGACCATGCCGAGAAGCCCCAACCAGTAGAAGTAAGCGTACGCCTGAAATCGGGGCATCGAGTGCGCGTACCGGGCGAAGACCGTCGAGCACACCGAGGCCGTGACGAAGCCGGCGTCGAGGACAATCCAGACCATGATCGCCGCCGCCGCGCCCAACATGGCGTGGGCAGTCCGTGTGACGGCGCGTGAGCGCGGCGAGAGAAGCCGCGCGATGAGCAGAAGCCCGAGGGGGGGCAGCCACGTGACGATCATGAACGCCAGACGTGGCAGCAGCCCGGGCTCCGTGCGCCCCGTGCAGATCAGCACTTCTGCGACCTGGTACCCGGCGAGCAAGAAGAGGATCGCGCTCGTGATGCGCACGACGTCCTTGCGCCCTGGGCCCGTAATCGCCCAGAGCGCCACAACCATCTCGAACGCCGCCGTCGCCAGCCCAAGAACCGGTGAGTAGGTCACGCCCATTCCTCCTTCGCGGCGTGAGCATACCCACTGACCACGACCGTCGACCAGCGCCCCGCGCGGCTTCGAAACTCCTAGCATCAGTCTCAACAGCGACGCCGCCGACGCCGAGGCCTTCCCCACCGAGCACGCGATCCCCCGGCCCAACGCTTGCTCGGGCGACCGATGGGCGGACGAGACGGCGAACCTCGTCAACGTCCACACCACGCCCTCCCTGTGGCTCGTCGATCGTGAAGGCATCGTCCGCGCGTTGGATCCCGGCTGCGAGGACCTCGAGAACGCGGTCCGCGCCCTACTGGACGAGCGATCGCAGATCGCAGCTCACCGTGTGGTCCCCTCATGACGCCCGTCGTATACTCACGCGCCATCCGCGTAGCGGGTGAGCCCACACAGAAGGGGGTGATCGCATGACTCGAAAGAGCAAGACGTCGGCGACGCCCCCGGCTTCGTCTCGATAACGAGCGCATCGCGCTCCTTTTCGACGACGTGGCCGGGGCGTCCCGGCGCAAGAAAAGGAGCGCATCCCATTGAGTATCGAACCGAATCGTCTTGTCTTGCGGCCGGCGCGCCCTTCCGACGCCCCTGCAGTCGCCAATCTGTGGACCCGCCGCGCCGCGGCACGCGGGCAGTCCTCTACCTACACGGCCGAGGACGTCGAGCATCGCTGGCAGACACCCGGCTTCACCCTTGAGACCGATACGCAACTTGCCTGGGACGGGCCGACGCTCTCCGGCTACAGCCACCTACGCGACGTCAAGGAGCCGCACGTCGACCTCTTCGTCACCGTTCACCTGGATCCGAGCGTCGAGACCGATCTCGACCTCGCAGACAGGCTGTTCCAGTGGGTCGAGCGGCGGGGACACGCTAGCTTGGCCAATGCGCCGGGCGACGCACGCGTCGTGCTCATTGCCGGAGCCGCAGCGGAAGGCGCATCCACTGAACAACTCTACTTGCGGCGCGGCTTCCTCGTCGACCGCGTCTTCTCGGAGATGTGGTTGGATCTTGCCAGTTCTCCGCCGGCACCCGAGTGGCCCCGCGGTCTGGCTGTGCGCGCGTTTCGTCCCCAAGACGATGTCGCGCTCGTCAACGCCTACCGCGACGCGTTCCGCGACCAGTACGGATACCTCGAGCAGCCGATCGATGCCGAACTCGAGCGATGGCGCCACTGGACGAGACAGCCGGACTTCGACCCAGCGCTCTGGTTCCTCGCACTCGATAGCGACGAAGTCTGCGGCTTCTGTTGCTGCTATGCGGAGTCGCACGGCGACAAGGAGACGGGCCTCGTCGACGAATTCGGCGTGCGCCCCGCGTGGCGAAAGCGCGGCATTGGACGCGCGCTCCTGCTTGAGAGCTTCCGCGCCATGCGCGCACGGGGCCTCAAGGCCGCCGAGCTGACGGTCGATTCCGACAACCGCTCCGACGCTCTCGCGCTCTACGCGGGCGTCGGGATGAAGGTCGTGAGCCAGTCGCACACCCTGCTGAAGGAGTTGCGGCCCGGCAGGAACCTGGTCGTCTCCTGAGCGCCTGCCCGACGCGCGCCGCGTTGCGGCGTGGGCGCGATCGCAAGCAGCCACTCTGCGGCGCGTGACGGATTGAACGCACAGCGTCTCTGGGGACACACACCTGTGGCAGTGGGACGTCTAGGCCACGGTGTGCGTCCCCGCCAACCCGAAGGAGGCATCGATGTCTGTGTCCTCGACAGCGCCCGAGCTCCAGAGCCTTCTCGACCGGTTCCGCGCGCAGCATCCCGAGTCGCCAAGCGCGACGCTGCTCATCGAGGCGCCGTCGTTCGTGTGGCAGGGAGCTGTCGGCCACGCCGACCCCGGCCCCGGGACGCCCATGCACCCTGGGGATTCGATCTACATCGCCAGCGTCGCCAAGATGATGACCGCCACCGTGGCCATGCGCCTCGCGGAAGAGAACAAGCTCGGCCTCGGCGATCCGCTTGCGATCCACCTCCGATCCAGCCTCATGACGGCGCTTCATCGGTTCGACGGGCGCTCCTACGACGAGGCGATCACCCTGCGGCACCTGCTGAGCCACCGCAGTGGCCTCGCGGATACGTTTGGCACGCCGGGGTTCATGGATCTCCTGATGCAGGATCCCGATCGGCTCTGGAAGCCGGAGGAGACGATCGATTTCATCAAAGAGAAAACGACGCCGCTCTTCCCGCCGGGCGAGGGCTTCAAGTACTCGGACGCCAACTTCACCCTCGCTGGGCTCGTGATCGAAGCCGTCACCGGCGGCTCGCTCGACGCGGCGTATCGCCGCTACGTCTACGAGCCCCTCGGCCTCACCGCGACGTATCGCCGCTTTCTCGAGACGCCGCGGCGCAGTGCCCCGGACCGCGTCGCTGCGCACGTCTTCTACGGCGACGTCGACTTCACCGGCTGGCGCGCCCTGACCGCGGATTGCGCCGGCGGCGGACTCGACTCCACCGTCGCCGATCTCACCCGGTTCCTCCGCGCGTTCGCCCGCAACCAGATCTTCGAGAAGCGAGAAACCCGCGCCGCGATGCTCGACTGGCAGCTGTGGAAGGGGAACGTCACTTACGGCCTCGGAGTGATCCGCATTGACCTCGATCAAGATGAGGACACGTCCGTCCACGGCCTCGGTGAGATCTGGGGCCATGTCGGAGCCTCCAGTTGCTTCATGTTCTACTGGCCGCAGGCGGACGCCGTGCTCTGCGGGACGTTCAACCAGGTGGCGTGTCAGGACGCGATCGTCCCCTTCGTCGTCGAAGTCATGCGGAGCCTGCGCAACGCAGGCTGTCTCTCCCTTCGGGACGGCGCGAGCTCTGTGCCGCGCTAGAAGAACCCCTGCAGTAAGGCGGCCGCTTCCTCGGAGATGCCGACGATCTGGTCTGGGGCTTGACGATAGAGCTTGGAGTTGAGTTCCGTCTGGGGACGGTCGTCGCTCCAGTCGGAGAGTGGCTTGAGCTCGCTCCGGCCTAGGCGGCGCTTCGCGAGCGCCGTGCACCGGACGGCGATTGAGACGCGCGGCGTCTGCCGCTCGATCCCGGGC
>JBFYQX010000005.1:0-75710 GCA_041302525.1 Candidatus Bipolaricaulota bacterium | reverse complement strand
GTGAATGCGCGCGAAGCTCTTCGCGAGGACGGCCGTGATGCCGATCTTCCACGGCGCGAGCGCTGCGTGCTCGCGCGACGAGCCCTGTCCGTAGTTGTCACCGCCGACGATGAACCCGCCGCCCTTCTCCATCGCCCGCGTGGCGAACGTCTTGTCCTCGTAGTAGAACGTGAACTTCGCGATCTCGGGCAGGTTCGAGCGCAGGTGCTGCGTGAGCGGCCCGGCGGGCAGGATAGCGTCGGTCGAGATGCCGTCGCCGACCTTGAGCAGGGCCTCGCCCTTGAGCACAGGCGGGAGCGGCTTCTGGTTGCCCATCGGCGCGATGTTCGGCGCGCGCCGGATCTCAACGCTCGGACCCTGTGGCTCGAGAATGAGGTAGTCGTCGACGGTCAGCTTGGTGACCTTGATCGTCGGCGCCGGGAGTTCGCGCGGGTCGGCGATCACGCCCTTGAGCGCCGACGCCGCAGCCAGCTGCGGCCCGCACAGCGCCAGCTTGCCCTCTTCGTTGCCGCCGCGGCCCTTCCAGTTTCGGTTCACGGTGCGCAGCGAGAGGTGGTTCGTCCCGGGCACGAATCCGATGCCGATGCACGCGTTGCAGCCCGGCTCGATCATCCGCACGCCGGCCTTCGTGAGCTCGAGGAAACTGCCGTCCTCCATCAGCATCTCCCACGCCTGGCGCGATCCGGGCGAGACGATGACGTCGATGTCGGTCGAGACCTTCTTGCCCTTCAGCATCTCGGCCACGATCTTGAGATCCTGGTACGAGCCGTTCGTGCACGAGCCGATGAACACCTGATCGATCTTCGTGCCTGCGACCTGTTCGACGTCGAAGACGTTGTCGGGCATTCCGGGCATTGCGACCAGAGGCTTCACGGTCGCGAGGTCGATCGTGACCTCCTTGTCGTAGACGGCGCCCTCGTCGGGCGAGATCTCCCGCCAGTCCTTCTCGCGCCCCTGCATCTTGAGGAATGCCTTGGTCAGGTCGTCGGACGGGAAAATCGACGACGTGGCGCCGGTCTCGGTGCCCATGTTGGTGATTGTCGCCCGCTCGGGGACGGTCAGGTTCTTGACGCCCGGGCCGACGAACTCGAGGAAATAGCCGACGCCGCCCTTCACCGTGATCCGCCGCAGGACCTCGAGCGCGACGTCTTTGGCACAGACGTTGGGCTGGAGCTTCCCGGTGAGAACGATCTTCATCATCTTGGGCATCGTCAGGAAGAACGGCCCGCCGCCCATGCACACGGCGACGTCCATGCCGCCAGCGCCGATCGCCAGCATGCCGAGGCCGCCGCACGTCGGGGTGTGCGAGTCCGACCCAATGAGGGTCTTGCCCGGCACGGCGAAGCGCTCGTAGTGGAGCTGGTGGCAGACGCCGTTCCCGTTCTTTGAGAACTTGGCGCCGTAGTGGGACGCGATCGTCTGCAGGAAGATGTGGTCGTCGGTCGACTCGCCCTTGAACCCGAGCGAGGTGTGGTCGGAATAGGAGACCGCGAGCTCGGCGCGCACTTTGTCGATGCCGAGGGCCTCGAACTCGAGCCACGCCATGGTGCCGGTCGAGTCCTGGGTGAGGCACTGGTCCATGCGGATCCCGATCTCGGTTCCGCGTTTCATTTCCCCTTCGCGCAGGTGCTGCGCGACGATCTTCTCGGTCATGGTTTGGGGCACGGATACCACCTCTTTCGTGTGCGGAAGTATAGCGCGGCGCGATTGTCCCGCAAAGTGCGAGTACAGCGGGTCGCCTGTCTCACAGAGCGGGACACCCCGAGAAGCTCACCGGGGAGGGCACAGAGGTGGCGATGCGCAACGGCGCGGTCTTTGGGCGGGGCTGGCCGGCCTGTGTGAGCCTCCAAGCGCTTGAGCGCTTCTCCGCGCGCTCGGTGGGACGGGCTCACCGCAGAGGGCACAGAGGACCCAGAGCGAGATCGCGAGGAATCCGCAAACCCACCAGCCTGCAGTCGACGGGCCGTCAGGTTACGACGCCCCACAAGCTCCCCTCAGCGTTCCTCCGCGCGCTCTGCGGCGCGATCGTCTCTCGAGAGCCCTTGTGCGTCGCGTTCAAGCGCGGCGGCCGCGTAGACTCCGGAGCGGACCGCGCTCTCGATCGACGATGGCCAACCGGTCGCCGTCCAGTCGCCCGCAACATAGAACCCCGGGATCGCCGTGCGTGCCTTCGGCCGCAAGGTGTCGGAGCCGGGTGACGGGATGAACGTCGCCCGCCGATGCCGGACGACGTGCGAGTTCGCGAGCCGGCCTTCCCTCGCCGCGGGAAGGAGACCGCGCAGGGACTGATGGAGCCGCCCAATGATCTCGTCGTCCGCGAGGTCAACCACGTCCGACGCGAAACGCAGAGGGAGGCTGAGTTTCTTGCCGTTCGCAAGGATCCACTGTACGGGCGAGTCGACTCCGACGGCGAACGATTCACCGAGCACGTCGCGGTCGAATGTCAGGTGGACGTTGACCATCGGTGACCACGCGAGTTCTTGCGCAGCGCGCACCGTCTCTGCCAGTTTTGGGATCTCCGCGGCAAGTGCCGCAAGCGCGTCGGGCAGAACAGCGGAGATCACGGCGTCGGCGCCGATCTGGCGGCCGTCCTTGAGTCGGACGCCATTCGCGCCGCGCCCCTCGTGCAGAGTGAAGGACGCAACGGAAGTGCCTGTATCCACTGTCCCGCCGCGTGCTTCAAGGTAGCGGCGCGCCGCGTCGAAGACCTCGCCGAGCGGGACGGTGAAACAGCCCAGGTCGACGCCGTGCGGGACGAACAACGCGTCGCGGAAGACTCGGCGGGCGGCGAGGAGAGAGGCCACGCTCGACGGCACGTTCAGCGTTGCCATCACAATCGGGTCCCACAGCAGGCGGTTCGCGCGTTCGGTCTGCCCGTGGCGCGCGAGCCACGCAGCGAACGCCTCGTCGTGCGTCGAGCGCGTCGCCCAGAGCGCCAGCCAAGCCCGCACCGCGGCCAGCCGCTCCTTTGGCAAGAGCGGCTTGTAGCCGAGGAGCCCAGGAACGAGGTGCATGGGGCCGGGAAGCGGCCACGCGCGAAGAACCCACCGCTGCCCGACAGAGAGAAGGGGAACGGCGAGCGACTCCTGGAACGAGACGGCGTCCAGCGCGCCGATCCGCTCGAGAAAGCCTTGGGCGGCGCCGCACGCGCGAGAGAGGACGTGCTGGCCGTGGTCGAGCGTCTGGCCGTCCCGCTCGGACGCCGCCCGTCCGCCGAGGCACTGCGCCTTCTCGACGACCATGACCGTGTGCCCGTCTCCCGCAAGCCGGCACGCGGCGGCCATTCCGGCGAACCCCGCTCCAATGACGATGACACGCATGTCGAGATCCTGCACCGGCCTGGCGCAAAAGGCGAGGGCTTCGTGGTTGTCGCGCCAGGGACACGCAACCCGGCCGCCGGGGACGCTAGAGGATCGCCCGCTCACCCGCGCGCCGCTCGAGTCGGCGGATCACGTCGCGGATGACGTCGTCGGGCGTCGACGCGCCCGCCGTGACGCCGAGGCGCCTGCCCTCCGTGGACCACGACGCGGCAATCTCGTCCGCGGTCTCGATCCAGTGCGTGCGCACCCCGGTGGCCTCGCACGTCTCCGCGAGTTTCCGCGTGTTCGCCGAGGCACGGCTGCCGACCACGTACAGAACGTCGACGCCGCGCGCCAGGTCTTCGGCCGCCTGGTAACGCCGCTCGGTCTCCGGGCAGGTCGTGTCGACCACGCGAACCTCGGGCACGCGACCGGCGAGCCGCTGCGCGACCGACTGGGCGAACTGGGCGAACCTCTGCGGCCGCTTCGTCGTCTGCGAGATCACGGCCACCCCACGCGGGCCGGTCGGTACGTCGACGTCGGGCGATCCAGTCGCGACCCCACGCCCGCGCGCCCAGGACAGGATGGCGCGCACCTCGGGATGAGTGGCTTCGCCGTAGACGACCACACCGAACCCCTCGGCCGCCAGAGAGGCCGCCGTCTCTTGAGCATGGCGGACGATCGGACACGTCGTGTCGACGAGGCGCAGGCCGCGCCGCTCGATCTCGGCCACGACATCGAGGCCCGCGCCGTGGGCCGTGATCGCCACAGCACCGCCCGCGAGGATCTCATCGAGGCTCTCCGTCATCCGCGCGCCCCTCCGAGCCAGCGCGTCGACGACGCGCGCGTTGTGCACGATCGCGCCGAGCGTCGCGAGCGGGCCCCGGGCATCGAGTTCCGTCTCGATCTGACCGACGGCGCGACGCACGCCGCCGCAGAACCCGAGAACGTCCGCCTTCACGACCTCGATCAAGCCGACTCCTCGCCCCAGCGCTGCCGCTGCGCGATGACGTCTCGCACAGCCTGGACGACCGCGCCGGCAAGCTCCCGCTCTGGAACGCCTGCGCGAACGACGACGCCCGCCACGTAGATCGAGCCTTCGCCCTGCGCGCCCACCAACCCGACGTCGGCCGCCCGCGCCTCCCCCGGCCCGTTGACCACGCAGCCCATGAGCGCAAGCTTGATCGGGTCGGCAACGCCGGCGAGCGAGACGCGCACGTCCGCAGCGATCGCCGCGAGATCGATCCCCGTTCGTCCGCACGTTGGACAGACGTGCAGGTCGATGCCGCGATCGCGTAGGCCCAACGCGCGAAGAATCTCGTACGCCGCGCGCACCTCGTCGACCGGATCGCCGGCCAGCGAGACGCGCACGGTGTCGCCGATGCCCTCTGCAAAGAGAACGCCAAGCCCGACCGCAGAGCGGATCGCGCCTTCCCAGACCGTCCCCGCCTCGGTGATCCCGACGTGGAGCGGGTAGACGACCTCGCGCGCGATCGCGCGGTACGCGTCGATCGTCATCCGCACGTCGGTGGCCTTGAGCGAGACGACGATGTCCTCAAACCCGTGTTGTTCGAGCAGACGGATCTCCGCCAACGCGCTCTCCACCATGCCTGCCGCAGTGGCCCGACCGTGCCGATCCAGGTACGCCTTGGCGAGCGAGCCCGAGTTCGCGCCGACGCGGATCGGTATTCCTCCTCGCGCCGCCGCGTCGGCCACCACGGCGATTCGGCCGGGATCGGTGATGTTCCCTGGGTTGAGGCGCAGCTTGTCGACGCCGGCCTCAATCGCCGCCAACGCGAGCCGATGGTCAAGGTGGATGTCGGCAACGAGCGGGATCGAGATGGCGTTGCGGATTCCAGGCAAGGCCGCAGCGGCCGCCGCATCGGGCACCGCGACGCGCACGATTTCGCAGCCGGCGGCCACAAGCCGCTCGATCTGAGCGACAGTCGCCACGACGTCGGTTGTCCGGGTGGTTGTCATCGACTGGACGGAGACCGGCGCGCCGCCGCCGATTGCGACAGCTCCGACCTGGATGCGGCGGGTCATCGTGTTCTCCCGGCGAGGGATGACACGAGATCGCGAAGATCGGCCCTGCCGCGCGGGGAGAAGGGGAGGTCCGCCACGGCACCCAGCGCCTCTGCCGTGTGCTCGGCCACCGCCGCGTCGGCCGCCTCGCGCGCGCCCAGCTCTTCGAGGAGTCGGACGACCCACGCGGCGTTGGCATCAGACACCGGGTCCGACGCGTAGATCGCGTCCAGCCGTGCGCGGTCCTCGCCGCCGGCTCGCTCGCGTGCCCACACGGCGGGAAAGCCCTTCTTGCGGCGGCGCACGTCGGAGCCCTTCGGCTTGCCGAGCGTTGCGGCATCGCCCCAGATGCCCAGCGCGTCGTCGCGCACCTGAAACGCGCGCCCAAGCGCGCGCCCCAGCAACTGCAGCTCTGCACGAACCGGCATCGGCGCCCCAGCGACGACGCCGCCCAGCTCGAACGCACAACCGAGGAGGGCGCCCGTCTTGCGATCGATCATCGCCCGGTACAGCGCCTGGTCGACGAAGCACACCTCGTAGCTCAGGTCAAGAGACTGGCCCTCCACCATCTCGATCGTCGCCTCGGACAACGCAGCAACCACCTCGGGTCCGCAGCGCGCGGCCTCGCGGAAGGCCATCGCGTGGAGGAGGTCGCCCGCATTGATCGCTTCCGCCTCTCCACACAGCGTCCACAGCGTGGGACGACCGCGCCGCACCCGATCGCGGTCCTGAATGTCGTCGTGGACGAGCGAGAAGTTGTGCACAAGTTCGAGCGCGACGGCCGCCGACACGGCGGTGGCAACGCGGGCACCAAGCTCCGTGGCGGTGATGACGACCAAGGACGGACGGAGCAACTTGCCGGCCGCGTCCGCCGGCCTACCGTCTTCCCCTTCGACGCCGACGTGCCGACGCACGAGACCGGCAAGCGCAGACGGACCGGCGAGCGCCGCGCGGATCGCGTCAAGCAGCATCGGCCGGTGCCGTGCAAGCAGTGCAGTTGCCGACGCGCCCCGACCGACCGATGCGCCGTCCATGTCCGCACCCCTCAGGTGAGGTTGGCTGGCAGGACGATCGTCCCGAAGTTCTTCTCGTAGCGCTGGATGTTGTCGCCGATCGCCTGGTACAGCCGCTTCATGTGCCCCGGGTTGAGGACGACCCGTGATGTCAACAGCGCTTGCCCGTCTTGGTTCGGCTGCGTTTGCGGATCGAGGAAGAGGAAGTCGAGGACGAACTCCTCTTTTCGGTGCGAAATGAGCGCGAGATTCGAGTAGTGCCCGCGCCGCGTCTCGTTGTCCGCCGTGATCTGCATCTTGCGTTCCACCATGAACGCTCACCTCCACAACGCCTCGATCGTAGCGACTTGCCTGAGAGGTCACAACAGACACGGCCCTGGCACGCGGCAGGACGCGACGCGGCGTCCGCCCACCGCAGCGTGTCGCGAAGCGCGCCCGATCGCGCGGCCGCCGAGCACCGGGCGCGCGGCGTCGCCGCGTCCCGCTCGCCGACGACCCCGCGCTACGTGGCGAGGTACCGCGCGGTGAAACGCTCGATCGTCTCGCGATGGTGCCCGGCGACGAGGATGTGGTGGTTGCCGAGCGGCGCCGTCAAGAGCTCGTCGACGGCTTCGTCGACGCGGACGCGCACCTGCGTCCGGCACAGGTCCTCGCGGATCGAGGAGTCCACGATCGCCCCCTCGCGGATGAACAGCTCGCCGAGCCGCTCGCCACCCAGGCGGAAGAGCGTGCACGGACCGGCAGGGATCGTCCCGGCGATCCCGACACCGAGCCCGGACTCGAAGTGGCTGCGCACCGTGTAGCTCGGGGCCATCGACAGGGGACACATGCAGTGCGCCACGCCGATCGAACGCTCGCGGGGATCGACGTCGGCGATGTTGGCCATGAACGCTGTCTGCCCAGACAGGAGGAACGCGAGGTAGAGCGAGAAGAGGCTCTGCAGGTCGCCCTCGCATCCGGCCGGGATGCCCTCGTCGTTGAGTCGCGCCAGCGCGTAGCAGCCGCTGTTCTTGAGACGCTTGACGATGTCGAAGCAGCGCACGGTGCAGGCCGAGAGGCGATGCTCGTCGATCAGGCTACGCAGGCCGTAGTAGATCTTCACCGCGGCGCGGACGTCGTCGCCCGTCGCCTCGACCACAGCCGCCGCACCCTTGACGAAGGCGGTCACGTCTTTGCGCGGCGCCTCCGCCTTCTCAACGCGATCCAGCAGCTCGTCGACGGCCACGTGGACAACCTCGATCGACAGGCGGCCTTTGAGAAAGGCGCGGTCCACGTCACTCGCCACCAGCCAGTCGGAAGGCTCGCCGATGACGCCGATGCGGCTGAAGCGGAACGAATTCCAGGCATTCGCAAGGCGCAGCTCCTGTTTCAGACCGTCGGCGATCACCGCTGGAGTGCCGAAGAGGATCCGCCCCTCGCCGCCGTCCTGGCGGATTCGCGCCAGCACCTCGAGCGAGGCAGGCAGCGAGTTGTGACCTGGGTGCGCGATGAGCAAGGTGGGAGAGGGCAGCTGGGCAACGATCTTCAGCACCTCGCGTTCGACGCCACCGGTGAGGACGAGGATGGCCGTCAGATGATCGGACGACGGCTGGCTGGCCTCCTCAATGGAGAGCCCGCTCGCCGCGCGCACCTGGCCCAGCAACTGGTCGCGAAGCTTGCGTACGCTCTCCCGGTCGTGCAACGCGCTCGCCCGGGAGATGATCCCAACCTTGTTCATGACCCGATCGTAGTCCTGACACTCGGTCGCGGCCGTTCCCGGCTGCTTGCCCTGGGCAGACACGAGTCACCCCACGTCGGGCCGCCAGGCTCAACGGCCGCGTGATGTGTATCACGGCGGCGCCCGTGAGGCGCGCAGCCAGGGAGCTACGCTTCGTCTGCACTGCGCAGCTCCAGGCCTTGTCCTAGAAGGGCCGGCAGCCAAGAACCGGCACCTCTCTCGTCGTGCGCAGGTTCAGACGTCATCCGAAGAGGGCCGCCGGCCGGGGACCTCCGCGCTGCGGGGAGTTGAGCGGAGGAACCGCCGTGCGGTACGCTCGTGCGCCGCCCGAGGGCGTGGGGCGAGGAAAGGAGACCTTGTGGAGTTTCTGCAGACCCCCTTCTATGGGAACCCCGTCTGGCGCTGGCTCGCTGCCGTCGGAGTCATTCTGTTCACCTGGGCCGCGCTCCAGATCGCGATCCGCGTCACCATCCGGCACCTGCGCAAGATCGCCGAGCGGACGACTGGACAACTGGACGACCTGCTCGTCGCGCTCCTCCACAAGACGCGTTTCTTCCTCGTGTTCATCATCTCGGCCTACGCTGGGTCCCGCTTCCTGGCACTGCCGGCAGGCGCGTCCGAGGGTCTGCACACGGCGTTTGTGATCGCCCTCCTCATCCAGGCCGGGTTCTGGAGCAACGGCCTCGTGGGGTTCTGGCTCACGCGCATCCTGAAGCGTCGCCTCGGCGAGAGTGCCGCCACAGCGACGTCCCTCGCCGCGTTGGGCTTCCTCGCCAAACTGGTCCTGTGGCTGCTCATCCTGCTCGTCGCGCTCGACAACATGGCCGTCGACATCACGGGCCTCGTCGCGGGATTGGGCATCGCGGGCATCGCGGTCGCCCTCGGCGTACAAAGCGTGTTCAAGGACGTCTTCGCCTCGCTGTCGATCATCGTCGACAAGCCGTTTGTCATCGGTGACTTCATCGCCGTGGCCGATATGTGGGGCACGGTGGAACGCATCGGCCTGAAGACAACGCGCGTGCGCAGCCTCTCCGGCGAGCAACTGATCTTCTCGAACGGCGACCTTCTCGACAGCCGGCTGCGCAACTACCAGCGGATGACCGAGCGCCGGATCGCCTTCACCTTCGCGTTGGCCTACAACACGCCGACGGCCTTGCTCGAGGAAGTGCCCGCGCTGGTGAAGGCGCTGATCGAGAGCGTGCCGGGCGTTCGCTTCGACCGCTGCCACCTCAAGTCATTCGGCGACTCGGGGCTCCTGTACGAGACCGTCTACTTCGTGCTGACGGCGGGCTACGCGGAGTACATGAACGACCAGCAGGCGATCAACCTCGGCATCCTGCGGGCTTTCGAGGCGCGTAGCATCCGCTTCGCCTACCCGACGCGCACCATCTACGTGCGCAACGCGGACTCCTCACAGCAAGACAGCGCCAGCGATTAGCGTCAGGGCGACGCCGACGGCCGCCGGCCAGGCGAGCCGGCGTCCCAGCGCGCCGATCGACGTGTGGAAGTACGCGACCGAGACGCTGACGCACGGGTGAACGGGCGTCGCGATGTACCCGAGGAACGCCGCACAGTAGGCGACGGCAAAGCCGGGAAGCGAGATCTGTCCGTAGGACGACGCGTAGATCGGCAGGACGATGGCAAGCGGCGCTTCGATGCGGCCGGTCACAAACCCGAGCGCCGCGCCGGCGCCGACGCACAAGGCGAGCGGCGAGAGCCGAAGACCCGCCAGCGCCTGGGGAACACCAGACACCGCGAAGACGTTGAGGAAGACGAACATCGCCAGGATGATCGCGGCGTACGCCCACGGCCGCGCCTTGCTCGCGGCGGCGACGAGACGCCGCGGGCGCACGTGGCCGCAGACCATCGACAGACCAAGGCTCGTGGCCACGCCGGCCACCGTGGCGATCTCGCGCGGCGTGGGCCGTAGGACGACTGTCAACATGAGGTCGACCGCCGGAGCGACAAGCAAGAGGGCGAGCGGGCCCAGCAGGCCTCGGAGCGAGAAAGGCTGACGCGTAGCGAGGTCCCCGCGCGGCGTCGGGCCAACGTGGCGCAAGAGAAAGGCCACACCGAGGGCGAGCGCGACGACAAACGGCAGGCTCAAGAAGGGGATCGCCGCATACACGTCAAGTCCGGCGACCTTCGCCGAGGCCAGTAACGACGACCCCAGGGGGTAGACAAGCAAGAGAACGTGGCGGAACCAGACGTTGGCCGCGGCCTTCATGTCGGCAGGGACGTGGCCGGCACGCCGTTCCACAAGCGGCGCCGACAACAGCGCGCCCCCGGGCATCGGCAACATGCCGAGAAGACCTGGCGCCAAGACCAGAAACGAGCGAACGCCAACGCGCAGATTGTCCACGAGTCGGCCCATCTGGCCAGAGATCTCCATCGCCGCCCCGAGCACCGGGATCAGAGAGACGACGAGGGCCAGGAGCAGGACCGAGGGGTCCGCGACCGTGTGCCATAACGCCGCGCCGATCTCGGCGGGAGCGAGTGTGAAGGCGGCAAGCGCAGCCGCCGCGGACGCAAGCGCAAGCGCGAGCCCGCGGCGCGACAGCACCAAGAGAAGCAGGACGGCCAACGCGAACCCGATCCACAGCATGTGTCCCCTCCCCGTTGCGGCCAAGGGTACGCCACGCCCGGCGGCCGGTCCCGCGCGGCTTGGCGACCGCGCAGGCGATGGGGACAATGCTCGTTGAGGTGACAGGAATGCACGAGATCGAGCGAGCCCTGCGCGACGCGACACCGGCCGGCACCCTGCCCTGCGCCCGCGCGATGGGGATCGCCACCGAGTGCAAGGTGGGACCACAGACCGTGCGGGAACTCGCGGACGCTCTGGGGATTCGGGTATCGGCCTGCCAGCTGGGGCTCTTCGGCTACGAGCCGTTCGGAGCCAAGCGGCTCTCGCACCGTGTGGCGAGCGTGCCTCCTGATCTCGCGGCCGCCGTGCGCGACGCCGTCGACGACGACGGCCTGCCGTGCGCCGCAGCGTGGCAGATCGCCGACGCGCGCGGTCTGCCTCGGCTCGTCGTCGGCTCGGTTGCAGAGGCGCTTGGCCTCAAGGTCTCGCGCTGTCAGCTCGGCTGCTTCCGCTAGGTGCGGCAGCCGACGCAGGACCGGGGAAGGATCCGCGTGCCGGGCACCCATCGCCGTGCGCTCTTCACAAACGCCCCACAACGAGACCCAAGTCTCACGCTACCATCGGCTCACGATGATCCGACAAGGGTTCGCCGTCGTGCGATCGATCGGGACCCAGGCCGGGCGCATCGCCTGTCGCCCCTGGACCCTGGCTGCCTTGATGTTTGTCGCCGCCGTCTACCTGTTCTTGCAGAGCCCACCGCTCTGGTTCATCGAGCTCCTGCCCAGCACGATCCCGGAGGAGAGACAGGACGGGGACCGCGTCCTGGTCGTGGCTCCTCATCCCGACGATGACATCCTCGGCGTCGGCAGTTCGATCGCCGCCTTCCGCGAGCGAGGTGTGCCCGTGCTCGTCGTCTTCATGACGAGCGGCGACGCCAACGTTGCCGGCCAGTGGCTCGTCACGATGAATCCGTTCCTCTTCGCGGCGGAGTTCCGGGCCATCGGCGCGCGCCGCCAGAAAGAGGCGACGGTCGCGCTCGGCCGTCTCGGCGTGCCGCCCGCGAGCACCGTGTTCCTCAACTACCCCGACCGCGGGCTCGCCGCGCTCCTCAACGCGCACCGGTCCGCGGACGCACCGTATCGCAGCCCGTATACCGGGCGGTCGGCCAAGTACTCGAGCGTCGCGTTTCGTCCGGGAGCGCCGTACTGCGGTGACGCCGTGCTCGAAGACCTTGTCACCATCCTCGAGGGGTTCCGTCCGACCATTGTCTACTTGCCTCATCCGCTCGACGCCCACGAGGATCACCGCGCTGCGCACACGTTCGTTCGCCAGGCCGTGCGCGCGTGGTCCTCGTCCCCCGACGCGCCTGAGTCTCCCTCCCTGCGCTCCTACCTCGTGCACTCGTACGCCGGCGTGTGGCCAACGCCGTCGAGGGTCCGCGATGTCTTGCCCATGGAGCCGCTGGAGGCTTTCGTCAGCTTGGGAACGTGGTACTCCATGCCGCTCACTGCAGAACTGGTCGAGGCCAAGTACCGCGCCCTGCGCGCGCACGCGTCGCAGTGGTGGACCTGCGGCTCGTTCCTCAGCCGGTTTGTCTGCGCCAACGAGCTGTACATGGTCGAGGACTCCTGATCCGGCTGCGGATCGCCAGGCACCGAGCGTCACGATCAAGAACTGATCGCGGTTGACCGCACCCCTGACGCGCGCTAGGATGCGCCGCAGTCAAGGGGGAGACCCGGATGCGCACGATCATTGTCGGTGCCGGAACGATAGGCTCTTGCGTCATTGCCGTCGCCGTGGCGGAGCGAGACGAGGTCATCGTCATCGAGTCCGATCCGGAGCGCGCGAGAGAGGTCAGCCGCGAGTACGACGTCACAGTGCTCGAGGCGGACGCCACCGTCGGCGACACCTTGGTCGAGGCCGGCGCGGAGACGGCAGACGCCATTGTCGTGACGACGAGCGACGATGCCGTGAACCTCATGGTGGTCTCCATCGCCGTGGAGCTGGGCGTGCCGTCCGTGGTGTCCGTCGTCAACGAGAAGGGCCACGCCGAGTTCTTCCGCCGCCTGAAGGCGAACGTTCTCCAGAATCCTGAAGAGGTCGTGGCGGCGCACCTGTACAACGCCGCGCGACGGCCGCAGGTTCATGACCTGTACGATCTGCCGGGTGGGGCGCAGATCTTTCGACTCGAGCTTCGGACCCGCTCCCCGCTCGCCGGCCGCGCCGTTGGCCAAGCGATGCGAGACGAGAGATTTCCCGAGACCCTACGGATCGTCGCCTTCCTGCGCGGGGGCACACAGTCGCTGGTGGAGGAGGACACGACGCTGCGCGCCGGCGACGTCGTCACGTTCTTCTCGCTCGAGCGAGTCCAGGACGCGCTCATGGCGAAGCTGATCGGATGAGACCGCGTCCGTCTGGGTTTCAGGGGGACTTCGCGATCATCCTGCGCGACGTAGGAAGGCTCCTTCCGGTCGTCTCCGCCATGGCCATCGTGTCCCTCTTTGTCCCGCTGACGTTCGGAGAGACGTACGCCATCGCGCCACTCGTGATCACCGCGGCAGTCTCCGCCCTGGCAGGCGCAGGCCTGTACTTCCCGCTGCGCCGCGCCCCCGAGCCCGAGCTGCGCCACGCGATGGTCACGGCGGCTATCGGCTGGATCCTCGTCCCTACGTTTGGGGCTCTTCCCTTCGTGCTCACCCAAGCGTTCGCCGGCGCTGCGCAGAGTGCTCCAATGGCCGTGTGGGTGTTCAGTGATCCGGCCAACGCGTTCTTCGAATCCGTCTCCGGGTTCACGTCCACGGGCCTGAGCGTCGTGTCGCGCCCGGACCTCTTGCCTCACACCCTGCAGTGGTGGCGAAGCCTGTCCGAGTGGATCGGGGGACTGGGCGTCCTTGTCGTTATGCTGTCCGTCCTCTCCGGCCCGAGGCCCGGTGCCACGCTCTACAGCATGTACTACGCCGAGGCCCGAGCGGAGAGGATCCGACCGACGATCCGCGCAACCGTTCGGACGATGTGGTGGATCTTCTTCTTGTTCACGGCCGTGAGCATGGCCCTGCAGTGGCGGCTCGGTACGCCGATCTGGGAGGCGGCGAACCACGCAATGACCGCCATGGCAACAGGCGGGTTCTCGATCACCGCGCCGGGAGCTCCCTTGTACCCGAACGTGGGAGCCATGGTTGTCTTGATGGGGACGATGCTCGCGGGCGCGATCAGCTTCTCGGTCCACTACGAAACGCTCGGCAAGGGTTGGCGCCGCTTCTTCGCGGACTACCAGACTCGCGCGTTCCTTGTCTTCGTGGCCGCCGGCGCCGCCCTGCTCACGCTCGAGAACCTCGCATCGGTCGGAGGCCTCGCCGCGCTGCGTGAGTCCTCGTTTCACTTCCTCTCCGCGGCCACGACGACAGGGTTCCAAACCGCAGACCTTCGGCAATGGACAGACACAGCGAAACTCATTCTTGCGCTCGGCATGTTCGTCGGAGGCGCCGCAGGATCAACGGCCGGCGGAGTCAAGATCTTGCGCCTGGTCGTTCTCCTCAAGGGAGTCCAGTGGCGATTCCGCCAGATCCTGGCTCCTCGCCAAGCCATCGTGCCCTTCCGGGTCGGCAAGACAGCCCTCGACGAACGGGAGGCGGGCACTCGCCTCGAGGACGCGGCGCTCATCTTCTTCCTCTGGGCGACCCTTCTCGGGGTCGGCATCCTCGTCCTGCTGCACACGGTCCCGCCGCCCTACACGCTGGCCGACGTCATCCTTGAGGTGACAAGCGCTCAGAGCAATGCCGGCCTGTCTGCGGGCATCTCAAGTCCCGACCTTCCTCTCGCAGGCAAGCTCGCCCTTGCGTTCAACATGTGGGCTGGGCGCCTGGAGATCATTCCTGTCCTCATCTTCCTCCGTTCGTTCATTGCCCGGCGGCGTTAGCCGCTCGGCGAAGCCGAGCAGCTCAGGACAGTGGGTCCGTCCCGTCCGAAGCCGACGCGGGCGGAATCTTGCCGGCTGGGGCCGGGGTCGGAGAGCCCTCCGTTGAGAGCCCGGGGGCATCCAGAGCAAAGGCGAACGCGCCGAAGGCGAGACTCGGCACAAGCGAGTTGAGCACCGTGTACACGACAAGACCACCCACGACGTAGCTCGGCACACTGAACGTCTCGCGCAGGATGCTGGCGAGAACCAGTGTGAAGACGAGCGTCGGCACCATCGGCGCGGCCACGCGCAGACTCTGCGAGAAAGGCTCTCCCAACGCGCGACGCCGGTGCAGGATGACGACAACGGCCGCTATGGGAACTGCCGCAACAAGAAACAGGAGACCGAGACCAAGACCGCCCAGCGAGAAGTCGGTGGGACGAAGCGCAGCGCCGGCGGAGAAGAAGTAGAACGGGGCGAAGAAGGAAGCGAAGACCTCGACAGCGTGCAACATGCGCTCCGAGGCCAGGGCAGGAAGCGACTCGCGAAAGCGGCGAGCCAGGATCCCGACCAGGAAGGCGCCCACAAGGTAGTAGACGCCGAGCTGGCGTGTCGCGTAGGCCGCCAGAACCGCCATCATCAGGAGAAAGGCAAACTCGGACTTCGGAGCGTGCGGCGCGATCTTCTCGGCAAACAGGCGGAACACCACCGGCAGCAGAAGGATCATGGCCGCAAGCGCCGCGGTCGCCGCGAGGAGCCGAAGCGGGCTCATCGATTGCAGCACGAGAAAAAGCACTGCAAGAGCCAGCACTTCGGTGGCAATCGCCTTGCTCTTCACGGCGCGTCGCTCGTCTCCGGTCAAACCGAACCGGTCGAGAGAATCGAGGATGAACCCGGTGGAGGGCGTCAGCAGGGCGAGGGCCACGATGACCGACGCCCGCACGTCGAGTCCCAGCCCGTGCATCACGGCCAGCGTGGCGCCGGCGAGAAGCACGAGCCGCAGGGCGAGGTGCTGGGACACGACGCGGGCCTCGCGCCGCAGGAGCGACACATCGACGTCCAGGCCGGCAAACAAGAAGAGGCCGACGATCCCGAATGTCGCCAAGAGGTGGACGGTCGCGTCGTTGGAGAACGCCCCGAGTCCCATTGAGCAGATCACGCCAACTGCAAAGGCCGTGATCGCTGACGGGATGCGCCATCGCTGCAGGATGCGCGGAATGACGAACAAGACGAAGAGGAGGACGATGTAGCCCAGTTCGCTCTCCAGGAACGCCCGAACGCTGTCCAGACTCACGGCGACCACCTTCCCGCGGCCGACACCAACGCAGCCGCGCGAGCGTACGGACCCAGGCCGCGAGAGGCAACGTCAGGGCGGACTCTCGCCTGCGGCATGAGGGCGAGGAGAGCTCGGCCGCCGCTCTGCGCGGCGCCCGAGTGGGCCGGAGAAGCGCAGTCTCAGGATGGAGTCCCAGGCGCAGGGATCGCGGCCCGTGCCAAGGCATCGGCTCGCTCGTTGTCGGGGTTCCCCGCGTGCCCCTCGGTCCAGTGGAAGCGCACCTTATGTCGCGACACCAGCTGGTCGAGCTCGCGCCACAGGTCCTCGTTCTTCACCGGCGCCCAGCGCTTGCCCACCCGACGCCGCCAGCCGTTCGCTTTCCAGGCGACGATCCACTCGGTGATCCCCGAACGAAGATAGGTCGAGTCGGTGTAGAGGTCCACGTCGGCCGGCTCGCGCAGCGCCTCAAGGGCGCGGATCGCCGCCAGGAGCTCCATGCGGTTGTTCGTCGTGGCCGGCTCGCCGCCCGAGATCTCTTTGCGGCGTTCCCCGGCGGTGAGGACGGCCGCCCACCCGCCGGGACCCGGGTTCCCGCTGCACGCGCCGTCCGTGTGGATCGTGACCTTCGCCATGGCGACAGGTGTACTCGATTCCGCACGCCGCGTCGACCGGCCTCCGCGTTGCCCCGCCGGGGGCGCATCACTACCATCGCGCCATGGACAACGCAGCGCCGATCATGCTCTTCTACGGAGATCCCTACCGATGCGACCGGGCGCTCGTCGAGCGCGAGCGAGCGCTGCGCGACCAGGAGAAGGATCTCGAGCGCGAGGCGCGCTTCGCCGACGAGGTGGACGTCGCAAGCTTCGACATGGAACTCCAATCGGCGCCTCTGTTCGCCCTCGGGCGCCACTTCGTCGTGCGCGGCGTTGAGCGGGCGCGCAAGCCCAAGCCATGGGTGGACCTCGCATCGAAGACGCTGCCCCAGGGGACCTACCTGACGTTGCTCGGTGGCGCGGACTTGAAGTCGACGCACCCGTTGGTCGCGGCCTGCGCCGCGCGCGGCAACACAGTCTCGCTCCCCGCGCCGCCGGCCCGGTCCGCCGCGCAGTCGGCTCGCGCCATCCTGGGCGAGCACGGACTGCGACCGTCGGGCGCCGCCGTCGAGGACCTTGTCACCCGGGTGGGCGGGGATCTCCTCGCCCTGGCCTCGGAAGCGCAGAAGCTGCGCGCGTTCAGCCGCGGCGCGCCCCTCACGCCCGACGCGGTGGCTTCGCTCGCTTTCCCCGGCACGGAGGCCACCGTCTACCCGTTCTACGACCGGCTGGGCGAACGCGACCTCGCGGGGGCCCTCCGGAGTCTTGCAGACGTGCGCGAAGACGCTGGACGGATCCTGTCCGGCGCGGTTCGACATCTCGTCCGCGTCGCCGTCGTCCGCGCGTTGCTAGAGCGAGGGGTGTCCGCAGGAGCGATGGAGAACCTGGTGTCGATGCCCAGTTGGCTCCTGCGTCGCGTCATGGCCCAGGCCAAGCGGTTCACGCTCGAGGAAGCGGCCGCCGCCCTGAGCCTCGGCGTCCACCTAGACGCCTCGACCAAGGGCGGCGGCCGGTCCGCAGGCGATGCCCTGCTTGAGTTGGTCTTCTCGCTTACGTCTTCGCCGCGGCCCTCGGCCCCGGGACGTACCGCCAGAACCCCGCCCTCTCCAGGAGGAGTCGGCTCGGGATGAGCGCGCAGTAGACCGTGGCGGCAATGCCCAGTGCGAGCGTGATGGCGAATCCGATGAACGGGCCGGACCCGACAAGCAGCAGGATCAGCGCGGTCACGAACGTCACGGCGTTCGTGTCGGCGATCACGGGCAGCGACCGCTCGTAGCCCGCGCGCACCGCGGCGAGCGACGGCTTGCCGGCTCGCTTCTCCTCCTTGATGCGCTCGAAGATGATGATGTTCGAGTCGATGGCCATTCCGATCGTCAGCACCACGCCGGCGATGCCAGCCATCGTGAGGACTGCGCCCAAGGCGATGAGACTGCCCACGACGATCAGCATGTTGATGAGGAGCGCGACCACCGCGACGAGACCCAGTCGGCGGTACAGAATGAGCATGTAGATAAGGATCAGACAGAAGCCGATCGCCATCGACATCATCCCGCGGCGGATCGAGTCGCTTCCCAGCGACGGGCCGATGCTGGTCTCTTCAACGACGCGAACGGAGACCGGGAGCGCGCCGGCGCGCAGCACGGCCGCCAGCGTTCTGGCCTCCTTCGTCGTCATGTTCGCGCCAGAAATGGTGGTCGTCTCCTGCACGCGCTGCCAGCCCTCGCGCGCGGCCGCCACAACGCTCTCCTCGAGCACCGGGTGGCTCTGCACGACGTCGTCGAGCACGATGGCCAGAAGCTGGCCGGATCCGAGATCGCGCACGACGCGAGCGAACTGCTCGGCGCCCTCGCGATTGAAGGTGAGGGAGACGATCGACTTGCCGAGGGACGTGGACTCCGTCGACGTGCGGGCAACCGCGTTCGACAGAGCCGCGCCGGTCAGCAACACCTCGCGGTCGACGATGACCGGCACGCCAGCCTTGGTATACAGGACCTCCTGAGTGCTGGACGATGGCACGAGGTCGTCGGCGGCGCTTGTCCCAACCTGAACGACGCGATGGAACTCAAGAACGGCCGTCTGGCCAATCAACCGCCGGGCTTCTTCGGGGTCCGTCGCGCCGGGCACGTTGACGAGGATCCGATCCACGCCGTAGCGACGGATCTCGGCATTGGCCAACCCGTACGAGTCCACGCGGTTCTTCAGAATCTCGATCGCCCGGTTCATCGTCTCGGTCTGCTGCTCGCCGGACATCGCAGCCACGCCTTCGCCCTCGAGGACGAGCCGCACGCCACCCTGCAAGTCGAGGCCGAGCTTGACGATGTCCTTCACCGGCCGCTGCGGCACGGTGATCAGCACGGCCGCTGCGACAACGATGGCCAGCATGGAGCCGAGCCGGAGCCAGTCCCCTCTCGTCATGCCGTGGTGCTGCTGTGCCATACGATCTCCCTTGCTACTTCTCGATCTTCCGCACGATGCTCATCTTCGCGATGCGGAGCTTCGCGCCCTCTTCGAGGGTCAGGACGGCCGACGTATCGCCGATCGAGTCAATCTCCCCGATGATGCCGCCGGCCGTCATTACCTTGTCACCGCGCTTCAGGCCCGCGAGAAGGCTGTTCATATCCTGTTGCCGCTTGCGCTGCGGCCGGATCAGCATGAAATAGAAGATCAGACCAAACGCGACCAGCATGATCACGAGCATGCCGTACTGCTCAAACAGCGATTGCCCTCCCGTGCCGGCGTCCGACGACGTGCCTGTGACTTCTTGCCCCAGGGCCGTCGCGCCGAGCAACAGCACCGCTAGACTGCACAGCACCCAACAGCGAACCATGTGATCACTCCTTGACGGCGCGCCGATGGCGCAGGATTCCCGTCACCACAAACACAACACCGATCGCGCAGAACGCGACCGCCATCACGGCTTCTGCGTGCCCTGAGAGACCCTTCCGCTCTGCGATGAATCGCTCCAGAAGGAAGAACACGGTGAGCCAGAGTATAGCGTACAGCCCAGCCAAGATCGATGTTCGTCCGGTGAACGGCCGACGGCGGCTCGCCCAGTCGTAGACGGCCGAGCCGAGCGGCAAGACGCTCCACAGAAGAGCGAGGGCGTCGGGTCGGGCCAGGCCACCAAGCCCGAGCAAGAGCAAGAGGTGACCTGGCAGAAGCGCGAGCAGATTCGCCGCCGGAACCGGCCCGGTCGGGGGCCGCAGTGACACGACCCCGGCGTACACCACCGCTGCGACGGTCGACGCCGCCGCGACGGCCGCGGCCACGGCCGTGAAACGGCCCACGGCCAGCGCGAGGCCCAGCAACGCCAAGACGAACGGCAGGGTCCAGACAGGAAGAGCGACCGTCATCGCAGGGCCGGAAGCAGGAGACCGGCGAGCAAGAAGAGCAGCGCGAATCCCAACACGTCCGTGATCGCCGTCATGAAGATCCCCGACGCGAGCGCCGGATCGCGTCCGGTGGCTCGCAGCAGAAGGGGCATCAGCACGCCCATCGCGCCCGCGATCACCACGTTGAGCAAGAGGGCAATGCTCACCACTACGCCGAGCAGCGCCTCGCCCTTCCACGCGTACATGAGCAGTCCGACAGCCCCGCCGAGCAGGACGCCGTTTGTCAGGCCGAGCAGCACCTCTTTGCCGAGCAGCCGCCACCCCGCCGAACGGCCGATCTCGCCCAGCGCCATGCCGCGCGTGATGATCGTCGCCGTCTGCATGCCCGACGCGCCGCCCTGGGCGACGATGACCCCCATGACAACCGCCAGCGCGGCCACCTTCGCGATCGTCTGCTCGAAGATCCCGACGACGAGCGCCGCCAGGAGCCCGGTGAACAGCCTTGCCAGGAGCCACGGCATGCGCAGCCGCAGCGAGTCCCACCAGCTGGTGCCGATGCCCTCGGCGCTCGGCACACTCGCCAGGTGGTAGATGTCCTCGGTGGCTTCCTCGCGGATCACGTCGATGACATCGTCGACCGTGATGACGCCGAGCAGGCGATTCTCCGCGTCGACGACGGGAAGCGCGAAGAAGTCGTACTTGTCGAAGAGCTTCGCCACCTCCTCGGCGTCCTGGTCGACCCGCACCGAGATGGCGTCGCGGATCACGAGCTCGCCGAGACTCCGATCCGGCCGCGCAAGGGCGATGTCCCGCAGCGACAACACGCCTTGCAGCCGATGGGTGTCGTCGACGGCGTAGGCGTAGTACACGGTGCCCGCGCTCTCCTGCCGCGCTCGCAGCACGTCGATCGCGCCCTGCGCGGTCATCGCGAGGGAGAGCGCCACAACCTCGGGCGTCATCAAGCCTCCGGCCGTGTCCGGCGGGTAGGCCATCAGTTTCGTGAGACGCTCCGCGTCCTTGCGGCTGAGGCGCGACAACAGCTCGGCGCGCACGTTATCGGGAAGCTCGACGAGAAGGTCGACGGCGTCATCCGGATCCATGCGCGACAGGATCGCGCTCGCGACCTGTCGATCCAGTTTGCGCACGAGTCCCGCCGACTCCTCGGGATCCATCATAGCGAGGGTCCTGGCCGCAGCCCCACCAAGGTACAGGCGGTGCAACAGCTCGGCCGCTTGCTCCTCCGACAGCTTGCCGAGCGTCTCCGCAACGTCAGCGGGGTCCCGAGACAGGAGCTCACGCAAGGCCGTTCGCTCGTCGTCCATCTCCCCTCCGCAGGCCATTATACGGCGCGACCGGCTCGCACCCCTCTGTGCTGGCCGTGCCGCCGCACATCGCCTATGCTCGAATCATGACGCGCGAGAGGCGGTCCCCGGCCGTGGCGCGCGGCGGGATGGTTGCCACGAGCCAACCGCTGGCCGTCGAGGTCGGCGCCGACATCCTGCGCCGCGGGGGTCACGCCGTCGAGGCCGCGCTGGCGGCAAACGTGGCGCTCGGGCTCGTCGAGCCGATGAGTTGCGGATTGGGCGGCGACCTGTTCGCGCTCGTCTGGCCGGCGGGCGCCGATCGTCCGGTCGGCCTCAACGCGAGCGGCCGGGCTCCCGGCGGCCTGACCCTCGAGGCGGCCCGCGCACGCGGCCTGGACCGCATGCCGATCCGCGGCCCGCTGACCTGGACGGTCCCCGGCTGTGTCGACGGGTGGGCCGCCCTCCACGCGCGGTTCGGCCGGCTGCCGTGGCCGGAGCTCTTCGGCCCGACGATCGAGGCCGCCCGACGCGGGTTCGCCGTCACGCCCGTCATCGCCCGCGCGTGGGCCGACGAGACGGCGCTCCTGGCGCAAGACCCCGGCTCCGCGGCAACCTTCCTCGCGTCCGGCCGCGCCCCACGAGCCGGCGAGGTCGCACGCAACCCCGAGCTGGGCGAGAGCCTCGCGACGATCGCCCGCGAGGGCGCGCGCACGTTCTACCACGGCGAGCTTGCCGCGCAGATCGCCGCCGCGGCCCACACGCTCGGGTCTCCCCTCTCACGCGAGGATCTCGCACGTCACACGTCGACGTGGGTTGCGCCGCTCTCTCTCCCGTTCGGCGACGTCGACGTGTGGGAGCTCCCGCCCAACACCCAGGGCGTCGTGGCGCTGGAGATGCTCAACATCCTGTCTTGGTTCGGTCTCCCGACGCTCGTCGAGTCCCCATCGGCGTTCGCGCACGCCTTTGTCGAGGCGAAGAAGCTCGCCTACGAGAACCGGGCCCGCCTGTACGGCGACCCCGACGTCGCGAGCCTGCCCGTCGAGCGTCTGCTCGACCCTGCGCACGGACGAGCGCAGGCGGCGCGCATCGACCCGGATCGCGCCGCGCTGTCCGTGGCCGGGACCGGCCTGTTCGCCAGCGACACCGTGTACGTGACCGCCATCGACCGCGAGCGCAACGCCGCGTCGCTGATCCAGAGCATCTACTACGGGTTCGGGTCCGGCCTCACGCCGCCGGGTCTCGGGTTCGCGATGCAGAACCGTGGCGCCCTGTTTGCGCTCTGCCCCGATCACCCCAACGCTCTTCGGCCCGGCAAGCGGCCGTTTCACACGATCATCCCGGGCTTGGTCAGCCGCGGAGGGCGCCCGCTGTTCTCGTTCGGCGTCATGGGCGGCGATATGCAGCCGCAGGGGCATGTGCAAATCCTGGTCAACCTCCTTGTGCGCGACATGGATCCCCAGGCGGCCGGGGACGCGCCGCGCATCCGGCACGACGGCGACTCGTCGCCGACGGGTTCGCACATGACCGACGGCGGCATCGTGCGCCTCGAACCTGAGATGGAGAGCGAAGTGGCCGATGGGCTGCGCCGCCGGGGCCACAAGGTTGAGATCTCGTCCGGCGGCTACGGGGGCTACCAGGGCATCTGGATCGACTGGCCCGCGGGCAGGCTCGTCGGGGGCTCAGAGTCCCGCAAGGACGGGCTCGCCCTGGGCATGGAGACCTAAGGTGGCGACGCGCGGCGTGCAAGCCCTGCGAGCGGCGGGCATCGCGCACGATGTCCTCGTCTATCGCTACGACCGCAAGGGCGCACGGCTGGCCGCCGATGCCCTGGGGCTCGATTCCGGCCTCGTGCTCAAGAGCCTCGTCTTCCGTGCCGACGACGGCGCCTTCTGGTTCGCGCTCATCGCCGGAGACGGCAGCGTCAGCGAGCGCAAGCTGGGGCGCGTCATCGGTCGCAAGCACGTCGAGCCCGCCGCGCCGCACGACGCGGAGCGAGTCACCGGCTACTTGACGGGCGGCATCAGCCCCTTCGGCGCCCGCCACTCCCTCCCGGTCGTCCTCGACGCGGCGGCCGCGCGGCACCCGACCCTCGTCATCAACGCTGGCGCGCGCGGCACGCTCGTTCGCCTCTCGACCGCGGACCTAGTCGCCGCCACCGGAGCCACCGTGGCCGACATTCGCGTCGCGTAGACGCCGCTAGCGGCTCAACGCCTCCAGCTCGTCGACCATCGCCGCGATGAGGTCGAACCCGCCTTGCCAGAACGACGTCGTTCGCACGTCGAAACCGGCCTCGTCGAGGATCGCGAGCGGCGCTTGGGAGCCGCCGGCCGCCAAGATCCGCCGGTAGCGCGGAACAAACGCCGCACCCTCCTGCTCGAACGCCTGGTACAGCGACAAGACAAGCAGCTGCCCGAACGTGTAGGCGTAGCAGTAGAACGGGACCTCGTAGAGATGGGGCACCGACAGCCACTCCCAACGGAAGTCATCGGCAACATCGAGGCTCGAGCCAAACTGCTCGTGCAGCGACTCGAGGTAGGCGGCAGCCAGCTCGTCGCCCGTGGGCGAGCCTGTGCCCACCCGCCGGTGCGCCTCGCGCTCAAACAGCACGAAGTACGCCTGGCGCAGGATCGATGCGTAGCTGTCATCGACGAACTTCGCAAGCAGGTAACGGCGGAGCGCCGGGTCGGGATCGGCGTCGAGCAGCACGTGCAGGAGTAGCATCTGGGCGAAGTTCGACGCTGTCTCCGCCAGCGGAAGGCATGCGTGCGCGGTTAGCACAGAGTGGCCGGAGGCTAGGAGCGCGTGCACCGCGTGCCCCAGCTCGTGCACGAGCGTGCTGACGTTCTCCACGCGCCCGTTGTAGTTCACCAGGACCCAGGGCGTCTTCTCTGGCACGACGCCGTAGCAGAACGCGCCCGTGTCTTTGCCCGGGCGCGGCTGCCAGTCCACGTGGTTGTGCTCGAACACGCGGTCAGCAAGCCGGGTGAGCGCGGGGTCGAGCCGATCGAACGACGCCCGCACCAAACCGACGGCTTCCTCATAGCTGTACGTTCTGTTCACCGGCGCGAGGGGCGCGTAGAGGTCGCAACGGCGAAGGCGCGGCATGCCGATCCACTTCGCCTTCAGGCGGAAGAAGCGTTGGTAGAGCTTCGCGTTCGCGCGGCACGTCGCGAGCAGCGCGTCCACGACGGCGTCGGGCACGTCGTTGGCCAAGTTGCGGGCCGCGAGCGGCGATGCCATCCCGCGCAGCTTGACGTTCTCGTTGTGCCAGTCCCCGGCCGTGTACTTGTACAGTTGCGCAAGCACATCGCGATGCGCGACAAACACCTTGAGCAGGGCATCGTAGGCCGCGGCGCGCACGTTGGGATCGGGGTCCCGGGCGTGGACCATGACTTCCGTGCGCGTCAGCGTCCTCGTCTCCCCGTCGACGGTGAGCTCGTAGGTGAAGCCGTTGGAGATCATGTCGTAGACCGTCGTGATCCCGCGAATCCCGTTCACGTCTTTGATGTTGATGACCTGCTCGACCGGCTCTGAGAGCGTGTACGGCGCGAAGCGGCGCAGGCTCTCGAAGTAGTAGCCGGCGTCGCCTGCCGAGCCGAGCAGCCGGCGGGCGCTCGGCTCGTCGAGTGCCTTCCACCACAGCTCCACGAACAGCGTCCGGTTCTGGGCGTCGGCGAGTGACGCGTCGACGCGCTGCTGGAACGCAAGCGCCGCGGGGTCATGGTTCTGCTCAGAGAACCAGAGGGTCGCGTAGCCGCGCAGCGTCGCCGCGGCATTCGCCCCCCGTTCGACGTCGCGAACCAGCGTGCCGAACGATTCCGGCGACATCGCCGGGTCGAGCTTGCCCCGCCACGCCTCGACCGCGCGCACGCCGTCCTCCAGACGCGCGAACGCCGCCTCCATGTCCGGCCCAACGGGATTCGCGATCAGGTCGCGCAGCGACCACCGGCCCACACCGGCAACCCTCTCTGCCACGTCAGCCTCCTTGCCCAGCCAGCGACCCATCCAGGCCCAGCGCCGCCGCTTGCTCTCGCATTCCGGCGATGACTTCTGCCATCAGGTCGTCCAAGGGCACGCCGAGCATCTCGGCGCCCTTGGCAATGACGTCGCGGTTCGCTCCCGCGGCGAACCCCTTGTCCTTCCACTTCTTCTTGAGCGAGGACACCGTGAGATCGGCGAGGCTCTTCGAAGGCCGCACCAGCACAGCGGCCGTCACCAGGCCCGTGAGCTCGTCAATCGCGTAGAGGACTTTCTCCATGGTGTGCGCAGGCTCCACGTCGCTCCCCAATCCCCAGGCGTGGGACAGGACGGCGTGCACCGCGTCCTCCGGCCAGCCCTGCTCCCGCAGGATCCGCGCCCCCTCGTGCGGGTGGCTCTCGGGACATCGCTCGTAGTCGAGGTCATGCACCAGACCGACCGCGCCCCAGAACTCGACGTCTTCCCCGCGTGCGCGGGCCATGGCCCGCATCGTTGCCTCGACCGCGAGCGCGTGCTTGACCAGGCTCTCGTTCGCGTTCCACTGACGCAACAGCGCCAGCGCTTCTTCGCGCGTGGGCATCGTCTGTTCCTCCCTCGGAATCCGTCTTCGACTCTAGCTTGCACCCGGCCGGGCGTCCAGCCACCCGCAGACGTATAGTCAGGCCCATGACCTTCGACCCGGCCATCTCGTCACTGCTCGGCGCAGCCGGCCTGGCCATCGGCACGCTGTCCAGCCTCCTCGGCGTGGGCGGCGGGATCTTCATCGTCCCCCTCCTCACGCTGACCGGCCTCGTGGGGACAGTCCAGGAAGCCGCAGGCACGAGCCTGGCCTCGATCACCTTCACCAGCCTCTCGGCCACGTTTGCCTATTCGCGTCGCAAGGCCGTCGACGTTCGTGCCGGGCTCTCACTCGTTCCCGCGAGCCTCCTCGGGGCGTGGGCCGGCGCCCGCTTGACGTCGATCATCGATTCGCGCTGGCTTGCCATCAGCTTCGCGGCACTGCTCCTCTACCCGACGGTCATGATGCTCTTGGGAAAGACAACGAGCGACGTGCGGAAGAGCGCCGCCGGCCGCGCGACCGGCGGCCGTGCCCTCGCGATTGGCGCGGCCATCGGCCTCGTGGCCGGCCTCGGCTCCGGGCTCCTCGGTATCGGCAGCGGAACGATCATGGTCCCGTCGCTCGCCCTCTTCCTCGGCCTCGATATCGTGTCGGCCATCGCCACCAGCCTGTTCGTGATGGTCCCGTCGTCGGCGTTCGCTGCGGTCACCCACTTCTCGCAAGGGCACGTGCACGTCGAACTGGCCCTTCCGCTCATCGTCGGGACCGTGATCGGCGCGCAGTTGGGGCCGTTCCTGGGCGAGCGCATCCCCCGCCGCCGACTGCGGCAGCTGTTCGGCGTGCTGCTCCTCTACGCCGCTGCAAACATGGTGTTCAAGGCGCTTCAGTAGGTCTTCTTCCGGCGCGACTTGACTTCGTCGGCGCAGCCTCCTACACTCGTTAGCAATCGCTACATGAGACTGCTAAGGGCGAGGTGAGCGATGATCCGGTTTGACAAGATGACCGAGGGAGCGCAGGAGCTGTTCCGCGAGGCGCAGGATCTCCTCTCGCGCTACAAGCACAATCAGCTCGACGTCGAGCACATCGCCTACGTGCTCGTGAGCAAGGAGGGCGTGGGCCGAGAGTTGCTGCAGGCGATGGGCGTCAAGCCCGACGCTCTCGCCAAGGACTTGGACCTCTTGCTCAAGAGCAAGCCGTCGGTCTCCGGCCCGGTGGGCGGGCAGGTGTACATTACGCCGCGCCTCGACTCGGTCGTCAGTGACGCCCAGATGGAGGCCGACCGCCTGCACGACGACTTCATCGGCACGGACCACCTGTTGCTCGCCATCAGCCGCACGACCGACCCGCAGCTTCGGCGCGTCCTGGGTCGGCATCAGATCACGCCGGAGTCGATCTACACGTCCCTGCGCGACGTGCGCGGCGAGCAGCGGATCACGGACCCGGCGTCCGAGGAACGCTACCAGATCCTCAAGAAGTACTCGCAGAACCTGACCGAGATGGCCAAGCGCGGCGAGCTCGACCCGGTCATCGGCCGCGATCAGGAGATCCTGCGCATGGAGCAGATTCTGTCGCGGCGACGGAAGAACAACCCCGTCCTGATCGGCGAACCGGGCGTTGGCAAGACGGCCGTTGTCGAGGGCTTGGCGCAGCGCATGGCCGCCGGCGAGGTTCCCGACACCCTCAAGAACAAGGAGATCGTCGCCCTGGACATCGCCTCGATGGTCGCCGGATCGAAGTTCCGCGGCGAGTTCGAGGATCGCATGAAGGCCGTGGTCCGCGAGATCGAGGCCCACGCGGGCGAGACCATCCTGTTCGTCGACGAGCTCCACACGCTCGTCGGCGCCGGGGCGGCCGAGGGAGCCATCGACGCCTCCAACATGCTCAAGGAGCCTCTGTCGCGTGGCAAGTTCCAACTGATCGGCGCGACGACACTCGACGAGTACCGCGAGCACATCGAGAAGGACTCCGCCTTCGAGCGACGGTTTCAGAAGGTATTCGTGCCAGAGCCGAGCCTCGACGAGACGATCCGGATCCTCGAAGGCCTCCGCAAGACGCTCGAGGAGCACCATCAGATCAAGATCACGGACGACGCGATCCGCGCCGCGGTGCGCCTCTCCGAGCGCTACATCGCCGAACGGTTTCTGCCGGACAAGGCCATCGATCTCGTCGACGAGGCAGCGAGCCGCCTGCGCGTCAACGCGAGCGGCGACACGGTCCGCGAACACGACATCGCCGCCCTCGTGTCGCAGTGGACGGGCATCCCGGCCGAGCGCATGCTCGAGGAGGAGCGCGCACGCTTAACCTCGATGGAGGACGCGCTGCATGCCCGGCTCGTCGATCAGGAAGAGGGCGTGCGCGCCGTCGCTGAGGCGGTCCGCCACTCGCGCGCCGGGCTCTCCGACCCGCGTCGCCCCATCGGAACGTTCCTCTTTCTCGGACCCACGGGCGTTGGCAAAACCGAGCTCGCCAAGGCGCTCGCCGCGTTCCTGTTCGGGAGCGACCAGGCCCTCCTGCGGATCGACATGTCGGAGTACATGGAGCAGCACGCCGTGGCCCGCCTGATCGGCTCGCCGCCGGGGTACATCGGGTACGAGGAAGGCGGCCAGCTCACCGAGGCCATCCGCCGCCGGCCGTACCAGGTCATCCTGTTCGACGAATTGGAGAAGGCCCACCCCCAGGTGATGAATCTCCTCCTGCAGCTGCTTGACGAGGGGCGTCTCACCGACGGGCACGGGCGCACGGTCGACTTCCGACACACGATCCTCATCATGACGTCGAACGTCGGGAGCGAGTTCTTCCAGGCCGACGTCAGCGAGATGCAGACTCGCCAGGAGATCGAGGCCGAGCTCAAGCGACGGTTCCGGCCGGAGTTCCTGAACCGCATCGACGAGACGATCATCTTCCACCCCTTGTCCGAGGACGCGATCGAGCAGATCGTCGAGCTCAAGGTCGCCGAGCTGAACCGTCGCCTGGCCGAGCAGGACATCCGTCTGTCCCTGACCGCGGAGGCACGCAAGATCCTGACGAAGGAGGGCTTCGACCCACACTACGGCGCCCGTCCGCTCGCGAGGGCCCTCAAACGGCTGGTGGAGAACCCGCTCGCGTCGAAGATCGTCGCGGGCGAGGTCAGCCCGGGCACGACGGTGGTCGTCGACGCGGCGGCGATGTCGAACGCGCTCGTCTTGCGCCCCCAGAAGCCCAGCGCCTAGCCGAGCAGGAGCGCTAGCAGCGCCATGCGCACCGGCACGCCGTTCGCCGACTGCCGGAAGTAGGCCGCGCCGGGCAGATCGTCCACGTCGGTCGCGATCTCATGCACGCGCGGCAGCGGGTGCATCACGGTGACTGACGGCTTGGCCTTGGCAAGCGCTGCGCGCGTCAGGACGTAGGCATCCTTCAGCCGGTCGTACTCGGCCGGATCGGCAAACCGCTCGCGCTGAATGCGCGTCATGTAGATCACGTCAGCCTCGCCGAGCGCGCGGCCGAGGCTCTCGGTTTCGTGGAACGTAATGCCCCTCTTCTGGACTCGCTCCGTGATCTCGCTCGGCATGCGCAAGACCTGCGGCGAGACGAACAGGAAGGAGACCTTGAACTGGGAGAGGAGCGTCGCGAGGGAGTGGACGGTGCGCCCGTGCTTGAGGTCGCCGACGAGCGCGATGGTCAGCCCGTCGACCTTCTTCTGCTCCTTGCCGATCGTGTAGAGGTCGAGGAGCGACTGGGTGGGATGCTCGCCCGCCCCATCCCCGGCGTTCAGCACGGGCTTGGGCGTAGCCTTCGCCGCCGCCTCGGCCGATCCGATCTCCGGGTGCCGAATGACGATGGCATCGGCATACCCGTCCACGGTGCGGATCGTGTCGTGGAGCGATTCGCCCTTCGCCGCCGACGTGGACTTGGCCTCGGACACGGACACGACGCGCCCGCCGAGGCGCTGCATGGCGGCCTCAAACGAGAGGCGCGTCCGCGTGCTCGGCTCGAAGAACAGGGTCGCGAGGATCTTGCCCCGCAGGAGGTTGATCTCTCTTTCGGCCGCGAGTGCCGCCTCGTACTCGGTGGCGCGAGCGAGGATGAGGTCGAGGTCGCCGGGCGTGAACTGGTCGGCGCGCAACACGTCCTTCCTTGACAGCTTGGTCATCGTAGCTCTCCCTTCACGCAACGAGTTCGCGCACGTCGACGCGGCCGGCTCGGGTCGGAAGAAACTGGGCCCGCCCGGGCCGCGCCACAAGCTCGCCCTTCTCCACCAACACCTCGCCGCGTTGCATGGTGAGGGTCGGCATTCCCACGACCTCACGCCCCTCGTACGGTGTGTACGACGCGCGGGAGTGCTGCGTCCGCCACGCGATCGGCTCCCGAACCCTCGGATCGTAGAGGACCAGGTCGGCGTCGCTTCCCGGCGCGAGGGTCCCCTTGCGCGGGTACAGGCCGAAGATGCGGGCCGGGTTCTCGGCCACCGCGCGGACCATGCGCTCGAGGGAGAGAACGCCCCGCGCCACGCCGTCATAGACGAGACGAAGCATGGTCTCCGCCTGCGGCGTGCCGAACGGCGCGGTGAAGAAGTCGTCCTCGGCCCGTTTGTCCTTCGCCGCGTGGTCGCTCGCCACCACGTCGAGCACGCCGTCAGCAAGCCCGCGCCACAGCGCGTCCCGGTCCAACGCGTCGCGCAACGGTGGGCCAATCTTGAGCAGCGCCTTCTTGTCCAGAAGGTCGCGGTTCGTCAGGGTCAGGTACTGCGGGCACGTCTCGGCGTACACGCGGTGGCCGATGCGCCGCGCCTGGGCGACCACGTCGAGCGCCCGCGCCGCGCTGACGTGCGCAATGTAGAGCGGGCACCGCGCCACCTCGGCCATCGCGATCGCCCGTCCCACCGCCTCGGCCTCGAGCGCCGCCGGTCGCGTCCAGATGAACGCCTCGACCGGATCTCGGCCCGCTGCGTTCGCCGCGTCCTCGAGGTAGTCGGTGGCGAGCCCGTTCTCGGCGTGGACGATGCCCAACCCGCCTGCCTTGCCCAGGATGTCGAGCGTGCGCATCAGCTGGTAGTCGTCGGTCATCCAGCCGAGCTTGGCGTACGTCATGAACATCTTGAACGACGTGACGCCCGCGGCAATCGCTTCCGGAATCTCGCCCGACTGCCGCTTGGGATCAAAGAGTCCGCCGTGAAGGGCAAAGTCGAGGACCGAGACCCGTTCTGCCTCCTCGCGGAAGCTGCGGATCGCATCGCGCAGCGTCGTCCCGGGCTTGGCGTAGGCGTAGTGGACCACGGTCGTGATCCCACCGTGCGCGGCGGTGACCGGAAGACCCTCGAGGTCGTCAACGTAGACCGGGTGGGTGTGGACGTCAATGACGCCCGGAAGTACGTACAGGCCGCTCGCGTCGATCGTCCGATCGGCCCGCGCGCGCAGGCCGGCCGCGACTTCGGCCACCCGCCCGTCGCGCACGAGGAGGTCCACCTCGCGCTGCCTGCCCTGATCGACCAACGTCCCCCCGCAGACGAGTGTTGTGCCCATCGCGCCTCCCTAACGCCAGACGGGGAGAGTGTATCCGCGCCCGCACAGCGATGCCCGGGTCCGCCGTGGGGCGAACGGGTATCCTCTCCGCGAGCCTCATGAAACGTGCCACGCTCGTCTTTCTCATCCGTCGCGGGTCGCCCAACGCGGTGCTCCTCGGCCGCAAGAAGCGCGGGTTCGGCCAGGGGAAATACAACGGCTTCGGGGGCAAGATCGAGCCCGGCGAGGATGCGCGCGCCGCGGCGACGCGCGAGGTCGCCGAAGAAGCGGGCGTGCGCGTCGCGCCGGCCGACCTTGTCCCCGCCGGCCGGATCACGTTCTTCTTCCCTGCCGAGACCCGCTTCGACCACGACGTGACGCTCTTCGTGGCCCACCGTTGGGAAGGCGAGCCGCACGAGACCGAAGAGATGGCCCCGCGCTGGTTCGCCGCTGCGGCCCTCCCCTTCGCCGCGATGTGGCAAGACGACCGCATCTGGCTCCCTCGCGCCCTGGCCGGCGAGATCCTCGAGGCGGAGTTCACGTTCGCCGCGGACAACGAGACCGTCGCGCGGGCCTCCGTGCGAGCAGTTGACGCTCCGCCTTCGCCCGCGTGACCCCACGGTCGGCGCTCCTCCGCGTCGGGGGCCGACGCATTTGACCGAACCAAGTCGCCTTGCGGGCCACCATGGGTCGGCTTACGCTCTATTTGGTCACGACCAAGAGGAGGTTGGTATGATCTCCGTCGACCTGATGCCGGGCGGTGAGGAGCCGCTCCACGTTCAGATCGCCAACTCCCTCCGCAGCCAGTTTGAGCGAGGTGCGTTCTCGTCCGGCGAGCACCTGCCGACGACGCGCGACCTCGCGCAGACGCTCGGAGTGAGCCGCAGCACCGTCGTCCGCGCGTACGAGCAGCTCACCCGCGAAGGCTGGATCGAGGGCCGCGCCGGTCGAGGCACGCGGATCAGCGACCGGACGGCAAGCGGATCCCGGGGACATCCGAATTGGGACCTCCTCCTGACCGAGCGCGTGCGGGCCCAGAAGCCTGAGTACGCCGACGTCCTGCGCATGCTCTCCCAGAGAGACCTCCTCTCGTTCGCCGGCGGGCTGCCCTCCCCGGAGTTCTACCCTGACGCCGCGTTCCAGCAGATCACCAGCGAGGTCCTGCACCAGCAGGGGGCGAAGCTGCTCCAGTGGTGCCCGGTCGACGGCTACCCGCCGCTGCGGACCTGGATCGCAGAGCACATCGGCTCAACACCGGAGTCTGTCCTCGTGTCGGCGGGCTCCACCCAGGGACTCCACCTCATCGCCCAGGCGTTCATCGAGCCCGGGGACACGGTGCTTCTGGAGGCGCCGACCTACTCCGGAGCGCTGCGCGCCTTCCGCACGGCGGGCGCGCGTCTGGTGTCTGTGCCGTGCCGCGACGACGGCATCGACCTCGACAGCCTCGAGTCGACGCTCGAGCGGGTGCGGGCGAAGTTCCTATACGTCGTGCCAACGTACCACAACCCGACGGGTAGTCTCCTCTCGATCGAGAAGCGGCGGCGGCTCCTCGCGATCTGCGCCGAGCACAGCCTGCCGGTCGTCGAGGACGACGCGTACGCTGCCTTGCGCTACGACGGCCCGCACGTCCCCACCTTGCGTTCGCTCGACGACCACGGTCTCGTGATCTACGTGTCGACGTTCTCGAAGTCCGTCTTCCCGGGACTGCGCGTGGGCTGGCTCGTGGCGCCCGAGGACCTGGTCCGCCGGCTCAGCGCGCTGCGCAACGTGATCGACCTGTTCACCAACAGCCTCGCGCAAGGCGCGCTGTACGAGTTCTGCAAACGCGGGCTCCTGGACGCGCACCTCCAGCGGATCCGCCCGGTCTACGCGGAGCGCCGCGACGCTATGGCCGCCGCCCTGCGCCGCTACTGCGGCGCGATCGAGTTCAGCGTGCCGCACGGCGGCCTGTTCATCTGGGCTCAGCTGCCCCCAGGCATCGACAGCCGCCGGCTGCTCGAAGAGGCCATCCAGCTCGGCCTGGGGTTCATGGTCGGGTCGCTCTTCTACGCCGACCCGGGCGGCCAGGACCGCATCCGCTTGTGCTTCGCCTGCCACGATCTGGAGACGATCGCGACCGGCATTCGCAAGCTGGGCCTGGCCCTCAAGCAGGTCCGTCCCGACGTTAGGTCCTGGCACAAGACCGGCGCGGAGAGCGTCGTCGTCTAGAGAGGAGAAGCCATGCTCATCGAGAGCCGCTACGCGTACTTCGACGGCGAGATCCGGCCGATGGAAGAGGCGCGGGTCAGCATCCTCGCGGCCGTCGTCAACTATGGGCTCGCCGTCTTCGAGGGGATCCGCGCGTACTGGGCGCCGGATCAAGACGCGCTGCTCGTCTTTCGTCTGCGCGATCACCTCGAGCGCCTTCGCCGGAACGGCCGCATGCTGCTCATGGACCTGCCCCTCTCGGTCGACGAAGCCAGTTCGACGGTCGCCGCGCTCCTCGTGCAAGAGCGCATTCGCGGCGACGCCTACATCCGACCTCTCCTGTACAAGGCGGCGCACGAGATCGGTCCGCGGCTGCACAACAGCCCGTGCGCGCTGTCGATGTTCGTCACGCCCCTTGAGCGCTACGCGAACACGGCGGATGGACTCCGCGTCATGGTCTCGTCGTGGCGGCGATGCTCCGACGCGGCGATCCCGCCGCGTGGCAAGATCACAGGCGGCTACGTGAACGCCGCCTTGGCCAAGTCCGAGGCCGCCCTCGCCGGCCTGGATGACGCGATTCTCCTGGGCGACGACAACAACGTCTCCGAGGCCACGGTGTCAAACCTCTTCCTGGTCCGCAACGGACGGCTCGTGACCCCGCACGTCGCCGCCGGCATCTTGGAAGGGATCACGCGCGACAGCCTCCTCGCGCTGGCCGGCGATCTGGGACTGCGCGTAGAGGAGCGGACCGTGTCCCGCTCGGAGCTCTACGTGGCCGACGAGATCTTCCTCTGCGGGACGGCCATGGAGCTCGCGCCAGTGATCGAAGTCGACCGCCGCCCCGTCGGGAACGGAGCGCCAGGCCAGATCACGAAGGCGTTGGCCTGCGCCTTCGACGACGCGTCGCACGGGCGATCCGCCACGCGCGGGGGTTGGTGCACGCCGGTCCCGTTGCCCAAATAAGGCCGGCGTGAAGCTCGCGCCCGCGCGACACTCTGGGCCCATGGCCTCAAGGTGGCGGAAAGGAGCGAAGGCATGTGGAGGCTGATCGAGACCCTCCTGCTCGTCCTCGCGGTCTTGTTTGGGCTCTCCGCAGACGTAGGCCCGCCCAGCGCGCCGCCTGAGGAGCCTCTCTCTGTCTACCTTGAGCGGCTCGCTCTTGATCTCCTACGTCAATCGCCGCAGACGATCACGACCCGCGGCGCCGCGGCCGAGCTGGGCTTGCGCAACGATGGACTGGACGGGTTGGCTCTCGATGCAACCGGCGCGTCGTACGCGCCGCTCGCGGAAGCCGTGGAGCGCATCCGGACGGCGGACTTGTCGCGAGAAACCTGGAGCGTCGATGTGGCCGCCACGGCATTCGCCGCGTGGCTTCAGAGCGCACTCGACGCGAGACCATACCTGGATTACACGTGTCTGGTCAGTCCCTACCTAACGAGTGTCCCGCAGTCGCTCGCCTGGTTCATGGTTCACGTTCACCCCTTGGCGTGCGCTGCGGATGCCGAGGACTACCTGACCCGCCTCGCGCTCTTCCCGCTCCGCTTCGACGAACTCGCCACGCGCCTGGAGGCAAGCGAACGCAGGGGAGCCCTGGCTCCCGCGTTCCTACTTCACCGCACCGCCGACGAGATCGAGGCGATCGGCCGCGGTCGGCCGGGGCAGCCGAATCTCCTGGCCCACTTCCTCGAGGGGCTCGCCGGCCTCGCGGACATGGAGCCCGACGATCGACAGTCCCTGGCCGATCGCGCCGTGGCGGTCGTGACCGACACGGTCGCTCCGGCCTACATCAAGCTCGCGGGCCAGGTTCGAGACCTCGCCGCCCGCGTCTCCGACGAGATCGGGGTGTGGCGCCTCGAGGGGGGCGCCGAGTACTACGCCTACCTCGCCCGCGCCTACACGACGACCGACAAGACGCCGGACGAGATCTACGCGTTCGGCCAACGCGAGGTGGCGCGCGTGCAGGCCGAGGTCCGCGCCGCAGCCGCCGTCTTGGGGTACGACGTGGCCCTGCCGATCCCGGATCTCTTCGCGCAGCTGCGCGCAGACTGCGGGACCGTCTCGGGATCAGCGGCCGTCGAAGCCTGCCAGGCCCTCGTGGCCGAGATGACGGAGCGAGCACGGCCCGCGTTTGCGCGTTGGCCCCAGGCGCGCTTGGTCGTCCTGTCCGGACAGAACATCGCCTACTTCGCTGAAGGCACGCGCGACGGGGCGCGGCCCGGGGCGTTCTACGTGCCGGTCGACCAGGTGCGCCCGGCCTGCTCGTTGCGTTCGCTCGTCTGCCACGAGACCGTGCCCGGCCACTTCCTCCAGTCGGCGATGGCCCAGGAGTCGAATCTCCCGCGCTTTCGGGACAGCGTCTTCTTCTCCGGCTACGCCGAAGGCTGGGCAACCTACGCCGAGCGGCTGGCCTGGGAGCTCGGCGCGTACGAGAACGATCCGCACGGCAACCTCGGCCGACTGCAGGAGGAGCTCTTCCGTGCCGCTCGGCTGGTCGTGGATCCTGGGATCCACGTCATGCGCTGGACGTACGAGCAGGCCATCGCGTACATGACCGAGGCAACCGGGCTCGACGAGGCCACCGTCCGCGACGAGGTCGATCGGTACATCGTCAACCCCGGACAGGCCGTCTCATACGGCATCGGCCTGGCCGAGATCCTGGCGCTCCGCGAGCGCGCGCGCGAGGCCCTGGGGCCCGCCTTTGACCTCGCCCAGTTCCACGAGGCAGTCCTGTCCTGCGGCAACGTGCCGTTGCCCGTGCTCAAGCGTGTGGTCGATCGGTTCGTCGCCACCCGTACCGCCCAGAGTTCGCCTCCCCCGCCGGGCGCCGCGTATTCTGAGGCCCCATGACCCATCGGCCGTGCGGCTCCTGCTTCGTGCTCGTCCTGGTTGTCCTTCTCGCCGCGGCCGTCAGCGTCGAGGCGGGTCCGCCAGTCCCATCGCTCATCCTCGCCCACGGTCACATCCTGCCGATGACGTCTGAGACCGCGGCCGTCTCGGCCATCGCCATCCTAAGCGACCGCATCCTGGCACTCGGCACAGACGAGGAGATCCTGGCGCTCGCCGCGCCGGAGACCGAGATCGTCGATCTTGCCGGCAAGGCGGCTCTTCCTGGGTTCATCGATGCCCACGCGCACCTCCTCCGTGACTGCGGAGATGCAGGCCTGAGCATCGTCGAGGCGCAGGAGCTCGCCCTGTCATACGGCGTCACGACGGCGGCCGAGATGGTCGTCGAGCCCGGCGACGTTGAGCGCTATGCGGCGCTCGCCCTAGATGGCGCGATCCGTGTTCGGGCGCGCCTGTTCCTGGCGTACAACGGCCTCTGCGGCGACGTTCATGGCGACTGGTTCAACGCCTACGTGCCATTCGCCGAGGTCGCGCCGCGGCTAACAGCCTGCGGCGTGAAGGTGTTTGTCGAGCGCTCGTCGTGCGGCACGCGACGCCCAGCGATCTCGTTCAGCGATGAGGTCCGCGCCCGCCTCTCTCCGGCCGGCACGTTCTGGTACGGCGAAGACCGACCGCTCTTCTCGGTCGACGATCTCGCCGCGATCATCGCCGACGCGGCAAGCGCCGGATTCCCCGTCGCGATGCACGCGATCGGCGACGCGGCGATCGAGACGGCACTCCGTGCGCTGATCGCGGCCGGAGAGCCGGCCCCATCGCTCCGCCCCCTCCTCCTGCACGACCTCTTCGTCCGCGATGACCTTCTCCCGCTCTTCGCGGCTGCCGGCGCGGCGGCCGTCGTCGAGCCAGTGAACGCCTGTTTCGTCGACGCCTACGACGACATGCTGCCACCGGACCTGGCGCCGATCGTGCGCCGCTGGGGCGACCTGGCCATCGCCGTGCCGAGAATCGCCGCCGGCAGCGACTGGCCGTGGGGCGACCCGGGCAGCCTATCGCCCCTGTTTCGACTCTCGAACCTCGTCTCGCGCGCGAACGCGAGCCCGGCCTACACGTCGTGGGAGCCATGCGCGCCGCTGTCGGAAGGGCAGATCGTCTCAGTATGGCGGGGACTGCGAATGATGACCGCTGACGCCGCGGCGGCCCTGCACGCGGAAGCCGATCTCGGCACGCTCGAGCCCGGCAAGCTCGCCGATCTCGTCGTCCTGTCCGCAAACCCTCTCTCGGCGCCCCTCCCGGCCCTTGCGGAGATTGAGGTCGCGATGACCATCGTCGGCGGGCGCGTCGCCTGGTCGGCGGAGCCCGCGGCGGCCTCGGCGCCTTAGGCCGCGTCGGCGCCGGGCGCGGGTCCAAGATCGCGGCCGCGCCAGGCGAACCAGACCGTCCCGACCAGCCCAAAAGCGAAGGCGACAAACAGGTTGACCTCCGGGCGCACCGACCACAGAAGCGCGCCGCCGAACGCGGCGACCGACACGATCGTGTCGCGCACGAGGTAGTAAAGGCCGAACATCCCGGCCTTCCGGTCTTCGGGCGCGAGGTCCATGATCAGCGCCTTGCGCGTCGGCTCGCCGAACTCCTTCAACCCGCGGAGGACGAACGCCAGGGCGAGCGCGACAAACGACCGCGAGACATAGAGGACGAGCGGGAACGCCGTGAAGAACGCGAACGTCAGCACGACGAACGGCTTCTTGTGGCTGCGGTCGGCGAAGTAGGCGACTGGGATGTAGATCAGCACCGCCGTCACCATCTCGATCGTCCGTAGGACGCCAAACTGCAGCGCCGTCACCGGGCCGGGCGACGTCGCCGTGCCGACGGCCCACACGACGACGAACGCGTACGGGATCTGCTCGCAGAACCGCACCAGGGTGTCCGCAACGAGGAGTTGTCTGAGCTCGGGCCGCATCGCGCGCCACAGCCGCCAGGGCCGGCCCTCCGCCGTCCGGGCGCGGCGCCCGTCGCGCGGCGGGTCGGGCTCGATCAGCGCCTGCTGCAGCACGAGGGCAATCAGGGCAAAGAACAGCGCTGCGCCAAAGGCAGCGCGCACGCCGGTGGTCACGCCGAACGCGCCGATGAGCGCGCCGCCGACCACCGGCCCGAGGGCCATCGGAACGCGACGCACCAGCGAGTGCATCGACACGCCCATCGTCCGCTTGTCCTTCGGCAACACGCGCGCGACGAGCCCCATCGTGGCCGGCAACGAGATCGCAGTCCACGACAGGAAGAGCACGGCCCCAGCCACGACCGCGATCCACGACGGGATGGCGATGACCAGCGCGAAACCGGCCATCGACAGCAGGTTGAACACGAACAGCGCCCGCTTGGTGCCGATCCGGTCGGCCAGGTACCCGCCGGGGAACGCGTAGAGGGCGCCGAGCAGGTTGTCCATTGCGTTGAGTGCGCCGACCGAGACGAAGCCGCCGCCGAGCGCGATCAGGTAGAGCGGCAAGAACTGCTCGGCCATGTGTTCGCCGAGGCCGACGAGCACGGCCATGCCGAGAAGGCCGACCATGCTGCGCCGCAGTCCAAAGAACCGGGCCACGCGGGCCAGGCCACGGCGCCCGCGGCTACCGGTCATGCCGCGCGACGTCGAGCCGGCACCAGGCGTAGAGCGCGTCGTAGAGCTCGAACTGCCGCTCGAGGTTCTCCAGATCGTCGGGGTAGCGCATGCTGTATCCGGTCGCGAGCGCCTCGAGCCCCGCAGCCAAGGGCTCATCCGCCAGCCGGTCGGTGTCCGCGGCGCGGACGATCGCCGCCATGCGCACGAGCGCCTTGTCCTTCAGCCCGTACCGAGCGATGACGGCGTCGAACGAACACGCGCCGTCGCGGTGCCCGAGCTCGGCGCCCGGGACGTCGAACGGGATCGCGCCGGCGCGTTCGGCCGTCGCTGCCACTTCGCTCGGGGCAACAAAGAAGAACTCGGCGTCGCTGTCGACGAAACGGCGAATCAGCCACGGACAAGCGACCCGGTCCACGTGAACGTGCGAACGCGTGACCCACAGCATGAGCCTCTCTCCTTCCGCCCTGAGGCGTCTCAGGGAATGCGGAATATGCTCTTCGCGCGGGCGACGTCGTCGACGGTGAAGATGATCTGGTGCTTGCCGAACGAGGCGTAGAGCGACAAGACGTTGATCCCTTCCCCCGAGAGCCTCCCGAGGATCGTGGCCAGCTCACCCGGATGGTGCGGCAGATCCAACACGAGGGCCTCGCGCTCCTCGAAGTCGATGCCCTTGTCGCGGAGAATCTTACGCGCCTTCCCAGGATCGTCGGGCACGATGCCGACGACACCCTCCTCGAGGACGGTTTGGCCGGAGATTCCATCGATGTTGACGTGCTCTTCCCCCAGCGCTTCCGCGATCTCGACCAACGCGCCGGGGCAGTTGCCGATGATGAAGGAGAACTCTCTCACGCGGCTCACCTCCTGGGCTCATCCTAGCATAGGAGACGCCCGCGAGGGCAAACGAATCGCTTGCGTCCGCGCACACGCTACACTCGCGCCGGGTGGCCGTCCGCCCACCCGACAAGGAGATCTGGATGGCGAGAGTGCGAATCACGGTCGTCAAGCGCGTGGTCCACATGGATCTCGTGGACCGGTACGTGAACAAGGAGGGCTTCCCTGTCATGATGGAGGTCTGTCCGTTGTGGAGAGAGGGCCAGACGTTCGAGGTCGAGGGATTCCCGGCGAAGCCGGCCGACTTCCCATGCGATTGGGCTTGGACGGACATCCAACGCGACGTCACCATGCTCTTGTATGGCGCCAACCCGCCGTGGATGGTGGGTCCCGGGATGTCGTTGCCTTGTTGCAGCGACGGCGTTCGCCCAGTGTCGTTCCTCGTCGAGCGCATCGAAAGCTAGGCCGCGGGCGGACCAGCGGCGCGCCCGGTCTCAAGCGCGAAGGCCCAATCGGGCCTTCCGTTCCGAAGTGCTGCGACCGCCGCGGCATCCCAGTCGTACGTGACGGCGACGTGCTCGCACAGCCAACCTTCGGTCAAGCGCGTGAGAATCGCGTAGCGTGCGTGCGGCGATCCACACTCGATCCGATGCGGGAACGGGCGATCGTCGCGGTACGCGGGGCAACCGACGCTCCCCGGATCGACAATCAGCGTGCCTGCGCGGAGACGCACCAGGTTCGGCGTGTGGTCGTGACCGCAGAGAACGACCGGTTGCTCCACACCCGCCAGGCGCGAGAGGATGTCCCCGTCTGGGCGCAGCCGCACTCCTCCGGAGGCGACGTCGAGCAAGAGGTACGCCGCGTCGTCGCACGGCGTCCCGTGGCAGAGCAATAGCTCGCCGAGGGCCAGAGTGGGAGGAAGCGCGCCCAACCATTCCAGCTCTCTCGACCCGAGCTCGGCGCGCGCAAAGTCGACGGCTGCATCGGAGCCTTCAGGGCAGACGACGAGGCGGTCCTCGTTGCCCCGCACGGAGGGAATGTCGCGCTCGATCAGCCGTGCGGCCGTGCCGCGCGGGTCCAGCGGCCCGTAGACGGCATCGCCAAGATGAACGGCCCGCTGAACCCCACGGCGTTCCATGTCGCCGAGGACCGCATCGAGGGCGCGCAGGTTGCCGTGAATGTCCGACAGAACGGCGAGGGGCGCCCCCGCGGCCCAGCGACGTGGGCGTTCCGCTCGACGCGACTCTGAGCGCCTCCTCCTCTCGCCTGCCATGCCGTCCTCCCAGCCGTTCGCGCCGATCGTAACCGCGTCCCTGTCCCGCGCGCGAGCGTCGGTCGGGCCGCCTCGCCGCCCGACGCAGGATCGGGTATCACTACGGCCGCCGCGCCGCGACACCGCGACGCCGCGGAGACGCGTGGGGGAGAGTCTCCAGGCGGCCTCGAGGCGAGTCGAAAGGCAATCCTATGACACAGAGACAACGACGAGGCCCCACTGGATTCAAGGGGTTCACGATCATCTGGTTCGGCCAGTTCTTCTCGCTTCTCGGCACCGGGATGACGCAGTTTGCGATCACCCTCTGGGCCTACGAGCTGACGGGGAAGGCGACCGCGTTGGCCCTCGTCGGTTTCTTCGCCTTTGCGCCGGTCGTCCTCTTCAGCCCGCTGGCCGGCGCGATCGTCGACCGCGTGTCGCGCAAGCTCGTGATGGCGGCGAGCGACCTCGCAGCAGGGTTGTCCACGCTGGCCTTGCTCGTCCTCCATCTGACCGGACAGCTCCAGCTGTGGCACCTGTTTGTCACCGGGTTCCTGTCCGGGGCGCTGGGATCGTTCCAGTTCCCGGCGTACTCGGCCGCGATATCAACCCTGATGGACAAGAAGCACTACGCGCGCGCCAACGGAATGCTCGGCCTCGCGGAGGCGGCATCCGGCGTCATGGCCCCGATGCTCGCCGGCGGGCTCTTCGTCTGGATCGGGCTGCGCGGGATCTTCTTGATCGACCTCGCGGCGCTGGCGGTTGCGATCGGCGCCCTTCTGATCGTCTACATCCCCGAACCGCCGCGGGAACCGCAGGCCAAGGCCGCGTCGAGTCTCTGGCAGGACTGCCTGTTCGGCTTCAAGTACATCTTTGCGAGCAAGAGCCTTCTCGGCCTCCAGCTTGTCTTCTTCGCGGTCAACTTCGTGGCCGCCTTTGGGTTCACGGTGCTGGCCCCGATGATCCTCGCCCGCACAGGCAATGACAGCATCGCGCTCGGCGCAGTCCAGATGGCGTTCGGCGTGGGCGGCATCGCCGGCGGGGCGATCATGGCCGCCTGGGGCGGGTTCAAGAAGCGAGTGCATGGCGTCCTCCTGGGGATGGCGTTCGTCGGTCTGTTCGGCCTCGTCACGCTCGGGATCGGCCAGGCGGTCATGGTCTGGTGGATCGGCGCCTTTGCTGTCTCGTTTGGCATCCCCATCCTCAACGGGTCGAACCAGGCGATCTGGCAGGTCAAGGTTCCGCCGTCAAAGCAGGGACGGGTGTTTGCCACGCGCCGATTGATCGCCCAGATCTCGACGCCGATCGCCATGCTCGCCGCCGGACCTCTCGCAGACCGGGTGTTTGAGCCGCTGATGCGGTCGGGGAGTGCGACGGCCCGGGCCTTCTCGCACCTTGTCGGAAGCGGCGCCGGAGCCGGCATGGGGCTGATGTTCGTTCTCGCGGGACTTCTCGAGGCGGCTATCGGGTTCGGAGGCTACGGATTCCGCGCCGTGCGCGACGCGGAGTTGCTGATTCCTGACCACGACGAGATCGCACGCGAGGTCGCGCCGGCAGAGGGATCGGGGTAGTCCTGCCGCGCAGGACACGGGAACTCCAGGTGGTGCACACGGTTTCTTCACAGCGCCGGGTCACATTGTCGGCGTACGAGAGAACACTACCTACCTCCAAGGCTGAGGCAGTCGAGATAGCGGGACCCTGCGGGGTCCCGCGCCTTCTCTTGCCCTCTCGCGGAACCCCGAGCGGGGGCAGCCTCGCGCGGCTCTCGGCGGCGCCGGCGTGCTCTGTCGGGATCTCGCGCCGTGTGGAAACACGGCGCTTCGCGAGCGAGGATGTTCGGCCACGAAAGGAGCCGCCATGGACTACTTCTCGACCCGCGAGCTCACGGCAACGGCCATGCTCCCGGGCATCGCCCGCCGAGCGGTCTGGCTCGACGGCGTGATGCTCACGTTCTTCAGCTTCGCGCCGCACGCGGTGGTGCCCGAGCACCGCCACCCGCACGAGCAGATCACGCTCGTCACGCGTGGCGCGATGCGTTTCACGCTCGACGGCGAGGCGCGCGTGCTGCGCGCCGGAGATGGAGTCTGCATCCCGCCCAACAGACCGCACGGAGCCGTCGTGCTCGACGAGTCGACCGAGGCCATCGACGCCTGGAACCCGCCGCGCGAGGACTACAAGGCCTAGGCCTCAGCGCTCGGCGTCTCTGTCCTGCAGGAGCTTTCCCCGACGCATGCTTGACGTCCGGCGCGCCGGCCGCTAGAGTGGCCGACGTTCCTAAGGAGGAAGCTCATGCAACGACGGAGGTGTCTTTGGCTCGGTTAGAGCCCGCTTCTCGTCACGCGTTGTAGTCTCCAACGGCCGGCCGGCCGTTGCTCGTCTCTCGTCCCCGCTCCTACGTGTCCCCCCCTTCGGGCGATGGTGGCAACCCTTCTCTTGCGTCCGTGCCCTGGCTACCTAGACCTAAGAGAAAGGAGACCCCATGCAGACAATGTTCGCCCTGAGTCAGTCCGATCTCCCGAAGCGTTGGTACAACGTTCTTCCCGACCTGCCAACCCCGCTCGACCCGCCGCTGCATCCCGGAACTCGCGAGCCGATCGAGCCCGACGCGCTTCTCGGTCTCTTTGCCCGCACCTGCGTCGAGCAGGAGATGGCCATCGACCGGTTCATCGACATCCCTGAGCCCGTGCTCGAGGCCTATCGGCGGTGGCGCCCGACGCCGCTCATGCGCGCCGTCCACCTCGAGCGGGCGCTCGGGACCCCGGCCCACATCTACTTCAAGTACGAGGGTGCGAGTCCCACAGGCTCACACAAGACGAACACCGCGGTGCCCCAGGCTTACTACAACAAGATGGAAGGCACGAAGGCCCTCGCCACAGAGACCGGCGCCGGGCAGTGGGGCAGTGCGCTCGCCTTCGCCTGCCAGCTGTTCGGGATGGACTGCACGGTGTTCATGGTGCGCAGCTCCTACGACCAGAAGCCATACCGGAAGGCCATGATGACCCTGTTTGGCGCTCGCGTGCACGCGTCGCCCTCGACCGAGACCCAGGCCGGACGCGATGCCTTGGCGCGCGACCCGCTCACATCCGGCTCCCTGGGGCTCGCCATCTCGGAGGCCGTCGAGGCTGCCATGGCCGGGCAGGGGACGAAGTACTCGCTCGGGAGCGTCTTGAATCACGTCCTGCTTCACCAGACCGTGATCGGGCTCGAGGCCGAGCTGCAGATGCAGCAGGCGGGCGAGTTTCCCGACGAGGTCATTGCCTGCGTCGGCGGCGGATCGAACTTCGGCGGGCTCGTCCTTCCCTTCTACCGTGCGGCCAGAGAGAACCGCCGGGCAACACGCTTCGTGGCCGTCGAGCCGACCGTGTGTCCGAGCCTGACGCGCGGCGAGTACCGCTACGACTTCGGCGACATGGCAGAGACGACGCCCCTCCTGCGCATGCACACCCTCGGCCACGACTACATGCCGCCGCCGATTCACGCCGGCGGACTGCGCTACCACGGCATGGCCCCGATCGTGAGCCGGCTGGTGGCCGACGGGGTCGTCGAGGCCAAGGCCTACGGCCAGCTCGACGTGTTCGAGAGCGCGGTCCGGTTCGCCCGTGCCGAGGGCATCGTTCCCGCGCCCGAGACGGCCCACGCCGTGCACGCGGCGATCGAGACGGCCAAGGAGTGCGCGCGGACGGGAACGAAGAAGACGCTCCTGATCGGGTTCTCCGGACACGGCCACTTCGACATGGGCGCCTATACGGCGTACCTGTCGGGCGAGCTGGAGGGCGAGGAAGCACGCTGCGCCGGGGGAGGGGCTCCTGCCTCGCGCCTGTACTGCTAGTCTTCGTCAGCCGTCTCGAGTCCGTCGCGGCCGGCCTTCGGGCCGGCTGCCCCCTTCTCGGCCTCCAGGCAGTACACGCGGCTCTTGCCTTGGTCGAGACCGGCGTCGCGGAACCCAGCGCTCTCGTAGAGCGAGATCGCCGCTGCGTTGGACGGCGCAACGTCAAGGTAGATCGGCACCATGCCGTGTCCGCTGCGTAGGTGCGCGATGAGGCAGTGCAGGCCGGCGCGCCCGTATCCCTGCCTCTGGAACTGCGCCCCGACCATGTGGCGGGCGATCCAGACGGTCCCGTCGTCCGGATTGACCCCACACACCGAGAATCCAACCATCGTGTCGCCGTCGAAGACTCCGTAGCACTCAAGGTGCGCGTGGAACTTCGACTGCGCGATGCTCGCGGCGTTCGTCGCCACAAACGTCTCCTGCTCCGGAGAGACGCGAAGCCGCATCGCCTCGATGAAGTTGTCCGCGTCGATCGCGCGAAGATGAACGCTCATGGATCTCCCCAGCCTGGCAAGTCCGTCTCGTCGACGGCCGGACATGAGTGCGCCTCCGACGACCGGCGGTTCATGGCGCGCGGCCGCCCCCGGCCTGACCGTTCGACACGCAATCCCTCTTGGGCACAATACCCAGCAGCATGTGGCATCCCCCCGCCGCGCACGCATTGAGCAGGCCGTGGGGTCCGGCGCTCTGTGCGCCGCAACGCCCTGTCGGGCACCATGCTGGGTGAGATGGCCGCGCGGTGGGATGCTCTCGTGTGGGACTTCAACGGTACGATCGTCGACGATGTCGATCTCGCACTTCGATCGATCAACGGTATGCTCGTTCGCCGTGGCCTTGCGGCGGTGTCGCGGCCGCTCTACCGGAGCGTCTTCGGGTTTCCTCTGCTCGACTACTACGGGCGGTTAGGCATCGACATCGGGCGGGAGACGCCCGAGGGTCTCTCGGAGGAGTTTCACGCGGCCTACCTACCTGGCCTCCCACACTGCCGTCTGCAGAAAGGGGTCCGATCGATCCTCGACCTCGCCGCGCAGCTGCGCATCGCCCAGTACGTGCTCTCCGCACTCGAAGAAGGCCTGCTGCGCGAGGCGCTCGGACGCCTCGGCATCGCGGGCAGCTTTGCCGGCATCTACGGGCTCCATCACCGGCTCGGGGACTCGAAGCTCGACCGCGGGCGCGAGATGGTGACCCGGCACCGGCTCTGCGGAGCGAGGACGCTTCTCGTCGGCGACATGGACCACGATGCGGAGGTCGCGGCGGCCCTCGGCATGAGCGTGGCGCTGGTCGCGCGTGGGCATCAGGACGGTGAGCGACTGCGCGCGGTCACCGCCAGGGTGTTCGAGGACGCCGCGGCGCTCCGCCGCGAGATTGGCGGCCGACCCTAGCCGGCGTTGCGCTTGGCGTCGAGCTCCTGCCAACGTCCGTAGAGGGCGTCGATGTCGGCCTGCGCGGCGCGATGGGCCTCGTACGCCGTGTGCAGCTTCTCGTGGTCGCTGGCCACGGCAGGATCGTCGAGCTGCGACTGGAGAGCCGCCGCCTTCTCCTCGGCAGCGAGAATCCGCGCCTCCATCTCGTCCCACTCCTTCTTCTCGAGGTACGTCAAGCCCCGCTTCGTAGGACGAGCAGGCGCCGCGGCACGCGGGGTCTCGGCGTCTGGCACCCGGCGCGCCGCCTGACGCTCGGCGTCGGCAAGCAGCCACTGCTCGACGCTCCCGTAGCTGCCCCACGCCCCGTCGCCATGCAGCCCGATGAGCTGGCTGGACAGCCGGTCGAGCATGTGACGATCGTGCGTGATCAACACGACGGCACCTGGGAACTCGTCAAGCGCCTCCTCGAGCAGCTCGACCGACGAGAGGTCGAGGTCGTTGGTCGGTTCGTCCAGCAGCAGGACGTCGACGGGCTCGCGAATCAGGAGCGCCATCAACACGCGTGCCTTCTCACCGCCCGAGAGTTCGCCAACCGGGATGTCGAGCTGGTCGGCGCGGAAGCCGAACCGGCGCGCCCACGGGACGATGTGCGTGGCCCGCCCGAGGTAGGAGACCGTGTCGCCGCTCGGGCAGAGAGCGCGGCGCAGCCGCTCGTGCGGATTCAGCTGCTCGCGCTGCTGGTCGAACAACGCGAACCGAAGCTCCCACGCATGCTTCACGTGGCCCTCATCCGGCGCGACGAGCCCGGCAAGCGTCTTGAGGAGCGTCGTCTTGCCGCTCGCGTTGTTCCCCGCGATCCCAAGTCGGTCGCCACGCCGCACGTGCACGTTGAGGCCATCAAACAGGCGCCGCGCGCCGAACGACTTTCCGATGCCACGGGCAACGATCAAGTCGTTCGTCCGGCGGCCGCTCGCGGCGAAGTCGATCTCGAGTCCCGATGCGGACGCGGCGCGCCGCTCTGCGTCCGCCAGCCGGGCGATCTGGTCGTGTGCTTCCTCGATGCGCGATGCCGCCTTGGTCGCTCGCGCGGAGGGTCCGCGGCGCAGCCAGTCAATCTCGCGGCGGACCGCGCCGGCCAGCGCTCTTCGTTCCGTGTCCTCGGCCGCGAGGAACGCCTCGCGCCGCTCGAGAAAGTCGCTGTACTTGCCGGCGCTTGAGAAGAACCCTCCCGCGTAGCGCGCGTTGATCTCGACGATGCGGTTGGCCACACGCTCGAGAAACGTGCGGTCGTGGCTCGTGACAACCAGCGCCAGTTCTTCTCGCTCGAGGAACGTCTCGAGCCAGCGGATGCCCGCGATGTCGAGGTGGTTCGTCGGCTCATCCATCAGAAGCAGGTGCGGTTCTCGGGCGAGCTGACACCCGATGGCCAGGCGTTTCTGCCATCCGCCCGACAGGGTGGCGACCCGCGCGTCGCCATGGTCGAAACCTAAGCGCCGGAGCATCTGGCGAACCCTCGCCGGGCGCTCGTAGTCCTCCATCGGGACGTCGGCGAGCGCGCGCTGGAGCGCGTCCTCGACGGTGCCCTGCCCCACGTCGTCAGCCTGAGGCAGGTAACCGATCCGGGCGCCCTTGGACCGCTCGACGGTGCCTGCGTCCGCGGACTCCTCGCCCGCCAGGATGCGCAACAGGGTCGACTTCCCCGCGCCGTTCGGGCCAATCAAGCCGACCCGCTCGCCGGCATGAAACGCGATCGACAGCCCCTCGAACAGCGTGTGAGAGGCATAGGTCTTCTCTAGATCTCGAACCGCGAGGATCGCCACGTCGTGCCTGCCTCCCTGAACGCCGTCGGAGCATGGTAACGCGTCGTCGCCGGTTCGTTTCCGCGGCGCGGCGACGGCACCGGGCGGTCCTGCAGGAAGGCAACGCCGTTTCTCTACGGCCTTTTGGTTCTTCCGACCGTCAGGCGTCTTCACACGGTCCACACAACCGCGGGACGCGGTCGAGACGAGCTGACGGGAGACTGCGCCATCCCGCACAAGCGGGAGCGCTCACACAGGACCGGGCGCAGCTTGCAGGGAGGGGAGTTGCCGATCCCGCACCATCGGTCTCCCCTCTTCTGCGTTTCCCGCAACCGACAGCACGGTGTCCGCCCACACCCACGCCCCGCCGCGTACCTCCTGCTTTGCCGACGCGGACGTGCTACATTCGTCGGCAGAGGCCAATCAGGCGCGACCCGACGCTAGGAGCCGGGGATGGAGGCCGCGATGAGAGCATCGATCATCATTTTGCTGGGAATCGGGACGTTCTGCATCGCCGCGTCCGCCGTCCCGGTCCTGCAGGCTGACAACGCCACGTACGCCGTGACCGTGCAGTCGGGCTCGCTCGTCACCCACACGTTCGTCGTCGCCAACGCCGGCGACGAGACCCTGGCGATTTCGAGCGTGCGCACGTCGTGCGGCTGCACGACCGCGGCATTGACTCAGCGCGACCTCGCGCCGGGCGAGTCGGTGAACGTGGATGCCACCGTGAACACGGCCGGGTTCACGGGGACCGTGACGCGAACGATCACCCTACACTCCAATGACCCGAGCCATCCAGCGTTCGTCCTGCGCATCGACGTGACCATCGCCGACGTCGCGCCGACCGTGCCGGCCATCTCAGCGAGCGACCTCAAGCTCGTGTTCTACCTGCTGATCGACGTTCGGAGTCCGGAGGAGTACGCCGTCGCGCACCTGTTCGGCGCGGTGAACGTTCCCCTCGCGACGATCCGCGAGGCGCCCGCCTCGTCGGCATCTCGCCTTCCGCACGACGTCCCGATCATCCTCTACGGCGCCGACAGCGACGGCGGGCGCGCGGCGGGCGCGCTCTTGCTTGCCGCGGGACTCCCGAACGTGCTCTACCTTGACGGGGGGCTCACCGGTTGGGACGCTACATTCGGCGAGGGGATTCTCCGTGCTCCGTAGGGCAGCTTCGGCTGGCAACCTCCGACGATCCGTATGATGACGCCGGGATCCGGAGAACAGGAGGATGCCATGTCACACGACGGGCTCGCTCACATCGAACTGCCCACCCTCGACCTCGCGGCCTTGCAGCGCTTCTTCGCGTCGATCGTCGGCTGGCGCTTCGAGGCGGTCCCGGGCATGCATGAGGACGCGTTGCTCAGGACACCCGACGGCCGGGGCGGCAGACTCATGTCGGGGCCACAGGCTGAGAGCCCGTCTGCAACGGGCCCGATCCTGCACTTCGCGGCCGACGACATCGACGCCGCGCTCGCCGCGACCGTGGCCGACGGAGGAGAGACACTCGTGCCGAAGACAGGGATCTCCGACGTGTTCGGCTCTTTCGCCCTGTTGCTCGACAACGTCGGCAACCGGCTCAGGCTGTGCAGCGCGCGATAGGAAGACGACCATGATCGAGCAGGAGGAGCTGCGAAGACGGGAGTACGTGGGGCGGATCAACCGCGTCATGGACTACATCCAGGCGAACCTCGCGGGCGATCTGCGGCTGGAGACGCTCGCCCAGGTCGCCAGCTTCTCGCCGTTTCACTTCCACCGCGTGTTCAAGTCGGTGGTCGGCGAGACGCTCAACGACTTCGTCCGCCGCATGCGGGTCGGCGCGGCAGCCGCCCGCCTCCTGAACAATCCGCGCGCATCGATCACCGAGATCGCGGTGGCATGCGGGTACTCCTCTCCCTCCGCTTTCGCGCGCGAGTTTCGCAACGCCTTCGCGATGAGCGCGTCCGAGTTCCGAAAGGGCGGGCGCGACGCCGTGCGCAAGATCCGCCAAGTCAAGAGCAAGGACGGGCAAGCGAAAAGCAAGACAGAGAGAGACTCCTCGCCCTCATCGCCCTACACTGCGGCCATCGAAGACACGAGGAGGATCCCGATGAAGTTCAGTGTGGAAGTGAAGCAGATGCCGGAGTGGAACGTCGTCTACGCGCGACACATCGGTGCGTACAACAAGATCGGCGAGGCGTTCGATCGCGTGTTCAAATGGGCCGGCCCGCGCAGCCTCATCCGTTTCCCGGAGACGAAGTCGCTCGCCGTCTACCACGACAGCCCCGAGGTGACCGACGCGTCGAAGCTGCGCTCCGACGCGTGCCTCACCGTTCCGCCGGGGACGAAGGTCGACGGGGACATCGGCACGATGAAGATCCCTGGAGGGCTGTTCGCCGTCGCCCACGTCGAGATGGACGTGACCCAGTTCGGCGAGGCGTGGGACAAGCTGATGGAGTGGATGCCGACAAGCGGCTACCAGCCCGACCATCGGATGTGCTACGAGGTATACCTCAACGACCCGGACACGCATCCGGAGAAGAAGTGGCTCGTCGACATCTGCGAACCGGTGCGGCCGCTCTAGCTTGGCAGATCTCATCGCCTCCGCCCCGGCACGGCCGGGGCGTTTCTCTTGATCGGCATCGCGCGATGCGTGAGGATCGAACGGGAGGCGACCATGAAGACCCGACGATTCGGCCGACTCGGCTGGAGGCCCTCCGCGCTCGGATTCGGCGCCATGCGGCTGCCGACTCTCGGGGGCGACCATGCAAGGATCGACGAGCCGCTTGCGACGCAGATGGTGCGCACCGCCATCGACCGCGGCGTGAACTACGTCGACACCGCGTGGTCCTACCACGGCGAGCAGTCGGAGCGGTTTCTCGGACGATGCCTGAGCGATGGATACCGCGCGCGCGTTCGCGTCGCCACCAAGATGCCCTCTTGGCTCGTTGAGAGGACCGACGACTTCGATCGTTTTCTCGACGAGCAGCGCGCGCGCCTTGCGACCGAGAGCGTTGACTTCTACCTCCTGCACGGACTCAATCGCGTGCAGTGGCCGAAGCTCTACGATCTCGGCGTGCTCGACTGGGCGGAGCGTGCGCTCGCCGAAGGGCGGATCGGCCACCTCGGCTTCTCGTTTCACGACGACCTCGACACGTTCCGCAAGATCGTCGACACGTACGACTGGACCTTCTGTCAGATCCAATACAACTACATGGACGTCGAGTACCAGGCGGGCACAGCCGGGCTCCGCTACGCGGCCGAGCGCGGCCTTGCCGTCGTCGTGATGGAACCTCTCCGCGGAGGTTCGCTCACCCTCCCAGCACCTCGAACGGTGGCCGAGATCTGGGACGAGGCGACGACGAAGCGATCGCCGGCCGATTGGGCACTCCAGTGGGTGTGGAACGATCCCGACGTCTCGTTTCTGCTGTCCGGCATGTCCACGATGCGCCACGTCGAGGAGAACCTCGCGAGCGCCGAGCACTCCGGCGTCGGCCTGCTCCGTGCCGCAGACCTTGCGCTCGTCGGGCGCGTCCGCGATGCGTACCGGGCGCTCGCCCCCATCCCTTGCACCGGATGCCGCTACTGCGAGCCGTGCCCGCAAGGAGTCGCCATCCCGCGAGTCTTCGAGATCTACAACAACGGGACAGCCTACGGCGACCTCGACCGCGCGCGGGCGAGCTACGAGCGGTTCATGAAGCCCGAGGCGCGAGCCGATCGGTGCATCGGCTGCCGCGCGTGCGAGACGAAGTGCCCGCAGGGAATCGAGATCGCGGCGTGGCTCGCAAAGGCCCACGACGGCCTCACATCGCCGCAAGGCGGCGAAGCTGACGCAGGCAGCCGCTCGGCGCGCTCGTCGCGCTAGCTTGAGGACTGAATGATAAGCTCGTCCCCGTGCTGCTTCCGCCACTCGGCCAGCCCGCCGAGTAGGCTCTTCGCCCGACTTCCCCTTCGCCAGAGGTTCTCGACGACCCGATCGCTGTCGCGACCATCGTCGCTGTAGACGACGACGGGCGTCGACCGCGGCAGCGTCTCGATGAACGCCTGGATCGACGACTCCGCGAGGTTCAGCGCGCCGACGAGGTGGCCGGCAGCAAACGCCGCCGCGGACCGCATGTCGATCCACACGGCGTCGGATGCGAGCTGGTTGACGTCGTAGACGCCGTAGGACGAGGACGAGGTGTAGGCACGCGCGCCCGACAGGTCGAGGAACTGCCACGTCGCCTGCGAGCCGGCCATCAGCCGCTGGGCTCCGTACTCCTTCTGCCAAGTGGCAAAACCGCCGCGCACAGCCCACACGTCGTCCAGGCCGCCGCCGTGCAGCGACTGGGCCACCGCGCGTTGCGTCGCGCTTGCTCCTTGCTGATCGTAGAAGACGACGCGCGTACCGGCCGGTAGCGTCGCGGCCAGGCTCGCCACCTGGTTTTCGGGAACGTTGAGCGCGCCCACGAGGTGTCCCGCCGCGTAGTCCCCGGGACTACGGACATCGAGCAGGAGGAGCCGGCTGCCGAACGCCTCGCCCACCGATCGCTGATACGGCTGCCGGGCCAGAATGACCCCGACAAGGGACAGGTTGCGCTTGTAGTCGCCATACGGGCCCGGGTCGTTGGACGTCACGGTGATCGAGCGCGTGGTCTTGCCAGACAGGTTCTGCGTGTCGAGCAGGGCGTACAGCCCGATCGACTCGCCCGGCTGAAGGCGGCTCTTGGCGAGTTGAACGCTCACACACTCGCACCCCGGTCTCGCGCTCTCGATGACCAGTTCCTGATTCCCGCTGTTGGTGAGGGTGAAGGTGTGGGCGACGGCAATCCCTTCGACCGTGTCGGGAAACGCGTAGTTCGCGAGGTCCACGGCAAGCTGAGGTCCAGCGACCGCGGCCGCGGCGGCACCCATCACCCAAAAGACACAGAGAGCGAGCTTCCTTGTCATGTTTCTCCTTCCTGCGGGAACGTCGCCGTATCATACCGCGCTGGAAGCCCCAAGGTTCCCGCCCGGTTGCGGCGCCTGGCCGGGTATACTGCGTAGCAGAGGCTGCCCGCGCGCAGACCCGGGGAGGAAACGTCATCCGCCACTACGAAGAGCTCGACGAGTCGCATCGTCGGCCGCCGCGCAAGAACGCGCCGGCGAAGGTCCCTGCACCCGACGAAAAGACGGTGGAAGAGGAGCTCCTCCAGCATCTTGCTCCCCTGATCGACGAGCACCTCCTGCTCGAGGTCGTCCGCCCGATCAAGAGCGGCAAGGAGGCGGTCGTCTACTGCTGCCGGGCGCACCCATCGCTCGGCCATGATCTTGTGGCGGCCAAGGTCTACCGGCCGCTCGAAACGCGCAGCTTCCGGCGCGACGAAGTCTACCAGCAGGGCCGCGCTCGCGGCGCGCGACCGGATGCGCGCGTCCTCCGTGCTCTCGGAAAGAAGACACAGCACGGCCGCACGCACAAGTTCAGCGCCTGGATCGCCCACGAGATGAGAACCCTCGAGAACCTCCACGCCGCCGGTTGCGACGTGCCATGCCCCATCGAGCGCACAGGCCCCGTGATCCTCATGGACTACGTCGGCGACGCCGAGCATCCCGCTCCGGTGCTCGTCGGCGTGTCGCTCGACGCCGCGGATGCCGAGCGGATCTACAAGCGACTCCTCGAGAACGTCGCCCTGTTCCTCACGCACCACCGCGTCCACGCCGATCTCTCGCCGTACAACATGCTCTACTGGAACGGCCGCGTGACGATCATCGACTTCCCGCAGGCCGTCGATCCCCGCTACAACGACGACGCGCTGGAACTCCTCGTGCGCGACCTCGAGAACACGAACGTTTTCTTCGCCAACCAAGGCATCGACGTTGTGGACCCGCGCGACCACGCGCTGGCCCTGTGGCGCAAGCACGTCGACCCGCTGCGGTAGATCCGGCCCCTACGGCAACGCCGTTTCCGCCGCAGACGCCGCGATCCATCCCGCCATGGCGCCCGCAAGAACAGCGAGCGGGACGTTCCCCTGCGCGAGGACGGCCCGATGGAACGCAGTGAGGTCGAACCTGTCGCCGAGCGCGGACCGCGTGGCGTCGCGCAGTGCGAGCAACTCAAGGTAGCCAACGGCGTACGACACCGCCTGGCCGGGCCAGGCGGCGTAGCGGTACACGTCTTGCTGCGCAAGCTGCGGCGACCGTCCCGTCGCCTCTTGATACCAGACCAAAGCCTCGTCGTAGCCCCAGCCGACGGCGTGGATTCCGGTGTCAACGGCAAGCCGCGCCGCGCGCATGAGCTCGAACTGCAACCGACCGAGGTTCCCATACGGATCGTCCGCGTACCAACCCGCTTCGGCCGCCAGCCGCTCGGCGTAGAGCGCCCACCCTTCGGTGAATCCGAGGAAGGCGGTCTCCCGGAGGAGAAGCGGCAGGTCCATTTCCTGAGCCAGCGCGATCTGGACGTGATGACCGGGAATCGTCTCGTGGTACGCGAGCGTTGGCATCGTGAACCGAGGTTGCGTCCCCGTTGTCTGCGCGCCAAACGTTGCGGGCGCTGACCCGTCGCGCGGCGCCGATCGGTAGAAACCACCCACCGGATCCGGCCGGACGACCACAGCGGTCGACGGCAACGCAGGCAGGAAAGCGAGCGCATCCACCGCGGCTCGATCGATCAGCCGCTCGTACTCGCGGAGGATCTCCTCGCCGACCAAGGCTCCGCCGTCCCGCTCGACGGCCGCAAAGAGCGCGGCGATCGTCAACGATTCCGCGGGGTATCCAAGAGCGTTGGCGCAGGAGCGGACTTCGTCGTGGATCCTGGCGACCTCACGCAGACCCAGGTCGTGGACGTCCGCGGCGCTCTGGTCGAGGCCCGTGAAGTGCCTCAGCAAGTGCTCGTAGTACGCCCGACCATCCGGGACGCGCCAGACCCCGACCTCGGGCGCCTGGCTGCGCAGGCCCGAAAGCTTCGACAGCAGACGGCGGTAGGCGGGAATGACGACGTCGCTCACCGCGGTTTCGGCTCTGCCGCGGAGCGCGTCGGCGCGGTCTGGGGAGAGGCCGGCCATCGCCGGCAGCGCATCACGCAGCCGGACGAAGTACGGGCTAGACGGCGCCGATCCGTAGGCCAGGGAACGCATGCCGTATGTCGCCCAGTCGATCACCCGCTGCGGGACAATCACACCCGCGTCGGCCCGACGATCGAGCGCGTCGAGGATCCCGTCGAACTGCGTCCCGACCTGCTCGAGCCGCAGAACGTAGTCCTCGGCGTCGCCCGCGGTCGCGAGCGGGTGAATCTCCGTGAGGAGCTCGAACACCAGCTGATCGAGACTGGTGACGAAGAGATGGCTCACCGGGTAGTCGCAGTAGGCAAACCGGTGAGCGCGTACCAGATCGTCCCAGTACCACGCGCTGGCGTCGTAGACCGCCTGCTCGGCCGGCGAGAGACTCGCTCGATCGAACGCGCGCAGCCGGCCAAGGATCTCCGACTCAATCTCCATCGTCTCGCGCACGTAGGCGTCCGAGTAGTCGTTCAGTCGGTCATTCCGCACGCCCAAGGCAGTCGCCATCCCCATTCGCGTGACCGCTTCGGGAAACCGGAGGATGTACAGGACATAGGACGTCTCGACGAACTGACCCCACGGAAGCCCATCGAGTCCCGCCCGGACCTCCGGCAGGCCCGGCGGCGTCCATGCAGCGGCCGGGGACGTCGCGTCGATGGCAACGCCCGCTAGACCCGATGCCACCAGCAAACACACAAGGCCACCCGCTCGGATCCACATCGGCAAGCTCCTCTCGCCGGGTCTACATCTACATGGCTCCCGATCCAAACGCATCCCCGCGAGCCGGCGCTCGCGCGGGGTCAAATCTTCAGTCTTCATTGGCCGGAAGCTTCCCATGGCTTTTCTGCTGAGGTACGAGGTCCTTGCGGAAGTGCACGGTGACTTGGACCCGCTCGTATCCAGCGGCGGCGTGCGCGGCCGGGCTGTCCGGGTACTCGGGCGTCGTGTCCGACGCCATCTCAGTGCAGCCGCGCTCACGCGCCCAAGCCTCTCCCGCCGCGGCGAGACGGCGACCGACCCCGCGACCCCGAAACTCGGGGCTGACGTACCAGCCTTCAAGATAGCCCACGGGGTGCGTCGCGCAGCCTTCCGCCTCGTCGCGCAGCGCGACCTCGGCGAAGCCACGGAGCCGCCCGGGAGATGCCGCGGCGACGAACGTGGCCGCCCGCGGGTCGACGAGAAGCGCGTCGAGTTCCGCACCGAGTTCGGCTGCCGTGGTCCCAGGCCAGAGAGCCTGTCGGAGGTCGGCCCACTCCGCTCGGTCTGCGGCTTGCGCCGCGCGGACGGTGATGCCGTCACCCGTGCGCGGCGTGCCGCGGTGCGCCTCCATCCAGCGAACGCCGAAGTCAACGAGGTCTCGCTGGCGCATGAGCATGGCAGCGCCCGCGCCGACGCGGCCCGTCGTCACCCGGCCCGGAACAGACCCGAAGGCCACGCCCAGCTCCTCGAAGTCGTCGCTCGAGATAGCGAGGTCGGAGAACGTGACCCACTCACGCCTACCGTCCCGGAGCACGGGCGCTCCCTGCGCGATGGTCCGCTTGCCAGGGTAGTCAGCGCGATACTCGGCAAGGTGGAGCGACGTATTCGACGCGAAGCCCACCCCAAGAAGGAGCACGAGCCCATCGAGGTCGTAGATCCGCGCCACGGGCGAGCGCTCGCCGAGGCCGAACTCGAGGGCATGACCGCCGCACACGGCGCGCGCCTCCGGTCCGAGCGCAGCGAACGAGACGTGCGGGTGCACGCTGCGCACGGTCCCTGGCCACGCGCGAAACGCCTCCGCGATGGCACCCACGCCGCGCGTCGGCGTCGAGCGCGGGTCGTAGGCCGGCATCGCCGCACGGATGAGCGACTTCCACGCTTCCGGCACCGGCGGGAGTCGCCAGTCTCGCGGATCGGTCAACTGGCCGCTGTGCGCCGGCATGACGAGGGTGCCTGAAGGGCCTACGACCGCCTCAAGCGCGCCTATCACCGCAACCGGGCCGCCGCAGACCCAACCCAACGCGCGCAGCGACGCGTGCACGAGGACGACTGCGCCCGGCCGGACGCCCAGCGCACAGAGATCGCGCGTGAGAGACTCGACCGTCGCCGGGAGGTTCGGGGTTCGTTCGATCACCTGTCGCTCGCCCATGGACCCGTCCAGCGTCGAAGCGAGGCGCCCCCTCGCGGGGGCGCGCTCACTCAGTCACCATCGCTCAAGATCTATTTCGGCTCTGCGCTCGAGCGCTTGATCGGCAGGGGAGTCCCCGCGAGGTCGCCGATCACGTTGATCAGTTCCGTGCCCTCGGGGATGACGATCTTCGCGTTGTCCTTCAACGACCTCTCCAGTGCCTCGAGCTTGCGCAGCAGTTGCGCGTTCCCGACGAAGTACGTGTTCGCCGCCTCGTTGACGAGCCGGATCGCCTCCGCCTCGCCTTCGGCGGCGAGGATCTTCGCCTGCTTGATGCCTTCCGCCTTCTTGATCTCGGAGCGCTTCTCTCCGTCCGCTTGACGCTCCACGGCGTTGGCGTAGTCAAGCGCGGCGATCTTCTCGTTCTCCGCCTTGACGACCTTGTTCATCGTCTCCTGAACGTCCTTCGGCGGGTCGATCTCCTTCAACTCGGTTCGCACGATCTCCATGCCCCAGTTCTTCGTCTCGGACGCCAGGGTGGCGAGTAGCTCTTGGTTGATCTTGTCGCGCTCGCTGTTCGCCGACTTGAGCGTCATCGTGCCGATGATGTTGCGCAGCGTCGTGCGCGCCAGGTTCACGATCTGCATCTGGTAGTTGTTCACGTTGTACTGCGAGCTCTTGACGTTGTCTTCGTCGTCCTTCACCTTGAAGTAGACCTGGGCGTCGACGCGCGCATTCAGGTTGTCGTTGGTGATGATCTCCTGCGGCTGCGCGTCGACCATCTGTTCGGTGACGTTGATCTGAATCAGCCGATCGATCAACGGGATGACCCAATGGAAGCCCGGCGTGCCGAACCGGTGGTACTTGCCCAGCCGCTCGACAAGGGACCGATGGGTCGGACGAACGATGCGGATGCCACCGAGGAAGATGACGACCGCTGCCACAATGAGAATCCACACCCAAGTCTGCATCTTCTCCCCCTTCTACTTCGCTGCGGGCGTGCGCAGAGCCGTCCGCAGGACTCTGATCCTATCGCGGTTCCTCGGGAACGTCCATCGATGCGCGTCGCGCGGCGCGGAAGCGCGCGGCTTTGGCCTGGATTCGCGCGCGCGGCGCGGTACAATCGGTTCATCATCAGACAACGAACTGGATCGCACACGCCAACAACCGTCGACAACAACCAAGCGTCATGAGCCCAGCGTGCGACTTGGCTCACCGGCCCAAGGAGGCCTTTCTGTGAGTTTCGAGCAGTTCTCGCTTCACCCGCACATTGTTTCCGGAGTCAACTCGGTCGGCTATCAAACCCCTACGCCCATCCAGGAACAGGCCATTCCGGTCGTCCTGGCGCGGCGTGACGTCCTCGGACTGGCGCAAACGGGCACCGGCAAGACCGCTGCGTTCATGCTTCCCATCCTCGACCGCCTCGTTCGCGGTCCCCGCGGCGGAGTCCGCGCCCTCATCCTCGCCCCGACGCGCGAACTGGCCGAGCAGATCCACCAGGCAACGGTCGGATTCGGCCGCCACACGCCGCTGCGCAGCGTGGCCATCTACGGCGGAGTGAGCAAGCGACCCCAGCTGGACGCCCTGCGGCGAGGCGCCGACATCGTCATCGCCTGCCCCGGCCGACTGCTCGACCACCTGCGCGAGGGCGACATCGACCTATCGCGCGTCGAAGTCCTCGTGCTGGATGAGGCGGACCGTATGTGCGACATGGGATTCCTGCCGGACATCCGCCAGATCCTTCGCAGCGTCCCGGCGCGACGTCAGACGCTCTTCTTCTGCGCCACGATGCCGAGCGACATCCGTCAACTCGCGCAGAGCATCCTCCAGGACCCGGCGACCGTGCAGATCGGCGCCATCGCCCCGGCAGAGACGGTTTCCCATGCGCTCTACCCGGTTCACGAGACCCAGAAGACGAACCTCCTGCTCGCGCTGCTCAAGCGAACGGCGACCGGCCGCGTGCTGGTGTTCACGCGCACGAAACACAAGGCGCACAACCTGGCGCGCATTCTTGCGAAGGCCGGGCACCGCGCGGCGGCTCTCCAGGGGAACATGTCGCAGGCCCAGCGTCAGGCGGCCATCGACGGGTTCCGCGGCAAGCGCTACGACATCCTCGTCGCGACAGACGTCGCTGCGCGCGGGATCGACGTCTCGGCGATCACGCACGTCATCAACCTGGACGTCCCGAATACGGTGGACGCGTACGTGCATCGCATCGGGCGAACCGGCCGCGCCGAGGCCGTGGGCGAAGCGTTCACGTTGGCATCGCCAGCAGACAGCCTGATGATCCGCGGCATCGAGCGGGCCATCGGCGCACCGATGGAACGGCGACGACTCGAAGGATTCGACTACGGCGCGTTTGTTCCGGAGACGCAGTTCGCGACCAGGACGGCGCCGGCTCTTCCGCGGTCGTTCCGTCAGCCGACGGCCACACGGCGCGGCGGCGCGCTCTATGTGAGCCGCCACCGTGCCGCGCCGAGCGCGCGCGGCGCATAGGCCACAAAGCCGCCTCCCCCTCTCTGAGCAGGGCCCAACCATGGGTCCGGGCGTGCACGCCACGTGCCGGATGGGGCTCCGTGCTCTCGAGATCGGCCGGCCGCGCCGTCACCGCCTAGGTCACGATCGCGTGGTATCCCGCGTCGACGTGGTGGGTCTCCCCGGTCACGCCGGATGACAGGTCGGACAGGAGGTAGACGGCCGCCCGCCCGACCTCGTCGGCCTCGATGTTGCGGCGCAGCGGCGCCGCGACCTCGACCTTCGCCAGGATCTCGTCGATTCCGCCGACGGCCATCGCCGAGAGCGTCCGGCAGGGACCAGCGGAGAGGCTGTTGACGCGGATCCCGTTCGGGCCCAGTTCGGCCGCCAGGTACCGAACCGCAGACTCGAGCGCCGCCTTGGCTACGCCCATCACGTTGTAGCCCGAGGCGGCCTTCTCCGCGCCGTAGTAAGTGAGCGTCAGGATCGCCCCTCCCGATGTCATCAGCGGCCGGGCGCGCCGCGCGATCGCCAGCAATGAGTACACGGAGATGTCCAGCGCCTCGGCGAAACTTGCCCGCGGCGTCTCGGCGAACCGCCCCGGCTGGAGGTACGCGCGGTCAGCGTAGGCGATCGAGTGCACGACGTAATCGAGGCGTCCGAACCGCTCGCCGACGGCCCCAAACAGACGGTCGAGATCCTCATCGCGGGCCACGTCACACGGGAAGATCCACGCGTCGGTCGCGCCGCCGTCATCGAGCGCCTTGCGGACGCGCCGTTCCATCTTCTCGCCCGGGAAGTACGGGAACCCGCACGCCGCGCCCTCGGCCAGCGCGCAGCGCGCGATGTGCCAGGCGAGGCTGCGTTCGTTGGCCACGCCGAACACAAGCCCGGTCTTGCCCGTCAGGAGCTTCATCGACATCGCCTCCGGCGTCACGGTATCCCTCGACCGATCGTGCCGCAACGCCTAGCGCCCGGGGGCCAGCCGCTTGGACAGGCTCATCGTCTGGTCGATGGCGACGAACTGCGTACGGCGGTAGCCATTCGCCTCGAGTCGGGCGTAGATGCCGTTCTGCACGGCTTCGGGCAGAGTCGGCGTGCGGCTCAAGATCCAGCCGAAGGACGCCGACGGGCTGCCGACAACGGCGTAGCTGTAGTCCGCAGCGAGGTCGAGGATCCAGTAGTCCGCCGGGAAGAACGAGAGGCCGAGCAGGCGAACGAAGCTCACCTTGAGCTTCCCGGGCGCGGAGGGTTCGGGAATCCACGCCCGTCCCACCACGCTAGACGGCTTGCCGGCCGCATCGTAGCAGGTGTTGGTCACCTCGACCTGGCCGTTGGAAAGCAACGCATAGTAGGCCGTCGTGCCCTGGGCGCAGCGAGCCTCGAACGAGGTGGGAATGTGCGCCACCGCGTACCACAACCCCATGTACCTCTGCAGATCGACCTTGTCCACGGTCCTCGGCTGTCCGTCGCGGACACTCACAAAACTCACGGCGGCCAGCGTGATGACAGCGAGGATACCGAGCGCCAGCTTCATCCCTGCACCTCCCTTCGCGGTTCGCGACGCAGCCTAGCCGCTCCGAGGCGGCCAGGTCAATCGCTGGCCGTCGCAAGAGGCAGGGACGCCAGGCGCACGAGGTCTGGCAGGAGCGCCCGGATGGTCTCGCAGGTCCACGCCGGATCCATGCGGCGCATGACGAACGAGCTGCGCGTTGGGTCCGGATGCGGCGCGTAGCTGTAGGACATGCACAGCAGGACGTTGGTCGCTGCAAGAACGACGTGCTCGCTCGTCCAGGTCATGGTTCCCAGAATCGTGTTCGGATCGACCCACTCGCCACAGAGGTCGTAGCCGAGCCGCTCAACCACGTAGGTCTTCCCCGTGACGATCCCCGCAACCTGCACCGCGACCGTGAGGCCCGGATGGCCGTCTCCGTCTTGGTCCCAGACGCGCGGATCGTCCGCGTCGGTCGGCAGGGACTCGGACTCGGGAACGGCCAGCATGGCGCCCCGGACGTCGACCTGGTAGGGCTGGACCAAGGTCCAGCCCGCACCGCGCGCCTCAAGGCGCGCCCTGCGTGGCGCCGGGTCAAGCGAGGCGATGAACCCTGCGGGCACCTGGCTCGTCGCGACCGGCGGCGACATCTCGACGTCGGTGAAGCACACCGTATCGCGCAAGATAAGCTCCGTGCCGTCTTGTTCGACCTCGACGACCGTCCCAGTGATCGTCGTCAGCTCGACCGCGCCCACGAGGGGGAGGGAGGTCAAGGCCGGCATCACCTGCACCATCACCCAACAGCCCGAGAGGTCCGGCACTTCGGACAACGCACCCTGACCTACAGCGCAGAAGGCGCGCGCCGAGACCACCAAGAGCGCTACAGCCATGCATCGAAGCCCTTCTCGTGCCCTCATCGCCACCTCACCAGACCGAATCCTACCATCCAGACGGAGGTTTGCAACACCCGGCGCGTGTCGTGTGCCCCGCGCGTCGGGTATCCTTGGCCGCACGATCAAGGAGACGACATGGCGAAAGCACAGGCGCGACACATCCTCGTCAGCACGTACGAAGAGGCGGAGACCCTCCTCCGCGAGATCGAGAGCGGTGCGGACTTCGCCGCGCTGGCGGCAGAGCATTCGAAGTGCCCATCGGGCGCATCGGGCGGCGATCTCGGCGAGTTCGGCCCCGGCCAAATGGTCGCTGAGTTCGACCACGTGGTGTTCCACGACGCCGTTGGGGTCGTGCACGGACCCGTGCAGACGAAGTTCGGCTACCACCTGATTGAGATCACGAGCCGCAGCGGGTAAGGCGGCGGACGAGGCGGTGAATCGCGTGCACAGCGAGGAGCGCGTCGTCGTGGTCGTTGCGTCGACGAATCCAGTCAAGCTCCGCGCTACGGCGCGCGGCTTCGCAGCCATGTTCCCCGCGGCGGTGGTCGAGGTGCGCAGCCAGCCCGTCCCGGCATGCGCCGCAGCGCAGCCCCACGGCGATGACGAAACCCGGCGCGGGGCGTGCGGCCGCGCGATGGCCGCGCAGCGCCTGGCGCCGCAGGCCGACTACTGGGTCGGCATCGAGGGCGGGGTCACCGACCTCGGCGACGAGATGACCGCGTACGCGTGGGTCGCGGTGCAGTCAGACAGCGACATAGGGCAAGCGCGGACGGCGACATTCTTCCTCCCCGCAGCCGTCGCTGGACTCGTGCGCCAAGGCCTCGAGCTTGGCGTCGCCGACGACCGAGTGTTTGGCAAGACGGACTCCAAGCGGGACACCGGCGCCGTGGGGCTCCTGACGGGTGACGCCATCGACCGCGTGGCGCTCTATCAGCAGGCCGTCTCCCTCGCGCTCATCCCGTTCAAGAGCCGGGCACTCTTCAACAACACGGCGTCGCGATGAGATCACAAGATGAGGTACCGGAAGGCTCCGGGCACTTCGTTACTCGAACCGCGTTGCGCGGAGGAAGATCTGGAGATGGCGGCCAGCTTGGCGGAAGCCCCGCGAGAGGGCACCCACGGCCCGCAGCGTGCGCGGCGCCGCGGGATCGAAGTTCAGCAGTCGACCAGAGTGCGGGTGTTCGAAGACCAGCCGACCGCGCCACGAATAGACATTCGGCACGCCGCGGCGACGGCTCTCCTGTTGCGCTCGTCGCGCCGCTTCGGCGCCGATGCGCTCAAGATGCCGCGCTTGCTCTCTCAGCCCCACCCGATTCGTCTTAGGACGTTGCATCCACTAGACCTCTTAAGAAGGCATCATACAACGGCGAGTCCTCGACGATCAAGGACGCGTTTGTGCCGTAGGCAACGAGGCTGAACGACTGGGACGAGTTCTGCATCAAGAACCACCCGTCGGCAATCGGCCGGTAACGGTGCCAGAAGTTGTCCACGCTCCGCCGGTACCTTCGCCGGACGTCTGCCGGGGCCACCCGATGGCCGCCCTTGCGAACGCGCTCCGCGACGCGGGCCACGCACAGCTCGGCCGACTCCAGGTGGATGAACACCAGTTCGACCTGGTAGCCGGCGGCGCGGAAACGGGCGAAGTGCCGAGCGAGACGGGAGCTCGAGAGCGTGACCTCGGTGATGAAGCTCCGCTGCTCGGCGACAAGGACGCGCAGCCGGCGGAAGAAGACTTTGCCCGCGCTGATGTACGCCGTCTCCGGGCGGCTTGGGCAGAGTTCGAGCGCGATGTCGTCGGCGCACAGATAGACGAACCCAGGGTGGGTCTCCAGGTACTGGTGCACGAATGTGGACTTCCCCGCCCCATTCGGCCCCGCGACGATGACGGCCTTCCGCACGGCGTTCATCGCCGGCATGGTAGGAGCTGCGCGCGGCGGCTGCCACCCACGTCGCCTCGGTGCTCCACGGCGCGCGCCGCACGCGGTCCCTTCCGTCGCGGGACTCCCGATCCCGCGATCGGCAGAGCCTCGCGCGCTTGACCGGCAACCACCTTGGCCCGGCGCCCCCCCTCGAGCGCCCGAGCCCGCCGCGCGAGACCCGGCGCAGCAGCTCACGTTGTCGCAGAACAAGCCATCGCTCATACTACGCCCCATCTCACCCGAGCGAGGGCTTGACACAAGCTCGCACACAGCGCTCGGTGCAGAAAGAGGAGATGAACCCAGTGGAATAGCTCGCGGACTGCGGACCGATTCGTAGGACGGACCGAAGCACCGTGACCCGCTCTCTTGGGTGTTGTCTTCTCTTTGCCTACCGAACCCACAGCCGATCTGGTGCGGCGTTCCTCGATGTCCTCGGACCGCGCGAACAGCGCATCCCGCGTGGATGCACAGAGCCCATTTGACGAAAGGACCTGTTGTGAACTTCCTGATGAGGCACTTGGAGCATGAAGACGACGTGTGGCGTATTCGCGGCTTCCTTCGGCAGGCGTACCTCGCCAACCACCGCCGCGAGATCTCGTGGCCGCTTGGGCGGTTCGACTACTGGCGATGGCACATGGTCGCGACGTGCGACCAGAGCTTGAGCGACGCGCTGTTCTGGGAGACAGCGTCCGGCGAGCTGGTCGCGTTGGCCGTGTCCGAGAGCGGCGGGGGCGACGCCTTCTTGAGCGTCCATCCGGACGTGCGGACGGCGGAGCTGGAAGACGCCATGGTGGACGCGGCCGAGAGGCACCTGACGTCGCCAACGGAGCGGGGGCGCCTATTGATCGTCCCGACTCGCGAGGGCGACCGCCTGCGCGAGGGGATGCTCGCGGCGCGGGGCTACAAGATCCACGAGCACTGGGAGGACCAGCGTCGACTCGAGCTCACCGGCCCGCTGCCGCAAGGGCCGGTCCCCGCCGGATACGTCGTGCGCTCGCTCGGCGGTTCCGAGGAGGTGCCCGCGCGAAGCTGGGCCTCGTGGCGCGCCTTCCATCCTGACGATTCTAGCGACGCGTACCAAGGCCCGGACTGGTATCGCAACCTGCAGCGGGCGCCCCTCTACCGGCGGGACCTCGACATCGTGGCGATCGCCCGCTCGGGGGAGGTGGCCGCGTTCTGCACGATGTGGTACGACGACGCGACGCGATCCGGCTACTTCGCTCCGGTCGGCACGGCGCCCGAGCATCAACACCGAGGGCTCGGGAAGGCCGTGATGGCCGAAGCCGTGCGCCGGCTCGCCGACATGGGCGCGCTCGTCATGCACATCGGCGGCTACGACCTCATCCCGAAGAGGCTCTACGCGGCCATTGGAGGGCCCGACGTGGTTCGTTCGATGTCGTGGTACAAGTACATCCAGCCCTAAGAGGGCGGCGCAAGGAGGGCGACACGCGATGGCAACCCGCCCAAGAGGCATGATCGGCTTCGCGTTCGTCTGGGTCGGACAGCTCGTGTCCGTCCTCGCTTCGAACGCATCGAGCTTCGCGCTCACGATCTGGGCGTACCAGACAACAGGCAGCGCCACTGCGCTCGGCGTGCTGTCGACCTCGTTTCTCATCCCCTTCCTCGTCCTGTCGCCGATCGCCGGAGCGATGGTCGACCGCTACAACCGCAAGGTCATGATGATGGTCAGCGACATCGCTGCAGCCGTTGCCACCGTCGCCGTCCTCATCCTGCACACGACCGGCGGCCTCGCGGTGTGGCACCTGTACGTGACCACCGTCCTCGTGGGGCTCGGGAACACGTTCCAGTGGCCCGCGTACTCTGCGGCGATTTCGACGATGGTGCCGAAGTCGCAGTACCAACGAGCCAGCGGGATGATGGGGCTCGTCGACTCGGGACCCGGAGTCCTCGCCCCCGTCCTGGCCGGCGCGCTCTACCCCCTGGTGGGGCTGACAGGCATTCTCGTCCTCGACCTTGCGACGTTCGGCTTCGCCATCGTGACGCTTCTGCTCGTGGAGATCCCGACCCCGGTAGCCTCGATCGAGGGCGCGGCGGCGCGCGGACACCTCTTGCGCGAAGCCTTCTACGGGTTCCGTTACATCTTCGCGCGGAAGGGCCTTCTCGGACTGGCGCTGTTCTTCGCCGCGCTCAACTTCGTCGCCGGGATGGGCCTCGTCACGCCGTTCATCCTCTCGCGCACCGGGAACCAGAGCGCCGTGCTCGGCGCCGTGATGTCGGCGGCCGCGCTCGGAGGCGTTGCCGGTGGCCTCTTGGTGAGCACGTGGGGGGGCTTCAAGCGGAAGATGACGAGCATCTTCCTCGGCGAGTTCCTGTTCGGGCTCCTGGGGTTCTTCTTGTTCGGCTTCGGGCGAAGCCTCGCGTTCTGGCTGCCGACCGCCGCCCTTGGATCCCTCGCCGTCTGCATGTCGAACAGCGCCGCCCAGGCCATCTGGCAGGCCAAGGTGCCCGCCGATCTCCAAGGTCGCGTCTTCTCGGCGCGGCGTCTCATCGCCTTCTCGCTCTTGCCGATCACGCCCGTCGTCGCCGGGGCGCTCGCCGACTTCGTGACCGAACCCGCCATGACGTCGGACACGTGGCTCGCGCGCGCGTTCGGCCCCGTCCTCGGGACGACGCCCGGCTCCGGGCTTGGGCTGCAGTACGTGGTCGCCGGCGCCGGCTACTGCCTCCTCTGTCTCTTGGTGTTCTTCTTCGTTCCCGCCGTCCGCCACCTCGACGAGCGCGTCGCCGACCACGCCACGTAGGCGCGACCGCCCGCGCGGACCGCAGGCCGCGGACCAACGACCATGCCGGAGGCTGACCGGAGCACCCCGGAACGGGGCAAGAAGGGAGTCTGAACATGGACAAGCTGCGCGAGATCGAGCGGAAGCGCCAGGAAGCGTTCGCCTGGTTCACGGCGCATCAGTCAAAGGGCTACAAGGCCGTCGCCGACATGGAGGCGCCGATTATGTCGGACGGCGCGCTCAGCCGAAGGCACAAAGAGCTGATCGCCGCCGGAATCTCCGTGGTGATCGACTGTGAGTCGTGCATGCAGTGGCACATCGAGAAGGCGGTCGAACACGGCGCAACCCTCGAAGAGGTCGTGGAAGCCGTCGACGTCGCGATCATGATGGGAAACGGCGCGACGACTGTTCGCGCACGCTTCGCGATGGACGTGATGAAGGACGTGTTCGTGGAGCAAGGGAAGACGGGCCGGTAGTACGCAGTCCGTAGGGAGCCGTGCGCGATCCGCAGTCGTGGTCCGCGTTGCGTCTCTGCAGGCGCGCCGGGCATCGCCTACCTCGAAAGCCGTGCAGGGGATCGGCGTCTCTTCTCGCGTCCGCTTGCTGCGATCCTCCGGCGACTTGACGTCTCTCGGGTCCCGCCATATCCTCGTCATCTGACTTCTCAGATTTATCAGCACAGGAGGCATGGATGAGTGAGACGCGGAAGCGGAGCGAAGAGACGCGATGTGGCGAGTGCTGCCAAGTCTCCGCGATCGTTCGCGTCGACGAGCGAGGCCAGATGGTTCTTCCAAAGGACGTCCGGGATCGGATGGGCCTTGTGGCCGGCGATCGACTCGCGCTGACAACGGTTGAGTCCGGCGGAAGGGTTTGCTGCCTCGTGCTCGTGAAAGCCAACGAACTGGCTGACAGCGTCCGCGTGATGATGCGCGTCGCCGCTGAACGAACGCAAGGAGAGGAGATCGCAACGTGAGCGGAAATCCAAGCCGCGACGACCAGATCCGAAGGTCGGTCCGAGAGAACTACGCCAAACGCGTGACATCGTGCGCGCCAGGGTGCGGCAGCGGCTGCTGCTCGCCCGGCTCCGAAACCGTGAGCCGGGCCATCGGCTACAACGACGAGGAGCTGCACTCCGTCCCGCAGGGCGCCGACCTCGGCCTCGGCTGCGGCCATCCGACGGCGCTGGCATCGCTGATGCCCGGGGAGGTTGTGCTCGATCTTGGTTCGGGAGCGGGAATCGACTGCTTCCTTGCCGCAGACAGGGTCGGCGAGACCGGCCGCGCCATCGGCGTCGACATGACGCCGGAGATGATCGACCGAGCGCGCGAGAACGCGCGCAAGGAGGACATCGAGAACGTCGAGTTCCGGCTCGGAGAGATCGAACACCTGCCCGTCGCGGACGCTTCCGTCGACGTCGTCATCTCGAACTGCGTCATCAACCTGTCGCCCGACAAGCCACAGGTGTTTCGCGAGGCGTTCCGGACGCTGAAACCAGGCGGCCGGATGCTCGTATCCGACATCGTCTTGCGCGGCGAGCTGCCCGACGCCATTCGAGACTCAATGGAGCACTACGTCGGTTGCCTGGCCGGAGCGTCCAGGATCGACGACTACCTTGGCGCGATTCGCGACGCCGGATTCCGCGACGTCAGGATCGTCAAGGACACCGGCGCTGCGAGCTCGGGCAACGCAGAAGACCCTGGCGAGCAAGGAACGCTGAGGCTTGTGGTCGACGGCCAGGCCCTGCGCATCGAGGACGTCGGGTTGACGGACGAGACGCCTCGCCTCCTCGCATCCATCGTGTCGAGCATCAGCGTCAGCGCGATGAAGCCGTAGACGCACGAACACCTGCCAATCTCACCGCGGAGGCCGCAGAGGCACCTGGCAGGGTCACGGTAGCGTCGCACCTGTTGTGCGAGGCGGCTTGACGGCTCTCGTTGTCAAGCCGCTAGGGAGAAGCCTTGCTGAGTGACGGCTTCTCCTTATCAGGCTCTCATCTCAAGCGTCAGGGTCCTGTCTGCTCGCCATCCGCGACAGGCAGTCAGCCCTAGCTCCCGGCACCAACCAGACGCCGGAGACTCCTCCCGGCCCCGCCGAGCCGGGAGGCTTGCTCACGACGCTACGGGACACAGGAGACCCGGCGCGACTCCCTCGGTTGTCTCCGCACGCCTCGGCGTCCTCTGCGGTGAAACCGGTGTACTAGCCCCTAGAAGTAGAAGTGGATGCCGGTGCCGAACGTCGTCCAGATCTCGCCGTAGATCGTCGCCGAGAGGCCGAACTCGACGTTCCACGCGAACCGACGTGAGAAGCTAATGTCGATCCCCCCCACGAGAATGCCGAGTGCCGGTGCGCCGCCGTACGACGAGACCTGCAACGACGCGCCGCCCGACACATAGAAGTCCACGGCGGCCGCATCGACCGCCCGGTAGAGCGCCCGCGCCGTGACAATCCCCGACGTCTCGCCGTCATTCGACAAGACGAAGAACACGCCCTCAAGTCCAAGCCGATCGGTGGCCCAGTACCGCGCCGAGATCAGCCCGCCCCACGGGAACTCGGCCTGGACCCCGAGCCCCAGGGACCGTCCTTCCGAGAGGTTCGGGTCACCGAGCGCGTCCTGGGCGAGTGCGGCCCATGAGAGCGCAAGAAGCGCAGCGGTGACGAGTGCGGTGCGAATCGTACGGTTCATGATCCCCTCCTCCCGTCATCGTAGAAGCCGAGCCCGGCGCCGGCAAGCCAGCCGCTACCCCACGGGCTCGGTGGTTGTCGGAAGGCGAAACCCTCCGAACCTGTCGATATGCAGGAATGCGTCAACGTCTGTCGGATGCTCGTTTCGCGCGACGCGACCGCAGGGATACCCCAGAGGGAGGAACGTCGCAATCTCCCAGTCAACGGGGATCCCAAGCAGGCGCCGCGCTTCGCCCGATCGGCCGGGGATGATCGTGCAGCCGTAGACGCCGTCTTCGGCGAGCGACAAGAGCATGTAGCCGATGGCGATCCAGATCGCAGCATGCGCATTGAGGTCGGCGGGGCCTTCCGGAGCACGCTCGCCGCGTTTCGGGCGATAGACAGGCACAAGCAAGATGGGGGCCTCAAGCAGCATCGTCCGCTGGAGCGGCAGCGCGCGCAGGTAGACCTGCCGAGCCATCGCGGGCAACGAGGCGAACTTCGCCGCCAGGAGGTCAGGATCGGACACATCCTCCAGGCCTGCCGCGTCGGCCAGGCGTGACCGCAGCGAGCGATCCTGAACCCGAAGGAAACCCCACTCCCAGAGATGGTTGTAGGCCGGAGCGTGGAGCGCCGCCCGGATGGCCTTGACGATCACGGGTGAGGGCACTGCACGACCATCGAACGTCCGCACTGTGACTCGCGCGCTGAGCGCCTGCCAGAGATCCATGCGATCCTACCTCCAGGTTCCCTATCCAGAAGCACGCCCGCGCCACGAATACCGTAGGCACCACCGCACGCAACGCGCCCGGATCGGGAGGATAGGCGCTCGGTCCGATCCGCGGCAAGCTGGAGCATCTCTGGAAGCCGGCGGGTAGCTCAAGCACACCCGCAACACAGGACGTGCACTCCGAGCAGGATAGCGTCCGATCGTCCTGGCAGATGCCACGCCATCCTCTCGCATGCCGCCGATTGACGCGGCCACGTCGCACCGGTATCCTGTCCAAAACGCGGTTGCCGCGGCCTTTCCCAGGCGGCGCGACAAGGGGTGCGGAGCGTGAACATCGGGTTGATCGTGGACTGCCCGCCTAGCCCCGTCATGCTCGACGTCATCGAGAGGCTCGCGGCAAGCGGCGTTCGGATGGACGTCATCGACGCCGAGCGGGCCCTGGTGAACCTGGAGGATCATCGTCCAGCCTACGACTGGTACCTTCTCAAGGGCGGGAGCGCGTCGGCGCTGACGCTTGGCGGAATGCTGCACACGCTCGGGGCGCGGCTCCTGCACTCGTATCCCACCACGGTCATCCTTCGCAACAAGCTCGTCGTCATGCAGGCGCTGCGTTCTCGCGGTCTCCCCGTCCCCGCGACCTACTACGTCACCCAGGTCGATGACATCCGGACTCTGCTCGCGGCCGGACCCGTGATCCTGAAGCCAAATGACGGGAGACGCGGCGAAGGGGTTCGCGTCGTCTGGGACGCAGTGGAACTGGATCCCATGCCGATCGCGGCTCCGCTTCTTGTCCAGCGGTACTGCCCTCCCGACGGGCCGCACCCGGAACCTGGGAAGAGCCGATTCTTGAAGGCGTACCGCATCGGCAACGAGGTCTACGGCGTCTGGCGCACCTGGCCGCTGGGCCCGAAGCCTGAGTGCGAAAGCAAACCCTGCGCCATCTCGCCCGCCATCCGCAGGATGGTCATGGCCGTCGGCGACGCCTTCGACATCTCGTTGTACGGTGTGGACTTCGTTTTCAGCAGCGGCCGGCCGTATGCCGTTGACGTGATCCCGATGGGCTCCTGCACGGGCGTCCCCGACGCAGCACGGCTCCTGGGGAACTACTTCCTTGCCGCCTGCGGCCGCGAGAGCTCCGTCGGGCGAGGGACATCCGGGTGATGATCCCGAACGAAACCGGAGGCCGAGGAACCGCCACGCGCGACGTCCGAGCCGAGGTCCGTGCCATTCGCGAGCGCATGAAGCGCGGCGGGTATCCCCTGATCGTTCTTGTCTCCGGCGTTCATGGCATTGGCAAGACAACCCTCAGCCACGAGATCTCGCGGCGCCTCGGGATCCGCCAACGCGTCGGTCTTGGCGCCATTGTGAAGACGCTGATCGAGTTCGGGCTCCCCGCCGATGCTTCCGGCGCAGCGCGGATGATGGACAACGTCCTCGATCTAGAGGACCCCGCCTCGCAACTCGACGCCCACGCTCGCGTCATCTGTCGCGTCGTGGACCGGCTCGTTCGCACCTACCACGCGCAGGGCGTGCACTGCGTCATTGACGGCGTCCAGCTCTTTCCACGGCATCTTCACCTGCCTCCCGATGTGATCCACCTGCACCTCGCCGTCTCGGACTTCGGCGCGTACATCCGCCAGGTCCGCCGCTCGGCCGATCACAAGTACGGTGAGGTGGGGGAGGCCGCCGCGAGAGCGCTGGAAACGCTCGATCGCGTGCTCGCCGGCGAGATGCAGGAGTCGAAAGCAGTAGTGGTTCTGCCGCACCAACGCCCCGTCAGCGGGGTGGTAGCGGAGGCGATCCGAGTGATTCACGAACGGTACGTTCAAGGAGGAGGGAGCGGTCTATGTTCTGGCAACGGGTAGGAGACTGGATCGAGACGCAGGGGCCAAACGTGCTCGCGGCAATCGGCATCCTCGTCGGAGGCTACCTGCTGGCGCTTCTCGTGCGGCGGATCCTTCGCCGCATCCTGGCTCGCAGCCGAGTCGACACCACAGTTACCGCGTTCGTCGGCGGACTGACGTACTTCGCCATCCTCGGGATGGCCGTTGTCGCGATGCTCGCTCGTTTCGGCGTCGAGACCGCATCGTTCGTCGCTCTGTTCGGAGCCGTCGCCTTCGCCATCGGCTTCGCGCTGCAAGGCGCGTTGGCGAACTTCGCCGCCGGCCTCATCATCCTGATCCTCCGACCGTACAAGGTAGGGGACTTCATCACCGCCGCAGGAACGGCTGGGACAGTGCGCGAGATTCAGCTCTTCTCGACGTCGCTCACGACGCTCGACAATCGCCACGCCATGATTCCAAACGGCAAGATCGGCAGCGACATCATCACGAATCACTCGACGTTCGATACCCGTCCGCTCGATCTGGCTGTAGGCATCAGCTACGGCGCGTCGATCCAGGAAGCCGTCCGCGTGCTGCGAGGGGTCTTGACGAGCGACGCGCGCGTGCTTGCCGACCCGGCGCCCCAGGTTCTCGTCACGGAGCTCGAACCGACGTGCGTAAGACTGCTCGTGCGCGGGTGGGTCAAGCGCATGGCGGAGGGCGACTTCGGCGTCATGCGTTTCGAACTGACGCGCCGGGTGAAAGAGGCGCTGGATGCTTCCGGATTCGAGGTCCCCATGCCGGCACAGGTCGTGCATCTGCAGAGCATGCCGCCGGCGGGCACGCTGAAGTAGGGTCTGGAGGCGGGCGCGAAGCCGCGCCCGCGCTCTCTCGCGCCGCCGATAGGCTCTTGGCCGGCCGCCGGGCCGTCCGTACACTGGCGCGATCGCCGACCGATGGCGTAGTAGAGGAGGAATCTGAGCATGTCGTGGGACAGCATTGTGGAGTGGCTGAAGACGAATGCGGGAAGCATCGTGGGTGCGCTCGCGATTCTCGTGATCGGTTACCTCGCGGCATGGCTCGCGAGCCGCGTCGTTCGCATCGTCCTCACCCGCATGAAAGTCGACACCACCGTGACGAAGTTCGTCGCGCGCCTCGCGCACTCGGCGATCCTCGTGATGGCGATCGTCGCCACGCTCGGCAAGTTCGGCGTCGAGACCGCGTCGTTCGTCGCCCTCTTGGGTGCCATCGCCTTCGCCATCGGATTTGCTTTGCAGGGAGCCCTCGCGAACTTCGCCGCCGGCGTGCTGATCCTCGTTCTTCGTCCGTACAAGGTCGGCGACTTCATCGGCGCGGCGCCCCACAAAGGCAAGTTCACGGTCAAGGGAACCGTGAGTGAGATCCAGCTGTTCACGACCGAGGTGATCACGGCCGACAACATCCAGCTCCTCGTGCCGAACGGCATCATCTTCGCAGGCACGATCAAGAACTACGCGGCGTACAAGACGCGACGTCTCGAGATGTCGGTCGAGATCGGCCGCAAGGCGCCCGTCGACGAAGCCATCCGCGCCCTTGAGGAAGCCATCCAAGCCGACAAGCGGGTGCTGGCTCAGCCTCCCGCGCAGGTGTTCGTCAAGGAACTGAAGGAGAAGTGCACCTGCCTCCTCTTGCGCTTCTGGGTGGCGCCGAACGACGCGGAGGCCGTGGAGTTCGACTTGACCCGGCAGGTGAAGAGCGTTCTCGACAGCCACAACCTCGGCGCCTAGACGGGCGCCGCGGAGACGAGGTCCATGGCAATGAAGACAGAGATTCGTGTCGCGCTGGTTGGCGTCGGGAATTGCGCGAGCGCCCTCGTGCAAGGTTGCAGCTACTACGCGGGCTCCGGGATTGAGAAGCCGGGGCTGATGACGCCGGACTTCGCCGGATACTTGCCCGAGCACCTCGTCTTCGCGACGGCCTTCGACATCGACGTTCGCAAGGTCGGGCGCGACCTCTCGGAGGCAATCTTCGCTCCCCCAAACTGCACGGCGCGCTTCGTCGCCTCCATGCCGTCCCTCCGCTGCCCGGTCCATGCCGGGTATGAGATGGACAGCGTCGGCTCGATTCCGACAGACACTCCCGAGGAGAAACGCTTCGTCCCGATCACGCCCGTATACCGAGACGACGCCGAGGCGCGGCGGGCCATCGTCGGGGAGCTCCAGCGCGCCCGAGCCGAGATCGTCGTGAACTACCTCCCCGTGGGCAGCGACCAGAACGCGCTCTTCTACGCGGAGTGCGCGATGGAAGCCGGCTGCGGCTTCGTCAACGCGATGCCCGCGCTGATGTCGCGAGACATGGGCGAGCGATTCCGCGCCGCCGGTCTTCCGTACCTCGGCGACGACGTCAAGTCGCAGGTCGGCGCAACCATCGTGCATCGCGCGCTCGTCTCGCTGTTCCGCGATCGCGGCCTCCCAATCAAGCGCACCTACCAGCTCAACGTCGGTGGCAACACGGACTTCCTGAACATGCAGGAAGAGGCGAGGCTCGTGAGCAAGCGTCGCAGCAAGACGGACGCCGTCGTGAGCCAACTCGACGCATCGAGTCTTGATGACGATGGGGTCTACATCGGGCCAAGCGACTACGTCTCGTGGCTTGACGATCGCAAAGTGTGCTTCCTGCGTATCGAGGCCGAGCAATTCGGCGGCATGCCGATGGAGATCGAGCTCCGCCTCTGCGTCGAGGACTCCCCCAACTCGGCCGGGATCGTGCTCGACGCCATCCGCGCTATCCGCGTCGCACGCGATCGCAGCCTCTCCGGCCCGATCCCCGACGTCTGCGCATACCTCTTCAAGTCGCCCCCCGAGCAGTACGACGAGGCCGTCGCCCGGGAACGCTTCCGTCGCTTCGCCGGGCCGTAGAGCCGCAGCTTCAGCGCTGTCGGCGCGAACGTGGCGCTGCCGCGCCGCCAAGCAACGACAAGAACGCTGTAGGAGACTCCGCCCCCATCCGCTTCGGCATTGATATCGACTCCCTCTTCGGTGGATCGCACGTGCGCGGCCCCGGCCACTGGGAGGGAAGCATGGCCGGGGAGAGTCAGACACTCAAGGCCCGGCGCACGGGAGGCAGCGTTTCAAGGAGCGCCTCCGCCTCGGCAGCGGGCGCGGGCGCGTACTCGAACGGGATGACCGGTCTCGAATGCTTGTCCGTCAGGCAGGTCTCTCGCAGGCCCCGCTTGCGGAAGCTCCCGCACCCGCTCGGCCCAGCTCTGCCAGAGCAGGATGTCGGAGTGACTCGGCGCCCCAGTTTGCAGTCCCCTCAGGATGACAGACCGCGGAGAACCGGGGACACAATCCCGATTCGCGCGACTCTGAGGCGAATCGGGTCATGTCCCCTTCTGCCCCGCCATTCGGAAATCGCCGACTTCCGAATCCAGGAACTTGCAGGGCCGCCCCGCGCATCCGACCGCCCCTCGATCCGGGAGACAGCGCTTCCCGAGTTGCCGACTTCCGCGAGATCTGTCTTCGACACGCTCTGCATGATTCGAGACTCGCCGAGTCCCGAGTCTGTCACCTGCCTCCGGGGGCGGGCGGGGGGCTTGGCGGCAACGCTATCGCGCGGCTATACTTCGGCTATCCGTTGGAGGCGGCACGATGATCACGAAGGTCCAGAAGTGGGGCAATAGTCAGGGACTGCGCATCAGCAAGGAGTTGCTGGCCGACGCAGACATCGCCGTAGGCGACGCCGTCGAGGTCGCGGCGCGCGAAGGGGCGATCATCATCACCGCCGCGCGGCGAGTCCGCGGCCGATACGACCTCGGCGCCCTCGTCAAGGACATCCCTGCCAGCTACAAGCCCGAGGAACTCGATTGGGGCCCTCCGGCAGGGCGCGAGGCCTGGTAGATGGCCGAGTACGTTCCGCGACAAGGCGACTTCATCGCAATCGCGTTCCGCCCGCGGATCGGCCACGAGCAAAGCAGCCGCCGCCCGGCGCTCGTCGTCAGCCGCGACCTGTTCAACCAACGCACGGGGCTCGCCATCGTCTGCCCGATCACGAACACGCGCCGCGACTACCCGTTCCACGTGGCGATCCCGGAGTGCAGTGACGTGACCGGCTTTGTCATGGTCGAGCA
>JBFYQX010000118.1:0-5488 GCA_041302525.1 Candidatus Bipolaricaulota bacterium | reverse complement strand
TGACGCTCTGCACGCCGCAGGGCGAGCTGCCGCTGCCCTCGGCGCGCACAACCGCGCGTTCGCCCTGCTCGACGCCGCCGTCGATCGCGGCTGGACCGACGCCGAGGCGACCGCGGCGCAGTCTGAGTTCGCGTCCCTGCGAGCTGACGCGCGCTGGCCTGTCTTGCTGGAGAAGATCGCCGTGCGGGAGTGCGAGCGCCCGGTTGAGAAGAGCAACCGCATAGGATCCTCGTTCTCGTAGGGGCGACGCATGCGTCGCCCCTACCGGTGGGGACGTCCGTTGACGGACGTGTGGGGACATGACCCGATCTGCCTCGCGGGTTCGGGGACACGATACCGAACCCCAGGCATGATCAGCAGGGAGTTACGTGTTGTGTCCCCCGGACTCTAGCTAGGCTTGTACGACGGTCCAGCCGGTCCTTGACTTCCCTCCCGCATTCTGTAGCATCTCCACCATGTGAGATCGCGGATCCCGAATAGTGGGACAGCCGCGGGGAGCGAGGACCCTGAACACACTCGAGAAGTGCGTCCGGATCTTGACGTTGTTCACCGAGACGACGCCCATCTTGGGCGTGGCCGAGATCGCCGAGCGGCTCGAACTGCCGCGCTCGACGGCCTACCGCTACATCTCGGCTCTGCGGGCGCACCGGTTCGTGGAAGAGGCGCCCGGCAACGCCGGGTATCGATTGGGCGGACGCGTGCTCGAACTGGCCGCGACGATGGCCCGTAAGCCTCTGCGCGAGGTGGCCCTGCCGCACATGGAGCGCATCGCGCGCGAGACGGGCGAGACGGTGCTGCTCTGCGGGCTGCGCGAGCACGTCGGCGTGTGCCTGGAGAAAGTCGATGGCACGCACGCACTCCGCGTTTCCTACGAACTCGGCCAAACCTACCCGCTTCACGCGGGCGCCACGGGCAAGGTGATCCTGGCGCATCTCGATCCCGAGGAACAGCAGGCCGTTATCGATGATGTCGGCCTGCCGCGGTTCACGCCGACCACGATCACGAGCGAAGGCCGCTTGAAGAGGGAGCTGGCGAGGATCCGCGCCTGCGGCTACGCGGAGAGCGCGGGGGAGTCGATCCCGGGCACTCATGGGATCGCGGCGCCCATCTTCTCGCCCTCTGGGCGTATCGTCGGCTCGGTGGGCGTGTCGGTGCCCCACCTGCGTGCGGAAGAGAAGAACCGCGAGCGGCTCGTCCGCCTCGTCGTCGAGGCGGCGAAGAAGATCAGCGAGGGAATGTCCGCGCAGGAAGCGCGCGAGAGATAGGCGGAATCTCCGAAGGAGGAGCGAGCGGCGATGGCGAACAAGTACATCCCCACCCCGAAGGGCGGCCAGGCGATCATGCGGACGGCGAAGGGGCTGAACGTACCCGACAACCCGATCATCCCTCTGATCCGCGGCGACGGCACGGGCGCCGACATCACACCAGTCATGGTGAAGGTTGTTGACGCGGCGGTCGCGAAGGCCTATGGCGGCAAGAAGAAGATCGAGTGGCTCAAGGTCCTCGCCGGCGACGAGGCCATCCAGGTTAACCACCCCGGGATGACGGAAGAGCAGGTCGTGGCCATCCCGCCCGACGAGCGTCAGAAGCTCTACCTGCCGGAGGAGACCGTCGAGGCGATCAAGAAGTACCTCGTGGCGATCAAGGGTCCGCTCACCACGCCGGTCGGCGGCGGCATCCGCAGCCTGAACGTGTCGCTGCGGATCCTGCTCGACCTCTACGCCTGCGTGCGCCCGGTGCAGCACATCGGAACCCCGGCACCGGTCCGTCATCCGGAAGAGGTCGACATCGTCTTCTTCCGCGAGAACACCGAGGACGTCTACTGCGGCATCGAGTGGCAGGCCGACACACCCGAGGCGAAGAAGGTCATCGAGTTCCTCGACAAGGAGATGAAGGTTGGGAAGAAGATCCGCTTCCCGCAGACCTGCGGCATCGGCGTGAAGCCGATCAGCCGGGAAGGCTCGCAGCGGCTCATCCGTGCTGCCATCGACTACGCGATCGCCAACAACCGCAAGGTCGTCACCCTCGTCCACAAGGGCAACATCATGAAGTTCACCGAGGGCGCGTTCCGCGACTGGGGCTACGAGCTGGCGAAGCAGTACCCGCAGCTCATCTCCGAGGAAGAGGTCACGAAGAACCACGGCGGGAAAGCTCCCGCGGGCAAGATCCTGATCAACGACCGCATCGCCGACCAGTTCTTCCAGCAGCTCCTCCTGCGGCCGAGCGAGTACTCGGTTGTCGCGACAATGAACCTGAACGGGGACTACGTCACCGACGCCGCGGCAGCTCAGGTCGGTGGCCTCGGCGTGGCGCCCGGCGCGAACATCAACTACGTGAGCGGCCACGCGGTGTTCGAGGCGACGCACGGCACGGCGCCGAAGCACGCCGGCCAGGACAAGGTCAACCCTGGCTCGCTCATCCTGTCAGCCGTGGAGATGCTCCGCTACATGGGCTGGCAGCCGGCGGCCGATCTTGTGATGACGGGCATCAAGTCGGCGGTCGAGGCGAAGAAGGTCACCTACGATCTCGAGCGGCAGATGGAGGGCGCGACGCTCCTGTCCTGCTCAGCGTTTGGCGACGAGATCATCAAGAGGATGTAGGAGAGATATGGCGCAGAAAGGAATCCGCGAGGTCGACGCGAAGCGCATCATCGCGCAAGCGGTGAGGGCGCTGTCGGGCGGCGAGCTCGCGTTCGACGACCGGCTCATCCTCGTGACGCCGGAGACGGACATGGCGGCGCTCCCGAAGACCTACCCCTGGCTCAAGACGACGAGGCTGGTCGCCAAGCCCGATCAGCTGTTCGGCAAGCGCGGCAAGAACAACCTCCTCGCCGTCGACAAGTCGTTTGACGAGACGAAGGCCTGGATCGGCGAGCGGATGAACAAGGAAGTCACGATCGAGCAGACGACCGGCAAGACGACGGGCGTCCTGACGCATTTCCTCATCGAGCCGTTTGTTCCCCACGACGTGGAGTACTACCTCGCGTTTACGACGGGCCGCGACCACGACACGATCCACTTCTCGACTCAGGGTGGGATCAACGTCGAAGAAGCGTGGGACTCGGTCGCGCGTGTCGACGTGCCCGTCGGCGCGAAGCCCGAGGACGTCAAGGTCGGGAGGCACCTGCCGAAGATGCCGAACCAGGACAGGGTCGCGAGATTCATCGAGGCTCTGTACCGCGCCTTCGTCGACTACCACTTCACGTACCTCGAGTTCAACCCGTTCACGTTCTCTACGGACGGCGCCCTCGTGCCGCTCGATTGCGTGGCCAAGCTCGATGACACGGCTGCGTTCCAGTGCGCCGAGAAGTGGGGAAAGGTCGAGTTCCCGAAGGCTTTCGGGACGACGATGACCAAGGAAGAGGCGTACGTGAAGTCGCTCGATGAGAAGACGGGCGCCTCACTCAAGCTGACCGTCCTCAACCCGAGAGGGCGCGTGTGGCTCCTTGTTGCGGGCGGCGGCGCGAGTGTTATCTACACCGACACCGTTGTCGACCTCGGGTTCGGCAAGGAACTCGCCAACTACGGCGAGTACTCGGGCGACCCGTCGACCGAGTTGACGTACGAGTACACGAAGACACTCCTCGACCTGATGACGCGCGAGCCGGATGCGAAGGGCCGTGAGAAGTTCCTCATCATCGGGGGCGGGATCGCCAACTTCACGGACGTGGCGAACACGTTCACCGGGATCATCCAGGCGCTCGAGCAATACAAGGACCGCCTGCAGAAGAACAAGGTCAAGATCTACGTCCGCCGCGGAGGCCCGAACTACAAAGAGGGTCTCGAGAAGATGCGGCGCGCCGGCGAGAAGATCGGCGTGCCGATCGAGGTCTACGGCCCGGAGACGCACATGACGGCCGTGGTGTCGATGGCGCTCGAAGGGAGGAAGTAATGGCGACCAAGAAGCAAGTGAGTTCCAAGCTCCCAAGCTACGAACTCTTCAGTCGCGACACCAAGGCGTTCATCTACGGGAACCAGACGCGCGCCGTGCAGCGGATGCTCGACTTCGACTACCTCTGTCGCAAGTCCGAGCCGAGCGTGGTCGCGATGATCACGCCCGAACGCGGCGGGTTCGAGAAGTTCTTCTGGGGCACAAGAGAGCTCACCATCCCGAAGGTCAAGACGCTGGCCGAGGCCGTGAAGCGCTGGCCCGAGGCGGACGTCATGGTCAACTTCGCCTCGCAGCGTTCGGCGTTCGATTCGACGATGGAAGCGCTGGCCACGGAAACGATCCGTACGGTCGCCGTCATTGCCGAGGGCATTCCCGAGCGGCAAGCGCGGATCATGGCGGCAACGGCGAAGGCGAAGCAGAAGTGGATCATCGGCCCTGCCACCGTCGGCGGTGTCCAGGCCGGCTGCTTCAAGATTGGGAACACGGCCGGCACGATGGACAACATCAAGGCGGCGAAGCTGTACCGGCCCGGGTCGGTTGGCTTTGTCTCCGTATCCGGCGGTCTCTCCAACGAGGCGTACAACATCGTCTCGCGCACGACCGACGGTCTGTACGAGGGCATCGCCATTGGTGGCGATGCCTTCCCCGGCTCGACGCTCCTCGATCACCTGCTTCGCTACGAGCAGAACCCGGCAATCAAGATGCTTGTCTGCCTGGGTGAGCTCGGTGGGACGGCCGAAGTGCAAATCGCCGAGGCCGTGAAGTCGGGCAAGATCAAGAAGCCGATCGTCATGTGGGTGACAGGCACGTGCGCCAAAGTGCTGCCCGGAGAGGTTCAGTTCGGGCACGCCGGCGCTAAGGCCGGCAGTGCGGCCGAGACGGCCGACGCCAAGAACCAGGCGCTTCGCGAGGCTGGCGTGGTGGTTCCAGACTCGTTCAACGACTACCACGAGAAGATCCGCCAAACCTACGAGGGCCTGGTGAAGAAGGGCGTTATCGTGCCGGCGGAAGACGTGACCCCGCCGAACATCCCGATGGACTACGCCCAGGCCGTGGCCGAGGGCCTCGTGCGCAAGCCGACGAACTTCATCTCGACCATCTGCGACGAGTCGGGCGACGTGCACACCTACGCCGGCATTCCGATCGACGAGGTCATCGAGAAGAAGCTCGGCATTGGCGGCGTGATCGGCCTCCTGTGGTTCAAGAAGGAGATCCCGGCCTACGCGCGCGAGTTCCTCGAGATGGTCATCCAGATCATCGCCGACCACGGCGCGGCCGTGGCGGGCGCGCACAACACAATCGTCACCGCGCGGGCGGGCAAGGACCTCCTGTCCTCGCTCGTCACGGGCATTCTGACGATCGGGCCGCGGTTCGGTGGAGCCGTCAACGGCGCGGCCGAGCACTTCTTGATCGGCTTGCGCGGCAACATGGCGCCGCGCGACTTCGTCGATCATATGAAGGCGAAGAACGTGAACGTCCAGGGCATCGGGCACAAGCTGCACACGCTCGAGAACCCCGACAAGCGCGTCGAGCTGATGAAGAACTTCGCCAAGGCCCACTTCAAGGACACGCCGCTCCTGAACTACGCGCTGTCCGT
>JBFYQX010000115.1:0-4469 GCA_041302525.1 Candidatus Bipolaricaulota bacterium | reverse complement strand
GTCTCAGGCGCGGCGAGCGCAGCGCCAGCGGCGCGCGTACCGGTCCGTGTGCAGTAGGCCGGCGAGGGCAGCAATCGACGCCGGCGTGGAGGACGGGAAGAGGGCACCCCACTGGCGGACGTACTCGTCTTGCAGGGTCTCGAGAAGCCACAGGTAGGCGGCCGGGTGAATGGGTCGGCGCTCCATGGCCTCGACGGCCTCGTCCCACGTGAGACGGGCGCCGATGGCCTCGGCGAGGTGGAACGACGTGCTCTTGGGGCGAAGATGGTCGCGCGCGCTCTCGCGGAGTTCGCCGAGGTTGGAGAACCAGTAGAGGATTGCGATGCGGTACCCCGACATCACCACGCGGCTGGAAACCATGGACAGGGAGGTGCAGGCGCGCAGCGCGACATAGGCACCGCGTTCCTCGGATGAGGCGAGGTTGCCGCAGAGTCGCTCCGTGATGAGTTCCGCGGGGTCCACGGGGGCGCCGTGCAACAGGCGGTTCCACAGGGTGAGCCGTTCGGCGCGTCCGCGCAGCACGCTCTCCTGGGGCGTCAAGTTCCGGGTCTCCCCGAGACGCAGCACGGTCATGGTGCGCGGAAGTGTAGCCGAGCGATGGCGCACTGACGAGGACACGCGGCGGGCTGGCGGAGAGGACGGCGAGCTCTACGCGCCGGCGCGCGCGCGAGCGATGGCGGCGGCGATGTCGGAGGCGCGGTCGGCGGGCCGGCTGGGGAATAGGGCGCCGGCCTCGGGGGCGGAGACGCGACCGAGGCGCTCGCCGAGCTGGAGCGCGTTCACGACGCTCTGCCCGAGGTGGCAGTTGTTGGCAAACGCGAAGACGACGTCGGTCTGTTCGGCGAGCTGGTGGATGCGCGCGACCCAGGGCTCGAGCTCGCTTGAGCTGTACAGGTAGTCGTAGCGGTCGCCGCCCTTCTCCTGGTTCCACCAGGTTGTGGCGTTGCGGCCGTGGAGGCGCACGTAGCCGGTGCGCGTCGTGGCGACGGCGCTCGGGCGGGGAAGGTGCGCCAGCTCGGGGAGGTCGACGTTCACGTACGCGAGGCCGAGGCCGCGCAGGAGGGCAAACGTGGCCTCTTGGGCCCAGGCATCGTGGCGGAACTCGACGGCGAGGGGGATCTCGGTTCCCAGCGTGCGCGCCAGGCGCTCGAGGTGGCGTCGCGCGGCCTCGCCGGGCGTGAAAGCGTACGGGAACTGCGCGAGCAGGCCGCCGAGTCGGCCGGCTTGGGCGAGCGGCGCGATGGCCTCCTGAAACGGCTCGCGCGCGCGGTCGAACGCGGCGAGCTCGTGCGTCATCGCGCGCGGCACCTTGACGACGAACGTGAAGTCATCGGGCGTCTTCTCGACCATTCGCGCGAACGTCTGCGGGGAGGGGGTGCGGTAGTAGGTTGCGTTGATCTCGACGGTGTCGAACAGCCTAGCGTAGTGCGCGAGAAACGCGCCGGGACGGGTGCCAGGCGGATACACGGTGCCGACCCAGTCGGCGAAGCTGTAGCCCGAGGTGCCGAGGCGCAGGGCGGCGGTCATGGCGCGGCGCTCCGATCGGCGACGCCAAACTCCCAGGCCTCTTGGATGAACCCGCCGACGTGCGGCGGGAGGGGTTTGAGCAACAGGGACGTCCCGAGGCGGATCGAGCGGTCGCCATATTGGGTGCGGATCTTGTCCACGGCGCTGTTCAGGCGGGCGCGGCGGCGGTCTTCCTCGAACAAGAGGTCGGGCAGGGTGTCGCGCGCGAGGAGCTGGGTGGCGGACACGGCGACAAGCGCGATCTCGGCGGGCTGGAGCGGGATGGCGTCGAGGATCGACAGGCAGGCGCGGTAGAGGGTCTCCCCATCGTCGCTGGGAAGCGCCAGTGTGGCCTGCTTGGCGTAGCCGGGACCGAGGACGCCGGTGCGAAAGCCGCAATGCACGGTGCGGCAGACGTAGCCGAGGCGGCGCAGGCGGGCGGCCACCTTGTCGGCGAGTTCGCGCAGCACGAGGAGGGCGAGCGACCGGTCGCGCAGCTCGGGCGGGAGGGTTTTCGAGTGCCCGATAGATTTCGGCGGCGGGATCTCGGTGTAGGGGACGACGGGCGTCAGGTCGCGCCCGAGGCCGAGCTGGTGCAGGAAAAGGCCGTAGACGCCGAACTCGCGCCGCAGGAGGCGTTCGGAGGCGCCGCCGAGGTCGGAGAGGGTGTAGATCCCGAGTTGCTGGAGCCGGCGCTCGATGCGTGGTCCGATGCCGCACATCTCGCCGACGTGCGTCGTCTTGAGGAGCTGGGGGATGTCCTCGTCGCGCAGGAGGCCGATGCCGTTCGGCTTGTGGCGCTTGCCGACGAGCTTGGCGAACGTCTTGCCGGCCGACGCGATGCCGAGCGTGGCCGTGATGCACGGCCCGAGCGCGTCGCGGAACCGGCGCTGGATGTCGCGCGCCATGGCGATGGGTCCGCCGCGCCGCGGCGCCTCTTGCGACACGTCCATGAACACCTCGTCGATCGAGTAGACCTCGATCATGACTGTGTACTCCTTGAGGATCTCGAGGAACCGCTTGGACGTTTCGACGTAGCGCTCAGGATGCCCGGCCACGAGAATGAGGCTCGGGCAATGGCGCTGGGCCTCCCAGACCGGCATCGCGGTCTTGACCGGGTAGCGCTTGGCCTCGCGCGAGAAGGCGGTGATGATCGACCGCTCGGTCGGCTTGCCGGTCACGCCGATCGGCTGGTTGCGCAGCGACGGCTGCGCCTGCTGCTCGACCGAGGCGAAGTAGGAATCCATGTCCAGGTGGACGATGCACCGACTCATCGCGGCTCCTAAGGCCCCATCTCCATCTCCTCGAGCGTCCAACGGCCGGCGCGGGTGTCGAGGCGCAGGTGAAAGTGATCGCCGGCCGAGGTCACCGAGTAGCAGAGGTAGAGCGTTTCTCCTTCGCGTTCGGAATGGACGAAGTTCGTCTGACTGACATCATAGCGGCGGCCGGCCCAACGGAAGGCGTGCAGCTCCGGATGTGCGAGATCGCGTCGGTAGATGACGAAAGCGTCGATCGACTGGCCCACCTTGCGGATCATGTCCGTTCACCGTGTTCATTGTACATAATGAATACGTGCTGTCAATGACCGCGCGCAGCGAACCGCTGGAGCGGTCGCTCAGTCGAGAATCGCATGGAAACGATACTGCGCCTTCGGCGCCGTTGCGCCGATCCTCTCTTCGCGCACCAGCTGCAACTGGACGAGGCGCCGGATGCGGTTGTGGCAGACATTGGCCAGGATGCCCAACTCGTCGGCCAACTCCTTCGTTGTTGCGCTGCCGTGCCCGTGCAGAAGCTCGAGCGTTTCGACGAGCGGGTGGGCGAGGCGGCCCAGGACGCGCCACGTGCCCGGCGGCGCGCCGATGCGGCAGAGCAGGGCGAGCTTACGTTGCGCGAGCTTATCGTCGAGATCCTCGACCAGGTCGGCCGATGGCGAGTCGACGACCAGCGTCCGTTGGCCGAGCGAGCCCGAGGCCAGAGCCTGACAGAGCTTGCCGATGGCCTCGTCGGCGAACGAGCCCGACAGCACGTCGAGACCGGCCAGCGAGAGCGCCAGTTGCCCATCTTCCGGCAGAGCCTCGAGGGCCGCCAGGAGCGTGCGGCGCGCGGCCTCACCTTCCGCGCGCGTGCCCAGCCGGCGCCCGAACCGCGAGACATCAAACGTCGTGCGTTTCATCGGCTTCATTGAACCCAGAACGCCCGTCGTATGCAACCTCCCCGTCCGAGCCGTGGGGGTCAGGTCTTACATTATCACATCTCGTATCTGACTCTGAGCCATGGGTTCAAGTCTTACACTATCATGCCTCGCGCCCGGCTCCGCGCCACGCTGCGATCCGCCACGCTGCTCGTACGCTTGGCTGTGGGGGCCAAGGGTCGTGGGGTCGAGTCCTGCAGCGATACACGCGGCGCAGAGCGAGCCACTGCAACACTCGTGGGTTCGAGTGGGGACGGCACCGGGGATGTGTCGCTGCAAGACGCACCTACACAGGCGTAGATGGAAGATGTGATAATGTAAGACCTGACCCCCGCGGGCTAGGCGGGGGCGCCGATGCCGAAGGCGCGGCGCGGGATGGAGAGGGCGATCTGGACGCCGGGGAATGGCGCGACGTCGACGATGTCGCCGCCTTGGTCGGATTGGTAGAACAGTGCGGTCCCGGATCGGACGACGACGGCGCCCTCCCACCTGCGGACGAGGCGAAAGATGCGCTCGAGTTCGTGGCCGCGACCGGGGTCGCGGAAGCGGCTGACGCCGTCAAAGACGACGGCGCGTAGCGCGTCGGCGTCGGCCCGCGGTGTGGGAGGGCGGTCGCCGCGCAAGGCGAGGCTGCGGGCGAGGCCGATGCCTTTGTCGGCGAGGGCGAGGTGAACGCAGTCGCCGTCGTCGTGGAGCGCGGCAAGGCCATGCGGGTCGACGACCTCGCCGGTCGCGTTCGCGTGCTGGGGCACGTTCTGGAAGAGCTCGAGCA
>JBFYQX010000072.1:0-4653 GCA_041302525.1 Candidatus Bipolaricaulota bacterium | reverse complement strand
ACACCTCTTGCCGCACTCGAATGAAGACCAGGAGAGCCACGTCGTCACCTCAGTTACCTCGCGCTCTCACAACCGGTGGGTCTTCCTCGACGCGGACTTCGACGTCTTCGTCACCGACGAGCGTAACCGCATCCTCGGCGTCATGGCTGCACGGCGTCGCCTGGTGGAAGGCAAGCGCCTCCGGGTGCATCACGTCGGGCGGAGTGCCTTCGGAATCGCGAGAGTCCACGCGTCGAATCTGGCTGAAGGCGCTTCGTACCCATGGTTTCTGACGGAGTTTGTGTTCAAGACGCGCTGCCCAGCCGTGAGTCGGTTCAACCACGAGTCCGCACCCGGACAGGAGTATGTAGAGCTCTTGCCGAGCGGCTACCGCTCCGAACTCGTGGGAACGAGGCAGATCACGCCGCGCGGAACGTGGATCCGGTACACAAACGATGCGCGCGGCTTCTGGAGCGCTCCTCAGGATGCCCGCCAACCCGTGCCGGGCTAGGTCGTAGGGGCCCGTGCGCCCCCGCGATGGCCCGGCCTTGGCAGTCTAGACGTGCCGCTCCGGCGGCGACGACAGCTCGACGAACTCGAAGTCGAGCCGCCCCATCGGACGCCCGAAGCAGGTCCCGAGACTCTCGTGGAGCGCGACCTGCGCGAGGTCGACGTAGCGCTGCTTGATCGCCATCGACGTGCGCATGTAGCGGATCTCCTTGCCCCATACGCCGGCGACGGTGACGCCATGGATCCCCCGCAACAGCAAGGCGACGGCCGCCGCGCCGGCCTCGATGCCGAAGTTGACGTCGTAGGCCGACGTCTGTCCGCACCGCACAAGGTGTCCCGGGACCACCGAGCGAACCTCCGGCACCTCGTACAGGCTCTCGACATACATCCCGGTCGCCTCCATCCGCGCTCGCGTCTGGGCATCGGCCTTGAGCCGCTTGGTCAGCTCGGTGCACACGTACTTGCCGGCGCCAGTGAGCTTCTTGTGCCCGAAGGCGTCGCAGCCGGCTGCCTCGTCCGCGATCTCGCGCCCCGACGCGTCGCGGAGTCCCTCCGCGACCACGATCAGATACGTTCCGGCCAGCACGTCGCTGGCGCGGATCCGCGTCCAGTAACGGTCCATCATGTGCGCGTACAGGACGTCGAAGTCCACGGGGATCTCGGGAATCAGGATCGCGTCAGCCTCCGCGGCCACTCCGCCACGAAACGCCGTGTGCCCTGCGTACCGCCCGAACACCTCGAGCACGATCGCGCGGTTGTGCGTCCGGCCGGTGGTCTTGAGGTCGCGGCCATAGCCGGCGATGCGGCTGATCGTCGAGTCTGCGCCCACCGAGTACGTCTGCAGGTCGAGGTCCATCGTCTTCGGGGCGTGGATGCAACGGATGCCCTGATTCGCGAGGTCGAGCATCACGCTGCCGGTGTCGTCACCGCCGCTGATGATCAGCGCGTCGAGTTCGAACTTGGCGAGCCCTTGCCGGATGCGCTCGTACTTGTGCGGGTCTGTGACCTTCTTAAGCTGCACGCGCGAGTGCCCGCTCTCCGAGCCGGCAACCGACGCTTCGACCGCAGCGACGCGCTCCGGCGTCAACTCGACAAGCCGATCGAGGTCCATGAGGTTGTACAGCCCGGCGTATCCGTTCGGGATGACGAACGCGCTCACGCCCTGCCGGTGCGCTGCCAGCGCCGCGCCCTTGATGACCGCATTGAGTCCGCCGCAGTCCCCACCGCTCGTGATGATTCCGATCCGCTCGATCCGCGTTCCCATGGATGCACTCCCGTCCCCGTCCTCGTTTCGATGCCGAAGATCCTACCGGACGAGGCCGAGCGGTCAACTCCGCCGCGCAACCTCACACCAGCCGTTTGCGCAGGAAGTGTTTCCTGTGTCCGGGCGGAAAGTCGTCGAGCGTCGCGAAGACCTCATACCCGTTCTTCTCGTAGAACGGGCGCGCCTCGAAGCTGTACGTGTCGAGGTGGGCATTCCGACATCCGAGTCGTTTCGCCTCCTCCTCCACCCGACGCAGGAGCTGCGTTCCGTAGCCGTGTCCCCGCAGCGAGGCATCCACCCACAGGAGCTTCACGTAGAGCCACTTCCCGAAGACGAGTCCATCGATTCCTCCAAGGATGCCGCCCGCGCCATCCTTGAGGAAGACGCGGATCGCCCGGCCGAGATCGATCGGCCCGCACTGCTTCAGGATGTTCTCGCTCAACCCGCGATACACGGCGGCCAGGCGAGCTTCACTCTCCTCGTGCTGCTCGCGCGTTTCGCAGACGCAGACTACAGTAGCTACTCCACTCATGGTCTCGATCCTCCTGTTGCACCCGAACACACCAAAGGATTCACGCAGGCACAGGATGACCGATTCGCCGTCTCTTCAGCGTTTCGTGGCCAAGATCCCGGACGGGGGCGGTCGACTACTCCTGCGGGACGCCCCACAGGCGAAGGGTGCCATCCCAACTCACCGATGCGAGGAGCGTCCCGTCGGGACTAAACGCAACGCGGAGGACTTGCGCCGTATGCCCTTCCAGCCGCGTCAGCAGGTACCGGCCCGCGACGTCCCAGATGCCGACCGTCTGGTCATGGCTCCCGGTGGCGAGCAGCGTCCCGTCGGGGCTGAACGCGACCCCGTTGACATACCCCGCATGCGCTCGCAGGAGGCCGGCGAGTTCGCTCGACGCGGAATCCCACAGGTACGCCGTTCGGTCGTCGGCGCCAGCTGCGAGCAGAGACCCGTCCCGGGCGTAGGCTACATCGCCGACCGGCACGCCGTCGGGGCCGCGGGGAGTGGCCAGCACACGCCCGTCTGCCGCAGCGAGCGTTGTCACGCCATCCCACCGCCCGCCGCAGGTCAACGCCTCACCGGACGGCGCGAACGCCACGCTCAGGTAGGCATGGCGCCCGCCGTAGCTCCACAACACGGTCCGCGTTGCCACGTCCCACAGGCGGATGTCATCCGACAGGCTGCACGACGCAAGCTTGGCGCTGTCCGGGCTGAAGTCAAGCTCCCACACCGGGCCGGCGTTCGCGCTGGGAAGCGCAGCCGATTGGCCGGAGCCGAGATCCCACAACGTGATCGTGCGGTCGAAGCCTCCGCAGGAGAGCCACCGGCCGTCGGGACTGTAAGCACACGCTACGACCTGCGTCACGTTCTCGTAGAGAAACGACGTGACCGCGCCGCTCTGCACGTCCCAGACCGGCACGCGGCTCTTGCCGCACGCGGCGACAAGTTGCCGGCCGTCCGGACTGAAGCAGACGCTCGCTTGGCTCACCGCCCCCTTCGTGTAGTCGGGGATCGACAAGACCTGCAAGAGCTCGACCTGCCACGCGTTGCCCACCGAGATGGCCGCGAGCGGGGCGGAGACACTCGCCGCGCGCGCGCCGAGCGCGACACAGAACACCACGGCCAGCCCGTAACGGACCCTCATGTCTTGTTCTCCTCTACGCCGCCCGCAGAGCCCCACCGTTCGCAGACGGCGCCGTCTACGCAGCGGCGAATGGCGTGACAACGCGACGCGCGCCGAGGGAGCTCGCCGGCCGGCAACAGAAACGCGGCGCGAGGAGGTTTCGCGCCGCGCGACCGATCGCAGGGAGCGGTGCTACGCCTGAACCTGAATCTTCTGCCGGAGACCCGCCTCGTTCTTGATGACGATTCGATAGCGGCTCTTGCCGAGGATGCCTTCCCGTTCGAACCGGTTGAGGGCGAGCGTCGTGTTCTCGCGGGCCGAGCCGATCATGTCGGCCAGCTCCTTGTGTGTCACCGGGAAGCCGATCAGAATGCCTTCCTTGGTCGCCACGCCGTACTCGTCGGACAGCTTCAGGAGCTGGCGCGAAAGGCGCGCCTGGATGTCGCGGAAGGCCAGGTCTTCGAGCGTCTCCTCGTACTCGCGCATCCGCTGCGCGAAGTGGCGGACAAGCTGCTGCAGGCCATCGAAGTCGGCGCTGATCGCCTCCGAGAACTCGCGTCGCGGGACACAGCGCAGGATGGTGTCGTCAATCGCCGACGCGAGGTGGCGGCGGAACTTCTCTCCGACAAGGCACATCTCGCCGAAGATCTCGCCCTGGTCGATGATCGAAAGCGTCAGCTTCTTGCCGCTCTCGTCGAGATAGGCCAGCTTGACTCGTCCTTTCTCGACCACGAACACCGTCGTACTCGGAGAGCCGGGATGGTAGATCGTCTCGCCGCGATCGATGTGCATCAGATCGCCGAGATCCGTCAGCACGCGGGCGAAGCTCACCTTGTCACTGGCCGTGGATAGCATCCGTCCTCCCTTTCACCGTCGCGTTGAGGCTACACGGCGGGCGCGCTAGGCAACGGGAAACGGATGGCCGCGCGGGGGAAGAATCTCGCTGTCGAAAGGGTACAAGCGTCCCAACGTGATGTGGACAACGTCACAGCATCGGCGCGGACGAGGAAGGGATGAAAAGGGATAGCGTGGTCCTGGTCACATTTGGTTGGTCCCGATACTCCCTAGAAAGGAGGTGATCCAGCCGCACGTTCTCGTACGGCTACCTTGTTACGACTTCACCCCTCTTGCGGAAGTTACCTTAGGCGCCCTCAGAAGAGCGACTTCAGGTACCCCCCACTCGGTTGGTGTGACGGGCGGTGTGTACAATCCCTGAGTACATATTCACCGCGGTATGGCTGACCCGCGATTACTAGCGATTCC
>JBFYQX010000060.1:0-2794 GCA_041302525.1 Candidatus Bipolaricaulota bacterium | reverse complement strand
GGCTCTCCTCGAGAACCTGGAGTACTGGAACGCGTTCCCTCTCTGTGGCTACGTTGTCTTGGGCACGAACGGAGAAGCGGCTCTCATGGATTCCGCAGAGAAAGTTCACGTGCTTCAGATCGCCCGCGAGGGGATTCCAGAGGGGCGACTGCTGATTGCCGGCACCGGCTGCCAGTCAACTCGTGAGACGATCTCGATGACGGCTCACGCAGCGCGCTGTGGGGTCGATGCTGCACTGGTTCTTCCGCCATCCTACTTCAGGGCTCAGATGACTCGGGAGGCGCTCCAGCGGCACTATCACGCAGTTGCAGATGCCGCGGAGATTCCGCTCCTGATCTACAACATGCCAGCCTGCACGGGCTTGGACCTCGATCTCGAGTGCATTGCGGGGATCGCCTCTCATGCTCGTGTCGTCGGAATCAAAGACTCCGGAGGGGACACTGCGAAGCTGGGCGCACTGCGAGCTCGGCTTGGAGATAAGTTCGCGGTGCTGGCGGGATCGGCGGGCTTCTTCCTTCCTGCGTTGGCTGTGGGGGCCGTCGGCGGTGTCTTGGCGCTGGCAAACATCGCGCCAGCACAGTGTCTCGAGATTGAGCGACGGTTCCGCGCTGGCGACGTGGCTGGTGCCGCCGATGTGCAGCGTCGGATGATCCCGGCGAACGCCGCAGTGACTAGCCGTTGGAGCGTGGCGGGGCTGAAGGCAGCCATGGACATGCTGGGCCTGCAGGGTGGCGCCGTTCGACCGCCCCTTGTCCCGCTCGGCGTGCAGGAACGAGGCGAACTTGAGTCAGTGCTGATCCGGGCAGGGATTCTCTCGTCTCCAAGGAGGGCAAGATGACCAGGCACAGGCTGCTCATGATCCCCGGGCCGATCGAGTTCGATCACGAAGTGCTTCAGGCGCTCGGCGCCCCGACGATGAGCCACGTCTCGCCCGACTTCATCGGCGTCTTCGGCCGCGCGCTCGAACGGATGCGCGAGGTCTGGCAGGCTCCGACGGGCCAGCCGTTCGTTCTCGCGGGGTCAGGGACGCTGGCGATGGACTGCGCCGGAGCCAACCTCGTCGAGCCCGGCGACCGCGCGCTCGTCCTCAGTACGGGAGTGTTCGGCGATCGTTTTGAAGACCTCCTGTCGCGGTACGGCGCCACGGTCGATGTCCTCCGCGCGCCGCTCGGCGAGACGATCGACTTCGCGCTCGTCGAACGTGCGTTGCGTGCAGAGCCGTACCGGCTGATGACGGCAACGCACGTCGACACGTCGACGGGCGTCCGCATCGACGCCGAGCGGTTCGGCGCTCTCGGGCGGGAGTGGGGCGTCCGGACCGTGTTGGATGGGGTGTGTTCCGTCGCCGGCGAAGAGATCCGGCAAGAGGCGTGGGGGCTCGACGTCGTGCTGACGGCGTCCCAGAAAGCCGTCGGCGTGCCGCCCGGACTTGCGCTCCTCGTGGTGAGCGCGGCGGCGCTCGCCGAGTGGCGGAGCCGGAAGACGCCGGTCGCCAACTACTACGCCGACTGGGCCAAGTGGCTTCCGATCATGGAGTCCTATGAGATGCGCGCTCCTGCATACTTCGGGACGCCGGCGGTGAACCACGTGGTCGCACTCGACGTGAGTCTGGGTCAGATCCTCGCCGAAGGGCTGGACGCTCGCTCTGCGCGCCACCGGCGCTTCGGGGCCGCGTGCCGGGCCGCAATGCGGGCGCTCGGGCTCGGCCAGATCCCGACGAGCGACGACCACGCGGCGAACACGATGACCGCGCCAAGGTATCCGAGCGGCGTCAACGGGGCCGCGTTTCTCCCGGCGGTCCGATCGGCCGGGGCCATTCTCGCCGGCGGGCTTCACCCGGAGATCCGCGACGTGCACTTCCGCATTGGCCACATGGGCGCGACCACGGCGGGCGACGTCCTCGCGACAGTGAGCGCGATTGAGGCTGGCCTCTCTGTGTGTGGGCACCGTTTTGTGACGGGCTCAGGGGTTGCCGCGGCCCACGAGACGCTTCGATCCTACGGGGGGCCGCGGACGGACGCAGTGAGCTTCTAGCCTCGCGTGCCACCGAACAGACACGCGCTATGTGTTTAGCACAGTCTTGCTCTGTACCGGCGGGTGTCGACAACCGAGAGGCGCTTTGAGGCGCAGCCGGCTCATGTCAGTCCGAGGGGGTGAGTGGCAGGGGGGGCTGCGTGGTCGGTGTCAGACCGAGCCAGTGGACCAGCGCGCTGCGTTGTCCTGAACACCATTCCGGCCCAAATGGTCCGCTCAGCGAAGGACCGGCCGTGGTCGAGCTGCGGAGCGACGGCCGGGCCGGAGGCGGCCCTGGATTCCTGGCGATGGACTGAATCCTCGGGCAGTTGGACAGTAGCCACGTTCGCTCGCAAGAGCCCTACCGCGACTTCGCGAAGGCAGGCTGCGGCGTTGAGGTGTGGGATGAGCTTCGCGGCGGGATTCTCCTTGGCAGCGACGAGTTCGTCGCCGAGCTGAAGCCACTCCTCTTGGATTTCGAGAGGCTGAAGCAGTTTCCGCGTCACGAGCGTCTCACGGCGCGGCCGAGCTTGGCGAAGCTCTTCGCCAAGGTTCCTGACAAACCCACGCGCAATGCCCGCATCCACGAGGCCCTGCGCCTCCACGGCTACACGCTCCAGGAGGTAGCCGATGTGGCGGGCCTCCACTACTCGACCGTGAGCCGGATCGCGAAGCGCATGGCCGCCCTGCGGGACGGGGGGGGAGATCTAGCGCGCGTGCTTGACGGGTAGGTGCCTTTGGACTCATACTGCACAAGACAGACGAGTTGTACGAGTCGAAC
>JBFYQX010000028.1:0-4900 GCA_041302525.1 Candidatus Bipolaricaulota bacterium | reverse complement strand
AGGCGGCGATGGGCGGCAGGATCGGACCCGTGCAGCCGGCGGCCGCTACGAGCGTGATCAACAAGGCAGCGAAAGCAGTGCGCGCGCGATACGTCATCGTCTCACCTCGAGAGAGAATCTAACGGGATGGACCGGATGGGGCAACGTCTGCGCCGGCTCGAGAGCGCTGGCGCAAGGCCTCGTAGAGCAGGACGGCCGCAGCCACGGACACGTTGAGCGAGTCGTTCTGGCCGCGCATGGGGATCGAGACGCGAACGTCCGCGGCGCGTCGCCAGGCCTCGGGGAGTCCGCGATCCTCGGCCCCCACGACGATCGCCAGCGGACCCCGGAGGTCGGCGTCGCAGTAGACGGTGTCGGCGTCGGGATCCGCAGCCACGACGCGTATCCGACGCTGCCCGAGCCACGCCACCGCCTCGTCCGATGAGGCGACCGCCAGGGGCAGGTAGAACACTGTGCCCAGGCTGGAGCGGATCAGGTTCGGGTTTCCCAGGTCGACCGCGTCGCCGCAGACGAGCACCGCATCGACCGCGACGCCGTCGGCGGTTCGTAGGAGCGCGCCGAGGTTTCCCGGCTTCTCGATCTCTGCGGCAGCCAGCAAGAGGGGGGCGTCTGGCACGTCGAGGGCCTCCAGGCGGCCCGTGGGCATCGGACCCACGGCGAGAAGCCCTTCGGGGTTCTCGCGGTAGGCGATCTTGGCGAAGACGTCGGGCGTGCACGTCGTGATGGGGACGTCGTTCGCTTGCGCCCACTGGAGAAGGGATCGGGCAGCTCCTGCGGCAAGAGACTCACTCACATAGACCTCTTGCGGCATCCAGCCGTTGGCGAACGCGCGCTCGACCTCGCGGAGGCCTTCGACCGCGACGCGCCCGAGGCGTCGGCGCTCGGCCGCGTCCCGCACGAGGTGTGCAGTCCGCTGGATCCGCGCATTGGCTCGACTACGCACCACCTCCGCCATGTGTACGCGCAGCGTAGTCGAGGCGCCGGCCGCGCGCAATCCCGCGCGGGTGGGCGGCATCGCTCGGCCTGGCAGTCGGACGGGGCAGGCAGTACGCTCTCACGGGCGCGAAGGAGGCACATGCACGACGCAGTCAGTGCAGGCGAGGTCCTGGCATCCTGGGTCTCGCCCTTTGCCCACTTCCTCCTCGACGTGGTCTTCGCCGCCGTCGTTCTGACCCTGCTCGGCGCGCTCTTCCGTGGCCTCGAACGGGTTCGCCGTCGTCGCGCTCGGCCGGCCTCGTCTCCGGACGCCTAGCCTTCGCCCTCTGCAGCCGGGTCCGACCGAAGCAGCAAGCGATAGGGCGCTGTCGCTGTCCCGCCGAAAAGCTCCACGCGGACGAAGTAGATGCCGGGGTCGAGAGCGCGTTCGAGGCGGCTCCACAGCCTGTCCCCGCCGTCGTCGTCGCACGCGATGACCGTGCCGGACGCGTCGAGGAGGCAGAGCACCGTGTCGACGTCGTCTTCGCCGAACGTCTCGGCGAAGAGGCGGGTTGACGCCAGGAGTTCGAACCGGTAGCAGTCGGGGTCGTCGGGCGCGATCTCGGCGGAGATCTCCGACGGCAGCGTTACCTCGTTCGCCGTGGCCACGTCGTCGTTGGGCTCAGTCTCCGAGACCGCGCTCGGGCACGCGGTGGTCGTCACGGAGAGGGTGTAGATGAACGTGTCCGTCTCGCTCGATCCGAACACGGACACCTCGTAGTACCCCGCGTCGAGTCGCCGGAACAGCCGGCTCCAGCCGTCCTCGCCCCCATCGTCGTCAGTGATCGGACGATCTCGATCGGCAACGTCGACGAGCGTGAGCACGCTGTCGCCGCGGGATGGGCCGCCTGTCTCCACTGTGACGCACAACGGAGCCGAGACCTCGAACCGAAACGCGTCGACGTCGCCCTGGCCCAGGAACTCCGTCCGCTCGAGACGCCCGCCGGGGGACAGCACGCCGAGCGGCGCCGAGAGTGGCGGATCGTTGGGCTCGCTGTCTGCGAGCGTCATCGGCGTGACGACCACGCGGTACCCGACGATCACCTCGTTGTCGGCGTACTCGTGGACGCGCAGCGTGTAGCGCCCCGGCGCGGGATCCTGGAGGTAGAGGCGGCTCCACGATCCGCCGTCCCAGTCATCGTTGCGCGCGACGGGGACCGGGTACGCTCCTCCATCGACGTCGGCGTACACGAGGAGCAACGTATCTCCACTGGGGCTCGGGGTTTCAATGCGCAGCACGCGCGACGTTCCGGCGGCGGCGTCCGCGGGCTCGGGGACATCGAACGAAAAGAAGTCGACATCGCCGGCGGGGTCGATGGAGGCAAACACTGTGAGCGGCTCCGTCTGGACGGTCCCAAGCGGTGTGGCCTGGTTCAGACCGTCGTTGGACTCGCGTTCGAGGGCGTCGCTCACCAGCAGCAGGTACGTGCCCGTTCCGAGTTCGGAAGGCTGGATCCGAACGCGGTAGCCGCCTGCCGCCAGGCGCAAGGTCAGCGACCCGGTCCCTGACGAGATAGGCTGAAGGGCCTCGGAGTACAGGACGATCTGCCACGCGGCCGGCGCGTCGACGGCGAGGCGGACAACGCGCGCCGACGGGACAATGAACGCGTACCAGTCAATGTCTCCGGCGTACCCCGACGTGCCGTCGACGCTCCACGTCGTGGCCCCTTCCAGTGCAAGGGCGCCGAGTGACTGCGGGACGAGGTCATTTGGCTCGACCTCCGGCGTCGCCGCCGCCGCGAAGGCGGTCAGGACCAGGCCCAGCGCGACGAGCAGCCCGCGCGTTCTCTGACTGCGTGCTGTCCAACCCATACGCTCTCCCTTCCGGATCCTTACGCCGTCACTCCTCGAGTTGAAACGGCGGGTACTCGTCGGTCATCAGGCTGACGTAGGCCAAGACGCGGAATGCCCAGCGGTTGGCTCCGACGATGATTCCGAACAGCTCCCGCGGGTAGCGGCTCGAGAACAGCAAGATCACGCCGACGAGGATCGAGAGCGCCACGACGAGGCCGCCCCAGTGTGGCCCGATCCCGACGAGCAGAGCCATGATGAGGTAGTGAGGGATCGCGAGCAGCCACCACTTCACCAGAACCAGCGGGCGCGACAGCTTCTCGGGGTAGCGCACCTCGAGGTCGGCCGGATACCCGCCGGCCTTGAGAGTGAACGGCGGGTAGGCGTCCGTGCCGAGCGCCTGGTAGCCGTAGAAGCCGACGCGCCACGTCCATCGCAAGACGCCGACGTTGTACTCAAACAGCCCGCGCGGATAGCGGCCCGTGAACAGGATGGCGAACAGCGAGACGAGCCACGAGCAGGCGAACCCGGTCCAGAGGAAGCCGAGGACGACGAAGTGCGGGATGAGCAAGAGCCATTTGGCGAGCCACAAGACGGGCGACAGGGTCTCCGTGTACTCTGCGCGAAGCGCTACAGGATAGCTCGAGATCGCTGGGCGCGCCGCATCTCCCGCAGCGTCCGGCGTCGGCTGGGGTCGCGTCCCACGCGCTGCAAGGACGATGGTGGTTACCCCCAAGGCGAGCAAGACGACGCCGAGCCCGAGGCCCGCGCCGGCGACCCGCACAATGATTGGGGCGCGCAGCCCGATCGAGGCCGTCGCGGCGATGCCGCGTGAGCCGTCGGCGTTCATCAGGACCAGCGCGTAGTCGCCGGGCTCAACGCGCCATTGCAGCGACTGCGCGCGAGATCCCGTCGCGCTTTGCAGCCAGAAGATGCGGCCGGGGGGTGTCGCCGGGGCCGACGTTCCGGGGACGACCGTGACGTCAAGCGACGGCCGGCGCGTGAGGTCGTCGTTGGGGAAGCGCAGACTGCGAACCTCCACCCACTGGGCGCCCGCCAAGTAGGCCTCGACGTCGAATCGGTGGGCGAGGCCGACGAACAGCGGCTTGGGCTCCACCCCGCGGCCCTCGATCTCGATGCGGGCCGTGACAACGTGCCGCCGCCAGAACCATGGCCCGCCGTCGATGCGAACCGGCATGACGATGGCGTGCGCGTCCTGGTCCACGGGCGCGGGGCGGAACGAGACGAATCCGTCGTCGTCCGCCAAGATCCTCTCGGCAACGAGCACGCCGCCGCCTCCCAGAATGAGCCCGAGCCCCGCGAGGAGAACGAGGCTGCCGACGACAATGCCGATGACCCTTCCTGTGCTCATGTGGCCTCCCGGAGCCCCGGTCCGCAACCCGGCGGTCCGACAACGCTGCATGCTACCGAGACGGCGTGGGAGAGGGCAACCGGCCGACCGTGTTGGGGTACGATAGGCCCCTGGCGGAAGGGGGATCCTGCCGTTGAATACAGCGATTCTGTCTCCGAACCACGCGGAGGGTGCGGCTCGCGTAGTCCGCGATCGTCTGGCCTCGCTGCGGGACCCCGTTCCTTGCCTATCGGCGACTTGCGGCGATCCCGGGACGCTTCACGCGCGCATCGCGTCCCTTGCCGGACGGGGCCCTGGCGTTGTGGCCTTCGACCGTGGGCGCATGGTGGGGTTCCTCGCGGCGTTTCCGATCCGCTACGGTGGCCGCGCGAGCATGTTGTCGCCAGAGTGGGGGCACGGCGTGTCTCCCGACGTCCCGTCGGGCGACGCGCGCCGGATCTACGAGACGCTCTATGCCGCCGTGGCGGGCGGCTGGGCGTCGGCGGGAGCCGAGACGCACCTCGTCGCCTTGCTTGCCCACGATGCGCCGGGAGCCGAAGCGTTGACCCGGCTTGGGTTTGGCCAGGTCGTGTGCGACGCGGTCCGACCGCTCGACCCCGTCTCCGTGCCGCGCGGCGCGCCGGCCGTGCGGCGCGCCACGGTCGACGATGCCGAGGTCGTCTGCGCCTTCGACCGGGCACTGCACGCGCACCTTGCTGCGCCTCCGGTGTTCTTGCTCGTTGCCGAGGATGAAGATGAGACCTGGTGGGCACAGCGTCTCGC
>JBFYQX010000027.1:0-7083 GCA_041302525.1 Candidatus Bipolaricaulota bacterium | reverse complement strand
TACCCCCGACAGGAGTCGAACCTGTGACCTACGGTTTAGGAAACCGGCGCTCTATCCTACTGAGCTACGGGGGTCTAGAACTCCTCAAGGATCAAGTATAGCTGCTTCGCAGCCGCTTGCTCGGCTTCCTTCTTCGTCCGACCGCGACCCACACTGCGGTGCCCGGCCACGGACACGCTGATCGTGAACTCCTTGTGGTGCTCCTTGCCCTGGGACTGCGCCAGCGAGTACTCGGGACGGCAGTCGAAGAGCCGCTGCGCGGTCTCCTGCAGCAGGCTCTTGTAGTCGCCGGTCGTTGACTCCTCGGCGAGGTATCGCTCGATGTCGGCCTCGAGGCATCGCACCACGAACTTCTGCGCGTAGGCAAAGCCACGCTCGAGGTACAGGATGGCCACGAGCGCCTCGAACGCGTTGCCGCGGTTGTTCGGCCGCTCGCGCCCGTTGTTCGCCTCCTCGCCCTTCCCGAGCCGCAGGTAGTCGGCCAACCCCAGCTCGTCAGCCTTCTCGGCCAGGGTGGGACGGCTCACGGCCACGGACTTGGCCTTGGTGAGACGCCCTTCATCGGCATCGGGATAGGCTTCGAAGAGGTGCGCAGTCACCGCGAGGTCGATCACGGCGTCGCCGAGGAACTCCAGGCGCTCGTTCGAGCCGCGTGGATCCCCCACCTCGTTCGCGTACGAGCTGTGCAAGAACGCGCGCTCGAGGCTTTCAGGCGCAATGCGGACCTTGAGCTCCCGCGCCAGCTGTTCGATCGGTCTCTGCTTCATCCCCTCGCTCCACGCCAACCTTGTCCAGATCAGGTGAGGCCTCGCTTTTCGCCATGATACTCCCGACGCCGCGTGGAGGCCACATGGCCCACCGCGCCACGCTCGCCAGACCCGCAGCGGCTCGCCTAGTCCAGCACAATGTGCCGGGTCGAGCGCACCGTGGCGTGGTAGGTCACGAGCGTGTCGTCGGTCAGGTGATAGCTGAGGATGATCGGGTACCGCTCGCCGGGCTCTAGCTTTCTGTCTTGCGGGTCGCGGCTGTTCATGGGGATCGAGAACTCCATCGTCGTCTTCCCGCCTGCCTCGCGCCCGCCAGACGTCAGGATGTCGTCGCGCGCGTCCGCCTCGTGGTTCTGCGGCCCCGACCCGTACTGGTCTTCGATGGTGAGGACGCCGCCGCTTACGTACCCGATGATGATGTTGGCGTCCTCCATCTGGTGGACCGGGTCAAATCCGATCGCCAGCCAGCCGACGCCGGGCGAGACCAGGCCGACGTACAGCGTCATCGCGTCATTCTGCCACGACACCGTCATCAATGTCGTAGGATCCGTCATGGTGTGACGGTACTCGCCGGCAGCGATTGTGCCGTCCGCCACAGGGACAGTCGCCGGGGGCACGGGGAAGGCAATGTCCGTGAACGGCCCACCAGACACGAACGGGAGCGACGTGTCGCCGTCCATGGGCGGCACCTCGAGTCGCCAGGCGTGGTCGGCCGGCGGCGCGTCGTAGTGCCCGTTACCACTCACGTCGGCGTAGAAGTCAGCGCGATACGCTCTGCCCTTCTCGAGGCCAGGGAACGCCAGGCTGAACTGCGGCGACGAGATCGAGGCCACCGCCTGCCTCGCAACCTCAGTCCCGCCGGATGTCACGATGCGGATCTCGAACAGATCGCCAGCGTATCCACCCATCGTGCCAAACGTGATCGTCAGCCGGACGGTCGCCTCCGGCTGCGTGCAGCCGACGAGCAGTCCCGCGGCACACAGCAGGCAGGCGATCAGCAGTCCTCGACGCAGCACGAGCATAAGAACCTCCTCTGGCGGCGCGAGCCTTCCTATCGGCTCAGGGCGACGATGCCGCCCAGCACGAGCACGACGAAGAACCCGATGACGAAGATCAGCATCCCGGGCATCGACCCCACCTCCGACGCGCGTTCCTCACAAACAGCCGGGGCCCGCGCATGCGAGCCCCCGCATCGCTTCCACGATAGCACCGCCTCGTGAAGCCGTCAACACGCCGGGTTGCCCGGAACGCGCAGATCGGACTGAGTCGGCGTCGTTCTGCGGAAGAGCCCCCGCGCGGCCGTGTGCTACGGGCGCCTGGAGCGCCGTACAGAGCCCTCAGGGTCAGGACACGCCAAGGGCCCCAGCGGCGCATCCCCGAGAGAGCTCTCCCATCACGAGAGTGAGCTGCACAGGAGGGCTCCTGCGGTCGCCCGGTCAGCGCGCCGACGCCACGACGAAGTCGTAGCCTCGCTGGGCCGTCCACTCCAAGAACCCACCCAGCAGACTCGTGGCCCGCCGCCCTTGGGTCCACAGCTCGTAGGCCACGCGATCGCTCGTCGCTCCGTCCGAGCTGTAGACGATGATCGGCGTCTCCCGCTTCAGCTCCGCGATGTACGCCGCAACGTCGCTCGCCGCAAGGTTCACGGCGCCCGCGAGATGCCCCGCTGCGTAGTCCTCCGGCGCTCGAAGATCGAGAAGGACGCAGTCTGTCAGCAGTTGGGCCGCGTAGTAGGGCGTGGTCTGGGCAGATTGCGAGACGAGTCGAACGCCAGACGTGTCGAGAAAGTCACCCCACGTCGAGTCCGGGCCGGTCACAGTTCGTACCGCCCCGTACCGAGCCTGCCACTGCGCGAATCCGCCCTGCAAGGAGTACACGTCCTCGACGCCTGCACCATGCAGGATGCGGGCGACCTCCCCGAGCGCCGACGAGGAGCCGGTTTCGTCGTAGATCACAATCGCGGCAGATGGGGGAAGCCGCGTGGCAAGCGCGGCGGCCTCAGCGAGAGGAACGTTCAGCGCTCCGATCAGGTGGCGTGCGGCATACGCCGACGCGTCACGCACGTCCACGAGCAGGTAGATGTCGGAACCCAAGTCCGCGACGGAGGACTGGTAGGGCATCGGCGCAAGCACGATGCCTTCGAAGCGAAGCTCCATAACGCCGTCGCCGTCGGGGCCCGGCGCATTCGATCGGACCATCAGTTTCTTGCTGACGAAGCCCGACGATCCAACCGTGTCGAACCGCGCCGTGAGAGCAACACTCTGGCCGGGAAAGAGACGATACGCGTCGAGCTCAGCGACAATCCGCGTGCACGCACAGCTCGGCGCAGCGCTCGCAATGACCGTGTCCTGGTCCCCCGTGTTCGTCAGAACGAACGTGTGGGCGACAGAGAGACCCTCGATGGTGTCAGCAAACGTGAGTGTGGCAACGTCCACGGTCAACTCGGGATAGGCGTGGGCTGCGACCATCGCCAAGCAGCAAGTCAGCATCAGGATCACTGCGGTCTTCAACACTCCAGCCTCCTTGGCCGCTGCACGTCCCTACCCCCACACTCGCACCAGGTGCAAGAGCGTGAGGTAGACACCAACGCCGATGAACACAAGTCCCGTGATCCTCCGCGCCCACGTCTCGAGCCCCGTGATGCGCCGGAACGCGCGCCCAAAGGATCTGGCGCCGAGGGCCATGGCCAGCGCGAACCCGAGCACAGGAACCGCTGTGCCGATCCCATACACTGCGGGAAGCAGGATTGGCGAGTTCTGCTCTACCGCGATGGGTAGCAGGCTCCCGAAGAACAGCGCTGCCGACACAGGGCAGAACGTCAGCGCGAACAGGACGCCCAGCAAGAGCGCGCCCAGCAGCCCGAGCTTCGCGACCCGCTCGCCCGCTCGCCGAAGGATGCCGGCCGATGGCACCGGCAGCGACAGGATGCCGAGAAGCAGGATCCCAACAACAATCAGCATCGGGCCGAGCGCCTTGTTCATCGTTCCCTGCAGGGCCAGCGAGACACGAGGCGCGGACAGCAGCGTCCACGTGAGGAGCGCCCCGACAGCCATGTACGTCAGCGCTCGTCCCAGGGTGTAGAGGAGCCCCGCCAAGAGCACCTTCCTCGCGCTTCCAATGTGACGCCCCACAAACGACAGCGCCGTGATGTTGGTCGCCAGCGGGCAAGGGCTGATCGAGGTCAGGATCCCAAACCAGAGAGCAGAACCGACGCCCACCAACCATGCTGGCACTAGAGTTCCTCCAGGAAGCCCAAGGTCTCCGCAATGACGTACGCCTCGAACCGCGCCGCCTTGTGGATCAAGATCCAGGTGTCCTGCAGGACCGCAGAGCGCACCTCACGGTCCCCGTCCATCAACGCCAGCACGAGAGATGGGGACACCAACTGATAGTCGGCCGCGTAGTGCTCGTTCTCCGGAAGCTCCATGTTCACAGTCCGCCAAACGAGCTTCTCGGATGCGAACTCCTCGGCGAACGTCGCCTCCATCGTCTCTTTCGCTCGGTCCTCGATGGTGCGGCACGTGTAGCAGCGGGCGGTGTTGTGAAAGTAGGTGGCGACGACACGGCGGCTCGCGAGCAGAGGAGGGACTCCGACGCTCGCGCTCTGTGTTTCGTCGCTTGGGGACGCCATGGCCGTCGACGCCGCCTCCGGCACGGCCGCCGTTTCGGCGGGCGTTGGCACCGGGATCGGCCCCATCGGGCCTACAATCGCCTCAGGCTCAGGCCAGAAGACGAGCAACGCCGCAACCACCAAGATGGCCGCCGCGGCGATCCATAGGGGCTTGCTATCCAATCGACTCCTCCGTTCCATCCATCACTTGGGGCAGCACTGGATGTCGGACTTCATCAAGGCCTTGTAGTCCCCGAGCGCATCGTGCGTCCAGCAGTCATCGCCTCCGGCGCTCTCGCGCTCCACGAGAGCCAGGATGTAGGCGATCTCCTTCAACGAAGCCCCAGCCGCGAGAGCTCCTCTGAAGTGCTTGAGGACACACGGCTTCGAGCGTGCGCGGACCGCCAGAGCGAAACAGATGAACTGGTAGGTCTTCTCGTCGATGAGCCGCTGCTGTGCGTACAGCGCATCCATCTCGTCGAGCTTCGACGCGAACTCCGGAAACCACTCCGCCAACAGCCTCATCGCGCACCTCCCAGCAGTTTCATGAGCTCACTCGCGGCTGGCACTTTCCCAACCGCGGCAACCCTCCCATCAATGACCAGCGCCGGCGTGAGCATGACGCCCCGATTCAGGATGTCGTCGATGTCGGTCACCTTGACGATCTCGGCCTCAAGCGACAGAGCAGCGGCAGCAGTGGCGACAGCGTCCGCCAGAGCCCTGCACTTCGGGCAACCCGTGCCCAAGATCTCGATCCTCAAACGCCCTCCTTCCGCTAGGGGACAATCGTTCCGAACAGCTTGCCAGTCAGCGTCGCCGCCACGATGACCAGCACCAGGTAGGCGGCGGTCTTCCTGGCGCCCATCACCTTCCCCAGCACGAGCATGCTCGGCAGCGACAGGGCTGGGCCCGCCAGCAGCAGGGCCAGCGCCGGTCCTTTCCCCATCCCCGCTCCGATGAGGCCCTGCAAGATTGGGATCTCCGTCAGCGTGGCGAAGTACATCAGCGCCCCGGCGACACTCGCCGCGGCGTTCGCGCCCCAGGAGTTGCCGCCCACCGCACGGGCGATCCACTCCGGCGGGACCAGGGCCGTGTGCCCTGGCCGCCCGAGAAGGAACCCCGCCACGAGGACCCCGCCCAACAGGTAGGGGACGATCATCTTGGCGAACGACCACGTCGACCCGCCCCACTCCAGGATCTCCGGCTTTCGGAACCAGAGAACAAGCTCGAGGAGGAGGAGGGCGAGGAGGACGCCGGCGATGATGAATCGCGCGCCGTAGATCGACGTGTAGAGCGAAGGGGCGAAACGGACCTCGACCACCTCCGCGCGCGGAACGGCGACAACGCTCGCGTCCGTGCCCGCCGGCTTGTACAGCAGGACTTCAGACGTCTCGCCGGCGCGCGCACCCACGAGCGTCTGGCCTGACGTGGTAAGCATCGAGATCGTTCCCGGCTTTCCCCAGTTCGCGAACACGAGGATCGCGACCATCGTGGCGACGTACAGTGCCGTCTGCCACAGCGGACGACTGGGCTCTTCCACCGGCTGCGAGGCTGCCGCGGCCTTCCGCTCCGCCTCCTCGCCCCGGAACAGGAAGTGCATGCACAGCCCGATGACCACCGAGAAGAGGACCGCGCCCAGCGCGCGCGCCAGTCCGAACTCGACGCCGAGGATGCGCGCCGTAAGCACGATGGCGAGGATATTGACAGCGGGGCCCGAGTAGAGGAACGCAATCGCAGGTCCGAGTCCAGCGCCACGCCTGTAGATTCCGGCAAACAGCGGGATCACAGTGCACGAACAGACCGCAAGGATGGCCCCGGAGACCGACGCAACGGCGTACGCAAGAGGTTTCTTCGCCCCCGCCCCCAGATACCGGATGACGCTCTGCTGGCTGATGAACACGGAGATGGCTCCGGCGATGAACAGCGCCGGGACGAGGCAGAGCAGCACGTGTTCCCGCGCGTACTCCTGCAGCAGCATGAACGCTTCGAGACCCGATCGTCGAACCGCGGGACTCGAGAACGGAACGAAGTACGCCGCGAGAAACAGCGCAGCAATCCACCCAAACGTCTTCAGATTCCTAGAGACAGCCACGGCCCTTCACCTCCGGACGCAGCTGGGTCGCCAGCTTCCGCCTCTCTGCGCGGTCGTAGGCATCGGCCGCGGCAGCCAGGCGGTCCGTCACCCGGAGCAGGGCGACGACATCCGGCGAGGCCAGGCGGTGCAGAATGCGCACTCCATCGCGCCGGGAGAGAATGAGACCCGCGTCACGCAGGGCGGACAAGTGGCGAGACACCCCCGATGGGTCCAGTTCGAAACAGGGCTCGATCTCGCAGGAGCAGAGCTCGCCGCGTTCGGCGAGCATCCTCAGGATCGCGATCCTTACAGGATGCGCCACGCCGGTTCCGATTGCCGCGCAGGCAGGATCAAGTGGCGTCCCTGAACATTCGATGCTTTGTTGCGCAACCATGCAACTATTCTACAAGCGAGATGTGAAGCGTCAAGGGCGAGATGCACGCGGGAGCCTGCCCGTGCCCGGGCAGCGGCTGGCACGACGTGGTCGGCTCTCCAGGCGCTGGGGGGGGCTGCGGCTGTCCGCGGTCCATGCATCGCTCCGCGGACAGCTTGGGAGTTCGCCCGGTTTGGTGGCTGGCGAACTCCTTCCTTGGGGCGGAGTCCCTCACCACGCCGCCCTAACAGACTGCCCA
>JBFYQX010000032.1:0-13900 GCA_041302525.1 Candidatus Bipolaricaulota bacterium | reverse complement strand
GTGCTCGCCGAGCCGATCGGCGACAAGTACCCGCTCATGAACGCCTACGCGCAGTGGAACGCGCAGACGCTCCTCGCGCAGGTCGAGAAGAAGCTCTAGGCGTCACGCGAGATCTGTTGGTAAGGGGCCTCGGGCGTGCCCGAGGCCCTTGTCTTTTGGGTCCTGCCGCGCGCCTAGACCTAGAACCCGAGGAGCGCGAGGTAGGCGACCGCCACGGCCCCGAGGCCGGCGGCCAGCGCGCCGGCGAGGGCGCGCCTTCGCGTCACGCGGACGAGCGCCCGACGCAGGCCCATCACGGTGTGAAAGGCGAAGGTCACGAGGAGCGGGCCGTAGAGCTGGTTGTGTAGCGTGTACGCCCGCTCCGGCGTCATCCACCCGCCGGTCAACGACTGGGTCGCCGCGCCCCGCGTGAGGCCGAAGCCGCTCACGATGTACAGGACGAGGATCGCGGCCGAGGCCCACGCCGCGACGCGGTCGAGGCGCACGAGCAAGGCCTCGAGGCGCACGGGGCCTCGCCGGTTTCCAGCCGGCTCATCGGTTCTTCTCGTTTCTCTCTCGGTCATGGCTGGCACCGTACGCGCGTGCGGTGAACGGGCCGCGACGCGGGCGTGGCAAGACGGTGAAGGGCGCGACCTACGGCTCTGCGTGGGCGGCGCGGGCCTGCCGCGGACCGCGCTCGGCGCGGTGGGTGAGCGAGATGGCGGCCGGGATGAGGAGGAGCGTGATCAGGAGCGAAAAGCCGATGCCGAGCAGCGCGCACGCGCCGAGGAAGCGCAGTCCGGGGGTGTGCGCGAGGAGGAGCGAGGCGAACACGAGCATGGTCGTGAACATCGAGGTCAGGATCGGCACGGCCGTCGAGGCGCCCGCGCGCACGATGGCGCCCTGCTCGGCCTGGTCGCGCTCCTCGAGGTAGCGGAACAGGAGCGTCACGCCGCTCTCGATCCCCAGGCCGATCAACAAGGGCGAGATGATGATGTTGATGAAGTTGAAGTGCACGTCGAGGATCCTCATGCCGCCGAGCATCCAGATGTAGCCGAGGATGACGGGCGCGAGGGCGAGGAGCGTGCGCGTCACCTTGCGGAACGAGCGCCAGACGACGATCAGGATCAACAGCGCGGCGAGCCCGGTCGAGATGTAGAAGTCGCGCTTCATCACGTCCTCGAGGCTGCGCACGACGAGCGGGATGCCGAAGTAGTCGCGCGTGAACGCCTCGGAGAAGGCGATGAACGAGATCAAGCTGTTCCGCGCGTACAGGTCGGGGCTCATGTTGGCGCGCACGATGTAGCGGCCGTCCTCGGTGAGGTAGAGGTTCGAGATCTCGGGCGGCAGGCTGCGCAGGATCTCGCGCAACAGCGTCTCGACCTGCGGGAGGTCGCGCACGGCGGCGAGGCGCTCGTCGAGGCGGCGCACGGCGGCCTCGAGCGCCTGGACGTTGTCGCGCGCCTCGGGCACCTCGACGGCACGAAGCGCGGTCTGAATGTGCAGGAGCTGATCCTGCGCCAGCGCCGCATCGAGCCCGAGCCGGGCATAGCCGTTGAGCGTCGCCGCGTACTGGACGAGCGCAAGGCGCGTCAACAGTGTCCGGATCTCGACGAGCACCTCGTCCTGCGCGGCGAAGCCACGGTCGAAGGCCGCGAGGCCGTCGGCGTAGGCGGCGAGGTTCACCTCGCGGATCGCGGCCTGCTGCTCGGAGAGGTTCGCCGGCAAGAGGTCGAGCGGCGAGCGGACTGAGAGGACCAGCGAGCTCTCCAGCAGGCGCGTCTTGAGATCCTTCATCTCGGCCTCGGTCTCGGCGAAGTAGAGGAAGCTTGTGCCGAGCTGCGCGTCGCCGCCGAGGTCAAACGTCGTCAGAATCCGGTCGAGCGTCGCCTGGCTCTCGGAACGCGGCACGAGGTCGCTCGACGAGAACTGGAAGCGGACGCCGGTCGCGAGGTACAGGGCGCCGCCCGTGATCGCGGCGAGGAGCGAGACGACGACGATCGCGCCGACGCGGTGCGTCAACAGGCGGAAGAGCCCAGTGAAGTGGGCGTGGGCGGCCGACGCGCGCGCGGCGCGCCGCCGCCGCCGGCGACGCAGGCGGCACCGCACGCGCTCGGCCAGGGTGAGCATGGTCGGGATGAGCACGAGGGCGCAGACGATGGCGAGCAAGATGCCTACGCCGGCGATCGCCCCGAGCTCGAACAGGGCGCGCGACTGCGCGGTCACGAGGCCGAGGAACACGAGGACGATCGTCAGCGCGCCGAGGAGGATGGCCGGCCCCTTGCGGGTGAGCATCGTGTAGACGGCCTTCGAGAACGGGACGCCACGGTTGCGCTCCTCGGTGAAGCGCGAGATGAGGTGGATGGCGAAGTCGTCGCCCATGCCGAGGATAAGCGAGGGCACGAACGTCGTCAGGAGATTGAACCCGCCCATCGCGCCCTTCGTCCAGACGTTGGTCAACAAGAGCGCGACGAGGAGCGGTACGGCGGCGATCAGGCTGTACAGGACCGATCCGAACGAGATGAGGAACACGAGGAGCACCCCGGCGCTCGTGATCAGCCCGGTGCGGGCCATGTCTTTGCTGACGAACTCCTCGGTCTCGGAGATGAGCGAGTACGAGCCAGCGATGCCGACCGTCACGCCGAGACGCGCGAGGTCGACGCGCGCGAGGGTGTCGCCGACGATCGCGCGGACCTTGTTGCAGTACTCGACGCCGGCTCCGGACGGCTGCTGGGGCAGGGCGCTGATCAGGATGCTGGACGCGTCGCGGGAGAAGTAGGGGATGCCCTTGACCTCGTCCTGGGGCGCAAACAGCGCGGCGATCTCGTGGACTGCGTCGGCCATCTCCGGGAAGTTCGGCAGGCCCTCGATGGCGGCGAGGACGACTTGGTTCAGGGCGAGGAGGTCGCCGAGGCCCACGGCGCCGCTGCCGCCCCACGAGAGCCCCGAGGCGACGGCGTCGTCGACGACCTGGCTCGCCTGGCGGTAGACGCCGACGAGATCGAGGTCCGCGGGCACGCTGGCCGAGGACTGACCGAGCATGTCGCGGAGGAGCTCGACGTTCTCCTGCACCTTGGCCAGGCGGTCCGGACTGAGGCTGGCGATGGCCGCGAACTCCTTGGGGATCTTGGGGTTGAGCTCGAACAGATACGTGACGGACTTGAACTCCGGGTCGCCGCGGAACGCCGTGGCGATCTCTTCCGCAGCGTGAAGCAGCTGGACCCGGCGCGCCTCGGTCTGCACGCCCTCCACCCGGTCAAGCGAGACGAGGAAGACGACCGAGTCGGTCACGGCCAGGTACTTCTGGTTCTCCCGGTACGCGAGGAGCAACGGGTCGTTGCGCGGCAAGAGGTCGAAGTACGAGCTGCGCAGGGGCACCTGACGGGCATAGATGTAGGCTGCGGCGCCCACGACGAGGATCACGGCGACAACCCACAGGGTGCGGTAGCGGACGAGACGGAAAAGGCGCTTCCAGATCGCGTCGCCCCGCAGCCTCGCCTTCATGCGCCCTCCGCTAGAGTTTGTACCCGATTTTCCGCAGGAAGGCCTTGCGCCACGAGATGCCGCGCTCGTCCTCGACGCCCTGGGGCGACGCGCCGTCGATCACGCCGAGGATGCCGCGGCCCTGCTCGCTCGCGGCGACGACCACCTCGACGGAGTTGGCGGTCGCACAGAAGATTCGGCACACCTCGGGCACGCGGTGGATGGCTGGGAGGACGTTGATCGGGAAGGCGTTGCCGAGGAAGACGATGAACGTGTGCCCGGCCCCGAGCGCGAGGGCGTTGCGCGTCGCCAGGGCCTCGAGCTTTGGGTCGGTTCCGGAGTGCCGCACGAGGCAGTCGCCCGACGCCTCGCAGAACGCGAGGCCAAACTGGAGGCCCGGCACGGCGCCGACGAGCGCCTCGTGCACGTCTTCGACGGTCTTGATGAAGTGGGATTGGCCGAGGATGACGTTCAGGCCGTCGGGGTTCTCCAGGGGAACGAGCGTGACGTTCACGGCGACCTGCCTTCGGCGTCTCCGCCCTCGTCGCGGCCGCCGCAGGGGTCGTCCCAAGGCGGGAACACGAGCTCGGCCAGGGTCTCTGGGTCGAGGGCGACCTCGCGCTCGCTGCCGTCGTCCATGTCTTTCAGCCTGCCTCGGCCGGCGCGCACTTCGTCGTCGCCGAGCACGAGGAGGTGGCGGGCGCGCAGGTCGTTGGCCTGGGTGAGCTGCTTGCGCAGCCCGCGGGCGCGATGGTCGACGTCGACCGAGGCGCCGAGGCCGCGCAGCGCGGTCGCCAACGCCATGCCGGCGCGGCGCGCCTCGAGGCCGAGGGTGGCGAGGAATAGGTCGAGGCGCTCGGGCTGCACCGCATCCGGGGAGCGCTCCTGCAGGACGAGGACCAGGCGCTCGAACCCGCCGGCGAAGCCGATGCCGGGCGTCGGCGGGCCGCCGAGCATCTCGACGAGGCCGTCGTAGCGGCCGCCGCCGATGAGCGTGTCCTGCGCGCCGAGATCGGCCGACACGAGCTCGAACACGGTGCGCGTGTAGTAGTCAAGGCCGCGCACGAGGCGCGCGTCCACGTCGTAGTCGAGCGCGAGGCGGTCGAGCCAGGCGCACACGTCGGCGAAGTGCGCCGCGCAGTCAGCGCAGAGGTGGTCGGCGCTCCCGGGCGCCGTCTCAATGAACGGTCGGCAGGACGCCTCTTTGCAGTCGAGGATGCGCAGGGGGTTCTCGTCGAGGCGACGCTGGCAGTCGGCGCACATCCGGCCGATCGACGCGGCGAAGTGCGTCCGCAAGAGGTCGCGGTACGCGGCGCGGTCCTGCGCGCAGCCGATCGAGTTCAGGCGCAGTCGCAGCCCGGCGAGGCCGAGCATCTCCATGAGCGACCAGGCGAAGGCGATGACCTCGGCGTCGACGGCCGGGTCGAGCGCGCCGAGAACCTCGATCCCGTACTGGTGGAACTGCCGGTTGCGACCCTTCTGGGGCTTCTCGTAGCGGAACATCGGCCCGATGTAGTAGAGCTTCTGGAACGGCGCCTGGGTCTGCCAGCCGTGGGTCAGGTACGCGCGGGCGACCGACGCGGTGCCCTCGGGGCGCAGGGTCAGGCTTCGCCCGCCGCGGTCCTGAAACGTGTACATCTCCTTGGTGACGATGTCCGTCGCCTCGCCGACGCCGCGCGTGAACAGCTCGGTGGGTTCGAGCAGTGGAACGCGGATCTCGCGGTAGTTGTACCGTCGCGCCATCTCGCGCATCGCCGCCTCGGCGAGGTGCCACCACGGCATCTCGTCGGGGAGGATGTCGTACATGCCGCGGACGGGGTCGTGGCTCATCGCATCTTCCGCAGGACGTGGATCATCTCGATCAGGCCTTCGGCGGCGTCGGAGCCCTTGTTGCCGGCCTTAGTGCCGGCGCGCTCGATGGCCTGCTCGATGGTGTCAGCGGTGATGACGCCGAACGTCACCGGCACGTCGGCGTCGAGGCTGAGGCGGGCGATGCCCTTCGAGATCTCGCTCGCGACGTACTCGAAGTGCGGGGTCGCCCCGCGGATCACGGCGGCAAGCGCGATGACGCCGTCGTAGCGCCCGGTCGCGGCCATCTCCTTGACCGCGCGCGGCACCTCGAACGCGCCCGGCACCCAGCAGATGTCGGTCGACTTCTCCGCCACGCCGGAGCGGCGCAGGCGGTCGAGCGCGCCGTCGACCAGCCGCGCGGTGATCATGTCGTTGAACCGGCTCGCGACGATGCCGATGCGCAGCCCGGTCCCGTCAAACGTGCCCTCGAATACCTTTCCCATCGCGCCCTCCGATCTCTAGACCTTGTCCAGGCGGTGCCCCATCTTCACTTTCTTGGTTCGCAGGTAGTGTCGATTGTAGTCGTTCGGGGCGATCTCGATCTTGACTTGCTCGACGATGGTCAGCCCGTAGCCCGAGAGGCCGACGACCTTCTTCGGGTTGTTCGTCAAGAGGCGAATCGTCGTCAGCCCGAGGTCGCAGAGAATCTGCGCGCCGATCCCGTAGTCGCGCAGGTCGGCGTCGAAGCCGAGGCGCTCGTTGGCTTCCACGGTGTCGAGGCCCTGGTCCTGAAGCTCGTAGGCGCAGACCTTGCTGGCGAGGCCGATGCCGCGGCCCTCCTGGCGCATGTACACGACGACGCCGCAGCCCTCCTCGGCGATCCTCTCGAGGGCCCGTTCGAGCTGCGCGCCGCAGTCGCAGCGGTGCGAGCCGAACACGTCTCCGGTCAGGCACTCTGAGTGCACGCGCACGAGCACGTTCTCCTTCCCGGCCACCTCGCCGCAGACGACGGCGACGTGCTCCTCGTCCACGAGCGGGCTCGTGTAGCTGACGATGCGGAAGTCGCCGTGCCGGGTCGGCAGTTCGGCGGTCGCGGCGCGATAGACGAGTCGCTCGGTGTGCTTGCGGTGGGCGATCAGGTCGGCGATGTTGGCGATCACCAGCCCGTGCCGGGCGGCGAACGTCTCGAGCTCGGGCAGGCGGGCCATCGTGCCGTCGTCGCTCAGGATCTCGCAGAGGATGGCCGCCGGCTTCAGGTCAGCCAGGCGGGCGAGGTCGACGGTCGCCTCGGTGTGGCCGGCGCGCCGGAGGACGCCGCCGTCGCGGGCAATGAGCGGGAAGATGTGCCCTGGCCTCGCGAGGTCCTGCGGGTCCGTGTCGTCGGCGACGAGGAGCCCGATGGTCTTGGCGCGGTCGAACGCCGAGATGCCGGTCGTGATGCCGTCGCGTGCGTCGACGGACACGGTGAAGTGCGTGCCGTGCAGCGCGGTGTTGTCGGTGCACATGGGCGCGAGGCCGAGCGCACGGGCCCGCGCCTCGGTGATCGGCGCGCAGACCAGCCCGCGGCCGTGCGTGACCATGAAGTTGATCGCCGCCGGCGTGACATGCTCGGCGGCCATGACCAGGTCGCCCTCGTTCTCGCGGTTCTCGTCGTCGACCAGCACGAGCATCTCGCCGGCCGCGAAGCGGCGGATGGCCTCCTCAATCGACGCGAACATGGCGCATCATCCTCTCGACGTACTTCGCCAGAATGTCGTACTCCAGGTTCACCGGGTCGCCGGCGCGCGCGCCGCGCAGGTTGGTCTTGTCGATCGTCTCCGGGATCACGGCGCAGCGGAAGCTGTCCTCGCCGACGGCGAACGGGGTCAGGCTGATCCCGTCCACGGCGATCGATCCCTTCTCGGCAAGGTAGCGGCGCCCCGCGGGCGGAAACGACACCTCGAGCGCCCAGGCGTCGCCGTCGCGGCGCAGCATGCGCACGCGCCCGACGCCGTCGACGTGCCCGAGTACCCAATGGCCGTCCAGGCCCTGCGATGGCGCGAGCGGACGCTCGAGGTTGACTGCGCGTCCGGCGCGCAGCGACGAGAAGGTCGTGCGGGACCACGTTTCGGACGACAGGTCGGCGGTGAACGACCGCTCGCCAATCGTCCGCGCTGTGAGGCACACGCCGTTCACGGCGACGCTGCCGCCGACCACGAGCGTGGGGCGCCATCCTGCGGGCAGGGTGACTTCGACCTCGCCCGGGGAGACGCGCACGAGAGGCTCGGCGGCGTGGACGATTCCGGTGAACATGGGCGCGGGTCAGTGTAGTGCATCCGAATGCCCTGTTCAACGGAGTTGCGCGCTCCAGGCCGCTGGGATACGCTCTTCCCGGGAGGTCATTGTGGTCAAGCGCCGAATCGCCTTGGGGTTGTGTTTGCTGGGGATGGCCTTGTTGCCGTGCGTCGCATCCGGCGCGGAACGCGCCATCACGTTCGAGACGATCCAGCGAGAGGGATTCCGCGACCTTGAGGTCACCACCCCGCTCGCCCGCATCATCCTCTCGGAGCAGGGTGGCGTGATGAAGTCGGTCTTCTTGTCGTTCGCCCCCTACGGGTCGACGGTCGCCGAACTGGTGGCCGGCACGACGACGAACGTCAAGACCTTCGGCCGCCAGTACGTGGCCGAGGCCATCTTCCCGTTCACGGTGTCGGTGAACAGCGAGCGCGAGGGGCAGAGCCGGCTCGTCGAGGCCTCCGTGGACCGCGAGACGGGCGTCTTCCGCGCCGTGTTCCAGACGAGCGTGGGCGGGGTCTCGATCGAGAAGCGCTACACGATCGCGCCCGACGATGTCTACACGATCGGCTTCGAGATGACCGTCAAGAACCCGACGTCCGCGGCGGCGCACATCGCGATGACCGTGGGGAACTACGTTCAGAAGCCGCGCGGGCTCGAGATCACGTACCTGTTCGACAACGAGCCGGGCACGCAGCTGCTCGCGCGCGAGTCGTACAAGACGTTCGGCGGGGTCGGGCTGATGGACAAGAACGTCGTGTTCTTCCTCACGCCCAAAGACGGACCGGCCGCCGTCCCGACGTTCGAACGGCTGGCGTCGGGCTCGCAGCATTTCGGCCTCTCGTTCACGGCTGGCCCGCAGGCGGAGACGACTTCCAAGAGCACGCTCTACGCCGGCCGCCGGCGGTTCCTCTTGTTGCAGGATGCGGGGCTGGCCGCCATCGACCGGCCGGGCGTCGGCGCGCGGATGATGATTCCCGTCATCCAGTTCCTCGACCTCCTGGCGCGCGTGACCCGCAACTACGGCTGGGCGATCATCCTGTTCACGATCCTGACGCGCCTCCTCCTCTACCCGCTGATGCACAAGCAGATGCACTCGATGGCCAAGATGCAGCGGCTGCAGCCCAAGATGCGGCGGCTCCAGCAACGGTTCAAGGACGACAAGACCCTCCTCCAGCAGCGGATGATGGAGCTGTACAGGAAAGAGGGCGTCAACCCGATGAGCGGGTGTCTCCCGATGCTCATCCAGCTGCCGATCATCTTCATCATCTGGCGCGCGATCCTCTACGCGGGCGAACGCATTCACCTGTCGCCCGGGTTCCTCTGGATGCCGGACCTCAGCTTGTACGACCCGTACTTCATCCTCGTCATCGTGACGACGCTGATCATGATCTGGCAGCAGTGGAAGCTGACGCCGCAGATGGGCACGGAGGGCGGGCCGGGGACGAAGCTCTTCGGCTACATCTTCCCCGTGTTGATGGCCGTCCTCCTGTGGCAGTTCCCGGCGGGGCTCTGGCTGTACTACCTCTTGACCACGGCTGCACAGGCTGGCCAGCAGGCGATTGTGAACGCCCAGTTGGCGCGCGCCGATCGGCTGGCGGCGCAGACCCCGGACGGCGAGATCGAGCTGGGAGAGGGCGATGACAGGGGATCAAGTCCGTAAGGAAGCCGAGGACTTTCTCCGCGCCGTCTTCGGCCTGCTCGAGGAAGACGTCGCCATCGAGATCGAGCCGGACGGCGAGGGCGGGCTGTACGTCAACCTGGTCGGAAACGCCTTTGCCGTGTCCGAGGAGCGCCCGGCGCTCGCCGCGCTCGAGCACTTGTTGCGCGGCGTCTTGCACCGGAGGACCGGCCAGGAGCTCGAGGTCGTCCTCGATGCCAACGGGGCGGTCAAGCGCCGCCGCGCCGAACTGATTGGCTTCGCCCTGTCGAAGGCCGAGGAGGTCGTGCGCGAGCAGAAGAGGGTGCGGCTGAACGCCATGCCCGCGCACGAGCGGCGGATCGTTCACATGACCCTTGCCGACTACCCCGGCGTCAAGACCTACAGCATCGGCGCCGGCGAGCGGCGGCGATTGGTCATGGAGCCCGCCGAGGGCGTGGAGGCCGAGCGCGGGCCGAGCGCGGCGGACGAAGACCCAGGCGAGGCGAGCGAGGCCTAGTGCTCGGGGACACGATCGCCGCCATCTCCACGCCGATCGGCGAGGGCGCGATCAGCCTCGTGCGGCTGAGCGGTCCCGACGCCGTGGCCGTCGCCGATCGCATCTTCCGCTCGCCTCGACCAGTCCCGCTGGCCGAGCAGGCTTCGCACACCGTCCACTACGGGCACATCGTTCACGACGACAAGGTCATCGACGAGGTCCTCGTCAGCGTGCTGCGCGCGCCGCGCACCTACACGCGCGAGGACACGATCGAGATCGGCTGCCACGGCGGCATCGTCGCCGCGTGCGCCGTGCTGCACGCCGTCCTCGGAGCCGGGGCGCGCCTTGCCGAGCGCGGCGAGTTCACCCAGAGGGCGTTCCTGAATGGGCGCATCTCGCTCGATCAGGCGCAGGCCGTTCTCGACATGGTTCGCGCGCAGACCGCGCTGGGGCTCGAGGCCGCCGTCGAGCGACTCGGCGGACGCTTCTCCGGTGAGATCGCCGCGCTGCGGTGCGACCTTGAGACGCTACTCGCCGAGCTCGAGGTGGAGATCGACTTCCCCGACCTCGACGTCGACGAGGCGGCGCTCGGTCCCCGCGTGCGCGCGTTGGCCGAGCGCGTGGCCGACCTGTCCGCGAGAGGCGAGCAGGGACGCATCGTGCGCGAAGGGCTGACCGTGGCCATCCTCGGGCGTCCCAACGTCGGGAAGTCGACCCTGCTCAACGCGCTGCTTGCCGAAGAGCGATCCATCGTCGCGCCGACGCCCGGGACGACGCGCGATACCGTTGAAGACGTCGCCGCGATCGGCGGCGTGCCCGTGCGGTTCATCGACACCGCCGGGTTGCGAACTCCTGGGGACGCGATTGAGGCCGAAGGCGTGCGCCGCGCCGAGGCGGCCGCCCGGCGCGCCGACCTCGTGCTCCTCGTGCTCGACCGTTCGGAGCCCCCCACTGGCGACGATCACGCGTTGCTCGCGCGACCGTTCGACATCCCGCGCATCGTCGTCAAGAGCAAGTGCGACCTCGCCGACCGCCTCCGTCCGCTCCCCGAACTCGCCGGCCCCGTTGCCGAGATCGCCGCGCGCGACCACCGCGGGATCGACGCGTTGCGCGAGCAGATCCTGACCCTTCTCATGACCGGCGGCATTCCGACGCGCAACACCGTCCTCCTACTCGACACCTGGGAACAGGACCTCTTGCGGCGGGTGGCCGAAGCGCTCTCTCGCGCGTTCGCCGCGCTCGAAGCAGACGCCACGCCCGACATCCTCGCCGAGGAGCTGCGCGCCGCGCTTCACGCCGCCGGCGAGCTTCAGGGCATCGATCTCCCCGAGTCCATCCTCGACCAGATCTTCTCGCGCTTCTGCGTCGGCAAGTGACGGGAGGGTGACGGGAGGGTCAGGTCTTGCAATCGCACACGCGCCTGTCTCCTCGCGGGAACTCACGTGCCCCACGAAGCCTCGCGAGCTGCTGCTTGAGAACGAGCGTCTCCGCGCACGGCGTCGCGGCGACTGCGTCTGGCGGCGTGTGCTGCAGCCGAAGCGGCCCGCTTCCGACCTGCCGGCGCATGGGCGGCGCGCGGCGTGGTGTCAGCCAGACACAGCGGGTAACGGTGCGGATCGATGTGCGATTGCAAGACCTGACCCTGGAGTGTGGGGTCATGTCTTGCAATCACGCATGCCCAGCATCTTTGCCCCGCTGCGGCCGCGGTGGAGGCAAGGAATGGGGTAGACTGGGTCGCATGGTCAAGCAAGAGACACCCCAGCGACACGCCTGGAGGTACGATCCAGACCGCGACATCGCGACCTACACCCTGGCGATCGAACAGGATCCGACGAACACGTGGGCGTACGCTCGTCGCGCTGCCTGGTACTGGATGAAGGGCGAGAAGGACGCCGCGCTTGCGGACTACACAACCCTCATCGCGCTGGATCCGACCGACGCGCGATCTCACGGAGAGCGCGGCTGCCTTCGGCAATCGACGGGTGATCTGGCTGGCGCTATCGCCGACTTCACGGGAAGCATCGAGCTGGACCCGGAGAATCCGGTCGGATACTCGCGGCGGGGTGAGGCTCGCCGACGCGACGGCGATCTTGTGGGGGCTGTCGCTGACAGCGAGCAGGCAGCCACGCTCGTCCGAGCTAGGAAAGCAAGACAGAAGCGCGATAGAGCTTGCGCAGCTCGCCCGGCCACCCGTCCCCGCAGGTAACGGTGCGATCGTCCCTGGCGCGGACCGTAGGCGTGGCATCAATCGGCACCTGAGGCCGATCGGGGACGCTCTCAACCCGCTCTTGTCTAGGGGAACGGCTTGGGGTTGGCTGTCGCGTGGCATCCTGCCCCCCCTGCTCGGCGCCACGGCTCCGAGCGGGTGTCTCCCGGCGGCACTCGACTGTCGCATCCGGGGACCTCGTGACGAACCTCAAGGCGAAACCGCAACGTCGCATTGCGCTTGCGTTTCCACACCCCATGCCGTACGATCATGATGCGGGAAATGTCCGCCAGCAAGACGCAACTGCACGGACGCCTGAGCCGCAGAAGTCGTGAGCGGCCTGGAGGGCGACAGCGAGATGTGTCGGCCGTGCCCCCGAGGCGCACACCCGGTGAGGAGGAGCAGTGGCGACGCGTCGACGTGCCTGCAGGTTGGTTCCCTACGCCCTCACGGCCGCCGAGCAGGGGGCGTCGCTGCACCAACCGAGCCCGCGATCCCGAACGGGACGACGCCAGCGGTTGACCATTTGGCTGATGCACAGCACGGGTCTCCGGCCGGCGGAACGAACCGCCCGATGCTGGAAGGAAACGGATCTCGGCGCTGAGAACAGGCTCGGCCGTGCGGAACTCGCAAGGCCGTCCGGTACGCGATGTCGCCGGGACTGCTGGGCAGGTCCTCACGACGGTCGAGGGGGATTCCGTTGGGAACCGATGCGTGCAGGCCATGGTAGAGCAGTGCGTGCCCACGGCGGGAGTTGGGAGGCGCGTTGGTTCCCACACGCTGCGGGCCCCCGTGGCAGCCGAGGTCTGCCGGGAGAGAGCGCGCGCGTGGCCACAAGGGGAGATTCTTGAGCAGGTCAATCTCCCCTCAACCAAGATCTACGCGCATCTCCTCGCAGAAGAGCTTGCGGGCGCGCTCCGACCCTCTCATCACGCGTCGACCCCAGTGTGGCTCGATGGCGAAGAACATCCCTCCGGCGCCCGACAGGCGTCAACGCGGCGATGCGCCTGAGGGACCAGGCAGAACGATGTCGCAAGAGCGCGGGGAGATCGATGGCACGTCGCGCGGGAAAGGGGCGGCAGGAAGAGCCCGAGGTCGGCTCCTCTGTCAGCCCCCGTCCGCCGGGGAGATCGAGACTCACGGTCGAAACAGAAGGGACTCAGATTCGCGAGGCAGGCGGCCAACGGAGTGGGGGGCAGATCGCTCCTCCGAGAGGAGTAAGAGCATGGACATTGCATGGAGCGGGCGGCACGCGCGAGCAAGCTTCGACGGAGCCAGATCCCGCCGCCGTGCGGGGGGTGATGCAGGGTGAGCACTCAGGCAGTGCAGTCCGCTGGTGCAGCGCTCGATCAGCTTGCGGCCCGGCAGTCGCGCCTTGAGTCGAGGCTCATCGCGCTAGAACGTGCGAAGCTACAGGCTCGACGCGACTTGGAGCGGGCGCAACGCGACCAGCTCTCGCTCAAGCAGAGCCCCGTGCGCGCAACGCCTACCCCGGTCACTCGCCGGCTTGAGGCCGCACAGAAGGCGCTTCAGAGCGCAGAACGCGAACGATCCGAGATCGTGGCCGAGCTTCCCAGCATCCGAAGCGCGCGCCATGAGGTCATCCGACGCGCCGCCTCGCCGGCGTGGGCGAAGCTTCAGCGCCGTCGAGCTGAGGAGTACGCGGCGGGACTCGCTCTCGCGGCCTCGATCGAGGCCCTCGTCGCACCGTACTCGCGCATGGTCGAGGAGACGGCTGTCGCGAAATCCGAGCTCGAAGCGCTGCTGACCACGCTTGGGCAGGACGCACAGAACATCCGTAAGGCCCTCGCTTGTGAGGTGTCTGAGACGCCAATCCCCGACACGCCTGGGGAGCGTCGCGCACTGCGGCGCGCCTACGAGATCAGAAGAGTCCTAAGCCAGGAGCTCTCCCACAAGTGGTGACGCGGGGCTTCGGCCGACCGTCGCGTGCGCGGGGTCAGATGCTGTATCGAATGTCAAGTCACCTCCTCGGCGGGAACGCGGAAAGGTTCTCCGCTTTCGTAGATGG
>JBFYQX010000029.1:0-2932 GCA_041302525.1 Candidatus Bipolaricaulota bacterium | reverse complement strand
TTCGGGAGCGAGAGACGGGAATCGAACCCGCGTCACTGGCTTGGAAGGCCAGCGCTCTGCCATTGAGCTACTCCCGCGCCTACAAGTCGGAGAGGCCGGATTCGAACCGGCGGCCTCAGCGTCCCGAACGCTGCGCGCTAACCAGACTGCGCTACTCTCCGTCTTCCTCGCCGTCTCCTCGCGAAGCCGGCCAGGCTTGTGTCGCTACAGCCGCACGATTGCCAACCGTCCGTTGCGGAAGACGGTCAGCGTCACGATGTCGTCCGCTCCGAGCGATCCGACGACGCTGTTCCACGTCTCCACGGAGTCGATGGCTTGCTGGTCCACGCCGAGAACGATGTCCCCGGCATGGAGCCCAGCCTGTTCCGCACGGCCACCGCGAGCAACTTCCATTATCACTACGCCTTCCGTCGAGTTCAATCCCAGCTGCCGCGCGACGACGTCGGTGATGGGGCCGACGCTCATGCCGAACGCGGCCTGGGCAGCTTCGCCGCTCGCCCCGGCACTGCCGGTGTAGTTGGCGAGCTCGGCCTCGCTGGGTCGCTCGGTGAGGGTCACGGAGACGGTGAGGGGCTGTCCTCCGCGCAAGAGCCCGATCTCGACGGTCGTGCCGGCAGTCAGACGGCCGACGGCTTGGGAGACGTCGGCGGCCTCCTCAATCGTGGTCTCGCCAATGCGCACGATGACGTCGTCGACGAGGATGCCCGCGCGCTCGGCGGGGTCGCCGGCGAACAGGCGCTTGACGACGGCGCCGGGCTGGTCGGGCGTCACGCCGGCCGCAGCGGCGTTGTCGGCGTCCACGGTCGCGATGCCGACGCCGAGCCAGCCGCGCTTGACCTCGCCGGACTCGACGAGCTGGTTCAGAATGGCCTTCACGTTGTTGATCGGCACGGCGAAGTTGATGCCCTCGACGGCAACGCCGGCTCCGGTCGAACGCGCGATCATGGTGTTGATGCCGATGACCTCGCCGCGCGCGTTGGCGAGCGGCCCACCGCTGTTGCCGGGGTTGATGGCGGCGTCGGTCTGAATCAAGTCATAGAACGTGCCGCGGCGGTCGGGCTTGGCCATGTCGCGCCCGGTGGCGCTGATGATCCCCATGGTCACCGTGTACGACAGGCCGAGCGGGTTGCCGATGGCAATGGCCCAGTCGCCAGTCTCGACCAGGTCGGAGTCGCCCAGGACCACGGTGGCAAGGTCGTCGGTGGCGCCGTGGATCCGCAGGACGGCCACGTCGACCACGTCGTCGGCACCAACGACCTCTGCATCCCATGTGTCGCCCGCGGCGTCGACGAGCGTGATGGTCTTCGCGCCCTCGATGACGTGGGCGTTGGTCAACACGTACTTGTCCTCGCCGTACGAGATCGCGAATCCTGACCCGACGCCCTGGCTCTCGCGCTCGCTTGTATCGGGCACGCCGAAGTAGCGGCGCCACAGCGGATCGCTGAACAGCTCGGACAGGTTGTCGCGCACGTCGGATACGACGTCGACGCGCACCACGGCGGGTCCCACGGCGGCAATCGCTCGCTTCACGGCGCTCTGGCCGGAGTCGGTGATGGCGTCATCGGCGCTGCCGCTCTGCGCGACCGCCGCCACACCGCTCGTCCCGACCGCCAGATGCGGCGTGCTGACCCAGGCCACGGTCAGGCCCGCGCCAACCAACACAAGGGCCAAAACGGCCACCAGCGTGCTTCTGCGCATAGACTGCCTCCTCGATGTCTCTTGTTGTGTGATTGCGCTACCATCGTTCGCTAAGGATGTGAACCGGGTGTGAAGAACCTCCAGCACGCGCATGGAACCGTTGGGAAAGCCGACCGAAAGAGGGCGATCGCCCTCTTCTCGGGCGGCCTCGACAGCATCCTGGCCGCCGTCGTGATCGCCCGGCTGGGGGTCGACGTGACCCTGCTCCACGTCGCCCACCTGTGGAGCGGCGGCGACGGCGCCCGGCAGAGGCTCCAGGCGGCCGCCGATCGCGTGGGCCTCCCGCTGCGGGTCGTCGACGCGACGGACGAGCATCTCGAGGTCATCCGCCACCCGCGGCACGGCTACGGGGTCGGCGTGAACCCGTGCGTCGACTGCCACCTGTTCATGCTCCGCATCGCGAAACGGGTGATGGAGGAGGAAGGCGCCGACATCGTCATCACGGGCGAGGTTCTCGGCCAACGCCCGAAGTCCCAACACCGCGGGGCGCTCTTGGCGCTGACGGAGGAGAGCGGCCTCGGGGACCGCCTTCTTCGGCCGCTGTCGGCCAACCTGCTGCCGGAAACCCTTCCCGTGCGCGAGGGCTGGCTCCGTCGCGAGGACCTCCTGGCGATCGAAGGGCGCGGGCGCGACGCCCAGACGGCCTTGGCCGCACAACTGGGCGTCGTCGACTACCCGCAGCCGGCCGGCGGGTGCCTGCTGACGGAGAAGGCCTACGCGGACCGCGTGTTCGACGCGTTCAAGCACCTCGGGCGCGACGCGGTCTCACGCAACGAGTTCGACATCCTCACGCTGGGGCGGCACTTCCGGATCTCCGAACGCGCCAAGCTCGTGGTGGGACGCGATGAGGGCGAGAACGCCCGCCTCGACGCCCTCGCCGCCGGCCGCATCCGCATCGAGCCCGCACCCGACGTGCTGGGCCCGACGGCACTCCTCGACGGAGACCCGTCCGAGGAAGAGATCGGCCTCGCCGCGTCGGTCGTCGCCCGCTACTGCGACGCGTCAGAATCGTTGACCACGCGGTTGGTGGTGACACGCGATGGCGTGCGCCGCGAGCTCTCGGTCGAGCGACTGGCGGCCGACGACGCGCGCCTGCGCGAGTGGCGCGTCGAGGATCGCGCCAAGGCCGCGCGGCGACGCGCCGGAAGACCGCCCGATCCGGCGTAGAGGAGTTCAACGCAGAGGTCGCAGAGGTCGCAGAGGACACGCGCGGAGAACGTTGAGAGTGCGAGAG
>JBFYQX010000082.1:0-6539 GCA_041302525.1 Candidatus Bipolaricaulota bacterium | reverse complement strand
CCACAACACCGGAAAAGACGAACCCGACAACAGGATGCCGTGGTTTGGTGATCCCCATCATCAGACGAAATGGAACCTGGAGCGCGGGCGTCACGCGCGCCGATCGGATGAAGATGTCGCTCGCTGTGACAGCGCTTGCATGAATGCGTACGCGCACTTCGTCAGGTCTCGGGAACGGCTTCACGACCTTCGCGAGCTGCAAGACCTCGGGCGGTCCATACCTGCGGCAGACCACCGCAGTCATCGTCGCTGCAGCCGTTAGCCTGTCCTTGCTCATGTCTCGCACCTCACGAGTTGCGCCCTAGCCCTTGCCGCCCGATGGAAACTCACGCAGCCCATCATGGCCCTCCGCACCGGTTGGATCCAATCCACCCGCACGAGCACGCCTCCTGCGAGCCAGCAAGCCTCGATCCAGGGCGCAGAACATCGCCAAGCGCCTCCAGCAAGCGTTTCGAGATCCTGGCGATCGCCAGACATGGTCACCGATCACCACGACACTGCTAACGAAGGCGTTCTCTGATCGGTGCCCCAGGCTCCACAACACGGCCAAGCAGCTCTGGAATCCTCACTCTGCAGTCCTCGGGACGGTCTCGCGGACTGCACAGAACGCAGCCATGGCTGCTACAACGCGGCTTTCTGTCCCCGCGTCATGTGTTCGTCCGCCGCGGTGTGTCTCGACCTGCGGACAGCATGGTGACTTGCCGGTCCGTACTGCCTTCGGTATGCGTGGTGTGCACCACCTACACACGTAGGCACGAAACTCCGACTCCGAGCCTTCCTCTTCCGGCCATCAGAGAAACACCTTTCGAGAGCTGCCCTCCGGCCTACGGAGTCACCTCGGGCAACGACCACATGGAGAGAACGCGCAGCACAACATCGTGGCTGGCCTGCGTCGCGTCGTTCGTGTAGGCGCGCCCGCAGAGCGATACGGTTGCGGTCAACGGCTTGCGCATCTCGTCCCAGACCTCCGTCCCGTCTGCCTGCCGGACGTAGCACGCCGAGAGCTCGCACTTCCCGGTGTGGACCGTTGTGAGCTCTCCGGTGCACTCGCGGCTCGGGATGATTCCCCAGCGGACCTCCACCACTCCCTCGGGCCCTCGGAACGCCATTCCTCGGACGGCGCCGTCCGCTTCGCTTGGCAGGCTTTCCGCTCGCCACGTCGGGGGAACGCGAATCGCGAACCCTGCGGCATCGTTGATGTAGGTTTGCCAATCCATCGTGACCGGACCAAGTACAGGGGCAGATCCTGGCGAACTGAATAGGATCGCCTGGTCATAGAGGATCTCTCCAGATGCCGGGCCGAGGCCCGTTGCGGCCTCTTGATACAGGCGCCAGATGAGCAAGAGAGCCGGGAGTTCGCAGAGATCAATCTTGGGACAACCCTCCATGGTGACCTCCAGGCAGTGGGGGTCGCCTTGGCAATTCCGAGCGATCTTCCACGCATAGAGCAGGTCGGCTTGCGGATGGTCCGGCAAGTAGTCCGCCGCGCTTCCCGCGTACCGCCGGCTGTGGTCGCCGGCGACCGCGGCCATCAGGCTGTCCTCGTAGACGGTTAGGCTGGCGTACGTTGCTTTGCCTGCAGCCTCGTGGTTCACGCCGTAGACGATGACGAAGTCCTCCGGCCCATCCGGAAGCTTGAAGGTCGAATCGGTTCGCATGTAGAGGCTATCTCGCGTGGGGCCGTATCCGTTGATCTCCTTCTGAAGGCACTCGTACTCCTGACCGGGGGCGGCCTCGGCAACCAACTCGGTGGCCTGCAGGCCGCTGTAGCGGGCGAGAATGGCCTCCCGCAGGTCCCGCACAGCGGGCGCCAGACACATCTCCGTCTCCCCCGTGCCTCGCACCTTCAGCGGCGGAAGCGGGAAGGAATCGGAAGCGGCTGGGTCAGGCAGCGTGATGCGCAGCGCAAGCTGCGGCGTCCTCAAGTACTCCGACAGCGCGTTCTCCCGGCCTTCCTGTGGCAGGGGCCACGCGATGAACGATCGAGAACTCGTCGGCGTTCTGCTCCAAACCAAGCCTGGCGATGGCCGCGGGGATCACGCCGGTGTTGACCATGCCGGCGGGATAGCCGACTGCTGCGGCGGCTCCGCGAATCCGCGCGTCGATGCTCTGATCGGCCGTGAAGATGATGATCACATCTTGACCGAACAGGTCTTGGCTCGGCTCCCCCGTATCGAGAGTGAGGTTGTTGATTGCATCGCCCAGGTTTCCGAAGATGACCTTGCGCACATCCTCACGGTCCGAGTGACGCGTCATGACATACGAGTCGTAGCTGAAGTAGGTCACGGGTGGCGGCGTGCGACCAATCAAGACCACGGCTTCGTTCGCACCGAGCCGGAAGACCCAAGGGAAGGAACTCCGAGTCGTCTGCCCAGGTGCGTCCGGCAGCCGCACAACCTTGTAGGGACCGAGAGGATTGAAGCCGAGGCAGGTAGGAATCTGCCCGTGGCAGCACAGCGCGAGAACATCAATCAGGATGACCTGGCCTTCCTGGACTGTGAACCCATCTGCCCGAAGCGCTTCCTCCAGCGCCGCGGCGATCCCCGGATACACCTCAGGGTCGGCGTCGGCTGATTGCAGCTCGGATGGTCGGCCGATTGCTGGTTGCGTAAGCGGCCGCTCACAAGGTCTCCATCCACGTGTCCGGATCAATTGGCGGAACCGGAGATCGAGTTGTCGGCGGGCAGCGTCGGCGACGCGTACGACACCGCCTCGGCGGAGACGATCACCGGGCTGTACAAGACGGAGGTCATCGAAGAACTGGGGCCATGGCAGGGCGTGACGGCGGTCGAGCTGGAGACACCCAGCTGGGTAGAGTGGTTCAGCAACCGGCGTTTGCTGGGGCCAATCGGGAGCATCCCGCCGGCGGAGTTCGAGGTGCTGTACGATCAGGGGCAGGCGCGTCCGCTCGCGGTGGCCAGACCCAGGCAATCCACCCCCGGAGAGAGAATCCGGGCGGTTCACTGGCCGGCCCAACCCGGTGCGGGCTACAGTAGACTGCATGCTTGTGCAGTTGGGAGGGAGAATGCCTTATCGGGTTCACCGCCTTGCCGTCGATGAAGACACAGCCCAAGAGAAACTCGAGCAGTTTCTGAATCAGATGGAGGGCGAGTTGTCTGCTGTCATCCCCTATCCAGTCCCCAAGTTCCTGGCCATGGGGGCAGCGTCCAAGGTCAAGTTCCTTCTGGTCGTCGAGAGGACTCTGAGCTCGTAGGCGGCGCTGGATCTGGCGTCGTCAGTTCGAGGGTCCACTCATCGCGGGGAGGCGAGCCGGCCGTCACCGCACTGCCGTAGTCGCACGCGTTCTCTCATCGGCCCTCCAGGGTCCGAAGCGACCCATCCACAGGCGAAGTGGCTCGGCATGCCGCGTCTCTCGGCTCGCACATCTCAGCCTGACTGCGTCTTGCGGGGTGTTCACCTCCTCGCCGGTCTGGTACAGGTGTGACAGCTCGGCCCGTGTCAGCTCATGCCTGTCACCGACGCGACCCCTCTTGCCTGCACGGCCCGACCGGCTTCCCGAACCAGCTCCGCGGGTTCTCATGCGGGCGTCGGTCGTCAGAGAACTGGCAACGGTAGACCTGGCCAGGACCCGGGCCTCTCCCGGGACGGCCGGGATTCCTGGCCGCATGCTCGTTTGAGCTTTGCCCCGCGGCGTCCCGAGCCCTCATGTCAGGCGCCGCCACGCGGAGCCACGCGCCGCCGCCGCGATTCGCGGCTATCTGTCACAGGCCCGCGGCTCCGCCGCTGCGGCATGGCCGATGGGTAACGCCTCCGGGCGGCTCCGCAGCCGGACACCTCGGCTTCTGTCGACGACGGGCGAGCCATCGCCATGCGGAAGCTGCAACGGCTCTGGACGCCGTCTATCGCGTGTGGGTGCTCACGGGCGCGCCGCCAAATGCCTGGGGCGCGAGAAGCGTGACCTGCGAGACGGCTCCGCCGGCGCCGCCGCTCTCGGCGTGCCCGGGGCCGATGATGTACGGGTAGATGATGCAGCTCTCGCCAGCCGGAACCCACAGGCTGGTGCGAAACGTGTGGGACATGCCGCCGTCGGTGACCGTCCACCCGAGGAGGTCGAGGGCATCACCGGACCGGTTCGTGATCGTCACGCTGCCCGACGGCCAATCGACGGCCGTGATCTCGAAGCTCCGGACTCCGGGGAGCCTGATCGCGAGGACGTCCCAGACGCACACCCTGCCCGCTCCGCTAACCGAGACCACGTAGCGACCAGAGGGACAGACCGCTGCCGAGCGAACGTCCGAGGAGTTGCCCGCGAGCGTGGCGACGCGCGCGCCGTTCAGGACGGAGTGGATCGCGATCTCTGCCTCCGCGCTGTCCACGCACAGAGTCCATGGCGCGTTGGGCGCGAACCGGAGCGATGTGGGCAGCGAGTGGACGGGAACGGACGCGGTCTGTCTGGCGTCGCCAAGATCGATCACCCGCATCATTCCGTCATCGCCGCAGACTGCGAGCCACCTCCCATCGGGCATCACCTGAGCCAACGCGGCGGGGCCAGGATACTCGATGGAGCGTACCGCGTTGCGGGATGGGAGCGCCCAGGTGGCGATTCGCGTCGCGCCGAACGTCACCAGGGTGTTTCCATCAGCCGCGAACGCGAGCCCACGCACTTTCCCGAACGCACACGTGATCTGGAAGCTTCGCACCTCGCGCCACGTGCTCACGTCCCACATCCTCAGCCTGTCGGTCTGGTCGACCGCGGCCAGGAGCGCACCGTCGGGGCTGAACGCATACGCGCGGGGTTTGGCCGGTAGGACGAGGAGCTCTTGATACGTCGTCGTATCGACAACCCGCACGGTGCCTCCCAAGCCGTAGACGAGGAGTCTCCCGTCGGGACTGAGGCAGAGCGGGTAGCACTCGCTGACGTCGAGCGGAAGTTGAGTCACGGCCCACGTTCCCACGCTGACGCGCGCCACGTGCGAGTGCCCTTCCGCCTGCACCGTGACCAGGAAGAACGACGCGTCGGCTGAGAACGTGACGCTCGCCGCGGGAGCGCCCAGTTCCAGACTGCGCGCGGGCGACAGGGACACAGGCTCCGCGCCTGCGCTAGCGCGAGGGAGACCCGCGCTGAGGACGAGGGACGTCAGGACACAGAGACCGAGGGCTCGCGGGCGCACGCTAACGCTTCTCCTTCCACCGACCGATCAAGCCACTCTGGCTCAAACGTGACGCGGAAGACGATGGATGCATCCGCTTTTGCCGGGACACGCGCGGCCGCGGGGAAGCACGGAGGCTACCCGCCGGCATGACCCGTGGGCACCTTGATCTGACGGGCCAGGGCCTTGGCAAACGCCGCTCCGCGATGGCCGCGCTCGCGCCCTCGATCCGCCCAAAACGCTCCTACGACTATTCCTGCCTTATCTTCCGGATCACACGGGCAGGGTTGCCGACGACGACCGCGTCAGGCGGAACGTCCCGCGCGACCACCGCGCCTGCGCCGACGACCGCGCCTCGGCCGACAGTGACGCCGGGCAAGAGGATGGCGCCGCCTCCGATCCAGACCTCGTCTTCGATGGTGATCGGCTTAGCCACCTCCAGGCCCCGGATGCGCGTCTCTGCTTCCACGGGGTGGGCTGCCGTGTAGATCTGAACCGCCGGTCCGATCATGACATGGTGGCCGATCCTGACTGCGTTGTTGTCGAGGATCACGCACGAGAAGTTCAGATAGACGTGATCCCCGAGGTGCGTGTTCTTCCCGTAGGTGCAGTAGAAGGGTGGCTCGATGACCGCGCCATGTCCGACAGCTCCTAGCAGCCGCTTGAGGAGCAGGGACCGCTCTCCGGCATCGCATGTCTGGCTGTTGCGCCGCAAGAGCGCCTTCACCCTCTCACGTTCAAGGGCGAGTTCAGGGTCCAGGAGGTTGCAGACCCCCCAGCCGGCATCTTGTCCCTCTCCGTCCTCGCAGCCATGCCCGGACTCCTGAGTCGGTACGTCGAGGCGTCCCTCGCCGGCATCTCCATCCGCAGGCGTGTACTCAGTGTGGCAGGAGTTCCCCCGGCCGACAATGGCCTTGGGCGCAGGGATCATGTCGCGTAGACTGACGTCGATCGTAGCCGCAATGCGTTCAGTCCGGCTGTTGCCGCGCATGCAGGCCAGGAGCGTACAGTCTCGGCCGGCCGGGAGTGAGGAGATCACATGGTGGACCTCAGGCGCGTGACCTACTGCGGTCTCTACTGCGGGCTCTGCTTGAACGGTGGCCGCATCCCGCAGCGGGCCGGGGAGTTGCAGGCTCTTCTTCGCAAGGTGCGCGTCGAGGAGTGGGGGCCCGAGCTGCCGGACTTTGCCGCTTTCTGGTGCTTCCTCGGAGAACTTATCGAGTTCGAGAGCCATGCCGGTTGCCGCAGTCACGCGTGCGGCATCGAGCCCTGCGCCATCCGCGCCTGCGCCGAAGCGAGGAAGGTCGAGGCTTGCCCGTTCTGCGCTGACTACCCCTGCGAGCACATCCAGACGCTCGCGAAACGCTATCCGCTCCTGCTCGGAGACGGCGAGCGCATGCGCGACGTAGGGCTCGAGCCGTGGATCAA
>JBFYQX010000055.1:0-58929 GCA_041302525.1 Candidatus Bipolaricaulota bacterium | reverse complement strand
GAGGGCGCGCGCTTCTGGCGGTCGCACTTCCGGCCGGTGGTGGTCTCCTGGGGGCGGACGATCCGATCCATCTCGCCGTAGCGCTGCAGGCGAGACCGTTGCGCCCGTCGTCCTTGACGAGCAGCGGGCCAGGTTCTCCGTCGCCGGCATCTGCGTCCGGCATCGCGCTTCCAGAGGATGCTCCCTTGGCGAGCGTGGGGCGTAGGACGCCGATGCCGCTGTACTCCTCCGCGCGACGCATCCTCCGGCCTTCGCACGGCCCTTTCGGTGTCCTCTGCGCGCTCTGCGGCGCGCTTTTCGGCCAGGCTTCTCGCACGCCGCACGCGCCACGCTCTGCATCCGCCGCACTCGGCGCCTGCCGTGCCTACCGCGACGGCCGGTACGTGGGCACGATGCGAGCAAGGCCAAGTCGCACCGCGCCGTCATCGCCCTCGCGGGCCGCGCCGAGGAGGCGATCCAGGTCGTCGCGCCACGTGGCGGGCGGCTGGCGCAGTCGCGCCACGAAGACACGTTCTACCCCGGTGGCGTCGGCGCCTTCTTCCGCGGTCAGGAGTTCTTCGAACAGCTTCTCGCCAGGACGCACGCCGGTGTAGACGATCGGAATGTCGACGTCCGGCTCGAGGCCGTAGAAGCGGATGACGTCGCGCGCCAAGTCGACGATCTTGACCGGCTGACCCATGTCGAGGACGAGCACCTGGCGATGCCGACCGATGGCGCTCGCTTCGAGCACGAGCTGCACGGCCTCCGAGGTGACCATGAAGTAGCGTTCCATCGACGGATGGGTCACGGTGACCGGCTGGCGCGCGCGGACCTGTGCCTCAAAGGTGCCCAGTACACTCCCGCGGCTGCCGATCACGTTGCCGAAGCGCACGGCCAGCGCGCGAGTGGCCCCGTCGGGGACCTCGTGCACGAGAGCCTCGGCGACCCGCTTGGTGGCTCCCATGACGGACGACGGGTTCACGGCCTTGTCCGTAGAGATCAGCACGAACGCCTCGACCCCGGCGTCGAGCGACGCAGCAAGAGCGTTCCGTGTCCCTTCAACGTTTGTCCGCACGGCTTCGCACGGGTAGAGCTCCATCATCGGCACGTGCTTGTACGCTGCGGCGTGATAGACCACGGCGGGTGCCTCGCGGGCCACGATAGCGGCGACGCGGGCCGCATCGCGCACGTCCGCCACGACAACGCGGAGTTCGGCCCCCGGGAACCGCCGTCGCAACTCGGCCTCGAGCGAGAACAGCCCCGTCTCGTTCTGGTCGAGGGCGACAAGCCTCGACGCGCCGAACCGAAGGGCCTGGCGACAGAGCTCTGAACCGATAGAGCCTGCCGCGCCGGTGACGAGGACGCGGCGCCCGCCGAGGAATCGCAGGATCGGTCTCTCGTCGATCGTGACCTCTTCTCGCTGCAGCACGTCCGTCGGCTCGAGTTCACGCAGTTCGGCGGTCGTGATGACGCCAGTCGACAGCTCGGCGAGGTCCGGGACGATTCGGACATCCGGAATGCCGGCTTCGCGCGCGCGGGCGACGGTGTCGCGCAGCACGGCGCGCGGCGCAGACGGCATGGCGATCAGGATCGAGGTCGCCTTCGTCCGCTCGACAGCCTGCGCGAGCTGGGCCCGCGCCCCGACCACGGGGATCCCATGCACGACGGCTCCCCGTTTGCGCTCGTCATCGTCGAGGAAGCCGACGACGCGCACCGCATCCTCTTTCTCAAGCTCCAGTGCTCGCACGAGCTGGGCGCCGGCGTCGCCCGCGCCGACGACGAGCGCGCGCCGCGCCGTATTTTTGTGGCGATTCGGTCGCGCCGCGAGCTCGTTGAGCAGGCGCCGCGAGAAACGGATTCCGCCTACGGCCAGGGACGTGAGCAAGAGGTCGATGGCCAGGATGGCGCGCGGGAAGGTGGGGACCAGCCGCAGCTCGCGGAGGATGAACAGAATGAGCGTGAACGCCACGGAGCCGGCAACGCTCGCGGCCGTGATGACGAACGCCTCGCGGGCATCCACGTGTTTCCAGCTGAGGCGGTCGAGTCGGAACAAGACGAAGACCGGGAGCTTCGCGCCGCAAGCGATGGGCAGGCTGAGCAAGAGCACGGAGAGCATGTCCGGCGGGATCGCCGTGTCGAAGATGAGCCAGAACGAGAGCCCCAGCGCAAGCGCGACCAGCATCGCGTCGAGCGACACGATGCCAAGCCGCCTTGCCCACCGTGGGAATCCTGTCGTCGACCTCATTGTGCCCCCAAGGCGTTGCGCAGGCAGTGGGCCACCCGGTCCACGTCGCACTCGGTCATCGTAGGATAGAACGGCAGCGCGATGGTTCGCTCGCCAACGCGTTCGGTGATTGGGAACTGGCCGGGCCGCGTGCCCAGAGCGGCTCGAATGTGCGGCTGGAGGTGGATCGGCTCAAAGTAGTCGCGGCAGCCGACGCCTGCCTGTTGGAGCGCAGCCAGGACGCGATCCCGGTCCTCGCGGCGAAAGCGATCGGCGAGGCGGACGACGAACACGAACCAGCTCATGCGCACCTCAGCACCGACCTGCGGGAGCACGATCGGCTCAAGGTCAGCGAGCCGGCGGAGGTACCACGAGGCCACGCGGGCGCGCGCGGCAACGATCTCGGCGAGGCGCCCAAGCTGCGACAGCCCGAGTGCGGCCGACATCTCGTCAAGGCGGAAGTTGTAGCCGAGGCGGACGTGATGGAGCCAGCCGCCGTCTCCGCGTCCCTGGTCGGTCATGCTGCGGCACACCTCCGCGAGCTGCGCGTCGCGGGTCACGACCGCGCCGCCCTCCCCGGTCGTGATCTGCTTGTTGGGGTAGAAGCCAAAGACGGCGGCGTCGCCGAACGAGCCGCATGGCCTTCCACGCAGCGCGGACCCTAGAGACTCCGCGGAGTCCTCGATCAGCCGCAGCCCGTGCGCGCGGGCGAGATCCTCGAGCGCGTTCAGCGGGGCTGGATGTCCAAAGACGTCGACCGCCAAGATCGCCTTTGTGCGAGGGGTGATGGCCCGCTCCACGAGCCGAGGATCGATGCACAGCGTCTCTGGCTCGATGTCGGCGAAGACCGGCGTGGCGCGCTCGAACAGAATGCAGTTCGTCGAGGCGATGAAGCTGAACGGCGTCGTGATCACCTCGTTGCCTGGACCGATTCCCAGGGCGCGGATGAGCAGGTGCAGGGCGCTCGTCCCGCTGTTCACGGCGACGGCGTGAGGCATCCCGACCGCGTCCGCGAGCGCGCGTTCGAATGCCTTGGTCTTTGGGCCGAGCGACAGCCGGTCGCTCTGCAGTACCTCGACGACTGCCGCGATGTCCTCCGGGCGGACGTCGTGGCGGGCCAGCGGAATGGGGCGCATCTCGGCGTTCACGATCTTCCCTTTCCGATCGAGCGGGCGGGGACGCCGACGACGACGTCGTCGGGGGCCACGTCTTCAACCACCGCCGCTCCGGCGCCGACCACCGCGCGGTCGCCGACGCGCACGTTCGGCGCCACGCAGGCGCCGATTCCGATCTGCGCGCAAGCGCCCACCGTCACGCCGCCGGCTAGGCACACGCCGGGCGCGATGTGCGCGAAGTCGCCGACGCGGCTGTCGTGCTCGACGATCGCGGCGGTGTTGACGATCGCGTGGAACCCGACCGTCGCGCCGGTGTGCACCACAGCGAGCGGCAGGATCATCGCACCCTCGCCGACGGTCACCTCGCGGGCAAGGAACGCGCGAGGGTGGACGACCGATGCGAAGCCGCGCCCCGCGGCGAGGACGCGCGCCACGGCGCGTTGTCGGTCGGCGGGGGCTCCGAGGGCAACCACAACGCGGCAGGAGCGGAACTCTGGCTCGACGAGCCGGCAGGCGTCCCCGAGGATGGAAACGCCGAGCACACGTTGGCCTCGCAACGCGGGGTCGTCGTCGAGCATGCCGACCACGCGAAGCGAACGCACGCGAAGCGCGGCGTCAAGCACCGCGCGGCCGTGGCCTCCTGCGCCGTAAATCAGGACGTTCGTCTTCTTCGTCATCTCTTGCGTCCGTCGGGAGGAACGAACGGGTCATTCACGCCGTCCTTGCCGTACAGGCCCTCGCGCGTCACGAGGACGCACCACAGGGTACGAAACAGGATGCGGACATCCAATCCAAGCGACCAATGATCCACGTACCACACGTCCAGTTCGATTCGCTCGCGCCAGGGGAGCGCATTGCGTCCCGACACCACCGCCAGGCTCGTGATCCCCGGACGCACATCGAGCCGTCGCCGCTGCGTCCCGTCGTAGTGCTCGACCTGGTAGGGGAGCGTCGGGCGTGGTCCCACGAGACTCATCTCGCCAACGAGCACGTTGATGAGTTGCGGAAGCTCGTCGAAGCCGAGCCCGCGCAGGATGCGGCCGACGCGCGTGATGCGCGCGTCGTCGGCAGAGACGGTGACGCCCAACCCTCTTGACATCGCGTCGACGACCATCGTGCGGAACTTCCACACGCGGAAGGTACGGCCTCCTCTGCCCGCGCGTGCCTGGCGGAAGAAGACAGGACCGCCATCATCGAGCTTCACGGCCAGCGCGAGTGCGGCGAACGGGACGGCGAGGAGCCCCAGAGCTACGAGGCTCAGTGTCACGTCGACGGCCCGCTTCGGGTACCTCATGGCTGCTCCCTGCGCGCGCCGCGCACGAGACGGTCGTACACGGCGAGCTGGGCGTCGAGGACTCGCGCTTCGGCGAACTCGCTCTCCACGCGTCGCCGGCCGGCCTTGCCGAGCGCTTCGGCGCGCACGCGGTCCTCAAGGATCCAGATCACGGCGTCGGCCAGCGCGCACGGAGATGCCGGAGGAACGAGCCTTCCCGTGACGCCATCCACCACCTCTTCCCGACACCCGCGCACGTCGGTGGCCACGACCGGCTTCGCGGCAGCCATGGCTTCGAGGATCGTGACCGGCATGCCCTCGCGGTACGAGGGAAGGACGAAGACGTCGGACAGAGAAAGAATGCGCGGCACATCGTTGCGTGTTCCCAAGAAGCGGACGGCCTGTTCCAGCCCGTGCTCGTGCAGGAGACGCGACAGCCGGCGTGACGTCTTCCCGGCGCGATCCGACCGCAGCGCCTCCCCGACGACGAGGAGCTTGGCCCTCGGGAACCGATCGAGGATGCGCGGCATGGCGCGCGCGAGATCGAGGATCCCCTTCTCCTCCACGAGCCGTCCGATGAAACAGATGACGCGGTCTTCGTCGGCCAGGCCGAGCGAGGCGCGATCGAGCGCCGGCGCGGTCCGCACGTCGAACCGCGCAAGGTCGATGCCGACGCTGCGGAGGCACGAGACGCGGTCGCGGGCGATGATGGCCTCCCGGATGGCCGTCGCCTCGTCCTCGCAACTCACGGTGAACAGGTGATTGGTGCAAGCGCGTCCCAGGCCTCGCTCGATCCAGACGATGAGCCGCCGCAGGGGACGACGCATGCGATCGTGGAAGTAGAAGCCGTGGGCGGTGTGCAAGACGACGGGGACATCGGCCTGCCGTGCGGCGAGGCGGCCGAGGGCGGACGCGATCGGGGTGTGGGCGTGGACGACGTCGTAGGCGCGACGGCGCATCAGGCGCACCATCTCGACGAAGGCGACGGCATGAAGAAGGGAGAAGAGCCGGCGGGCGATGTGGATCCGGTGCACCGTGTACCCCTCTTGGCGCAGCGCGGCGGCCCGCGGGCCGTCGGCGCACGCGCACTCGACCTCGTAGCCGGCGCCGCGGAGCCGATCGACGAGGGGCATGAGGAAGCTGGCCACGGTCACATCGGACGCGGCGAGCTGCAACACGCGCGGCACACCCTCACGGGCGCGGGGCACGGCGCGCCCCAGCGCGCCCAAGACTCCTGCCAGGAGCCAGAAGTGGCGCTGGTAGAGCGCTTCGATGCCGACCATGAGACCAAGCCACGCCGCCAGCCCGCAGGCGAGCGCCGCCGCGGCGGCGTATACCTCAGGACGCGCCGCTCGCCGCACCGTGAGGAACTGCCGCCGCACGGAGAGCCCGAGCATCGCGAACAAGCCGAGCCCGATCAGGCCGCACTCGGCGAGCAGCCAGAAGTACGTCGAGTGGATGATCAGGGCGTTCTGTCCTGGGAGTGTGGGGGCCACCCCCAACCCGATGCCCCACAGCGGGGAGTGAAGGAGCGAGCGCGAAGCTTGTTCGACGACGTCGAGTCTCGACGCGACCTCGCGGGTCGCCTGCGTGGCGACCTCGGCCTGCGTGAAGAAGACCAGAACTGCGAGTTCGACGGCCAACAGACCGGCGATGCCCGCGACGCGCTTCTTCTCGTGGCGCGGCGCGAGCCAGAACAGCACGCAGACGCCCACTGCCAGCGCGAGCCACGCGCTGCGCGAGTAGGTCAGGTACACGCCGACGAACAGGCTCAAGATGCCGGAAAGCTCAAGGCCGCGCTTCCAGGACCGGCGACCCGCGGCCGTGAGCGCGATCTGCACGGCGAGGGCGGCGACGAGGAACCCGCCGTAGGCGTTCGGATCCACCAGGAAGCCGGTCAGTCGGACATCGCCGTACACAGTCAGGTTCTTGAGTCCGGCCCACTGTTCGAGCCCGTAGCCCACAAGGCCCGCGAGGTTCCAGACGCAGGCCACAGCACAGAACCACCGCAGGAAGCGCGTGACGTCGCGAGTCGATGGCAGGCTCTCGAGCAGCGCCCAGTAGGAGGCAACGAGCAGTGCAAGACCGAGGATCTTGTTGACGAGGACCGCCTGGGGAATGGTGCCCAGCGTGGCGTACGTCTGGGGCAGGGTGACGAGAAACCACGCGAGCAGCCCCAGCGTCCACAGGACGGGTCGCGTCATGGCCGGCCGAAGGTCGCGCTGTGCGAGCTTCCGAGCGCACACGCCGAGGACCAGGCCAGCAAGCAGGAGGTCCGCCGGCGCCGCGCGGAACCCGAGCTGTGCGACAGTGTCCGCCTGAAAGGGGAGGAGTGCGGCCCAGCCGAAGGCGACCCAGGTCGGCTTCTTGCTGGCGACGAGCGCCGCAATGACCAGGACGACCGCCGCGCCAGCAACGAGCGCCAGACTCATGCGGCCCCCCTGGCGAGGCGCCGGCGGAGGAAGGCCCAGATGACGCGGCGGGCGTACTTGGCGAGCGACAGCAACTCGAGCGACCGGCAAGCGCCCCACCCGATGAGGCGTTTGCGATAGAGCATGCGGTAGTTCTCGAGCTCGCCCCGTTCCATGCGCCACAGCGCAGCCGACAGCCCCGACGCTCCGTAAGGGGCCTTGAACAGGTATCCCAGCACGGCGTCGGACACCGCGAGCCGCTCGCCGCGGCACACCGCCTCGAGCCAGAGACCGTAGTCCTCGCTGTGCCGTTGAGCCGGCGGGAAGCGGAGAGACAGCACGCGGCGCACGACGGCCGACGGTGTGGAGAGCCGGTTGGACACGAGAAGCTCTCGGCGAGTGACTGGCCGGAAACGCGCCTCGCCAAGCATGGCGTTCGGCGCGTGGAGCGAGGCGCCGTTTGCCATGGCGTGTCCGGTGATTGAGAACTCCGGGTGACGCTGCATGAACGGCACCTGGAGCGCGAGCTTCAGCGGGTGCCACGCGTCGTCCGCGTCGAGGAACGCCACGAACGGCTGCGTGGCGGCTTCCCACCCTTCGTTGCGGGCTGCGGCGGGACCGCGATTCTCGGGCAACGAGATCACACGAAGCGACAATGCGTCGAAGCTCGACCCCAGATCGCTCAGCGCGTCGCGCGTCGCGCGATCGTTTCCGTCGTCGATCAGCAGAACCTCCGTGGGAAGCCAGGTCTGGTCGGCGATGGAGCGGACTGCGCGCCTCACGGTGTCCGCGCAACAGAAACAGGGCACGACGACCGAGACCGGTGCACGCCCCTCCGCGCAGGCAGGGCAAACCGACGCGGCGCGACCGTTCTGCCTCTTCATGGCTCCTCCCGCCGGCGCGGCGTCCAGCCTGCGAAGGCGCCGGTGCGCACCCCTCGCGCGAGGAGGAAAGCACTCACGGCGACCGCCGCCGCCGCGCTTCCGAGGCCCACCGCGAGATCATAGCGCGAACCGACGAGGTTGACGGCAACGCAGAGAGCCGACAGCCCGAGCGCCGCGCTTCCCTGGATGCCCAGCCGCAGGCGCAAGACGCCGCCGCCGAGCACGAAGCGCCGGACGAACGACGCGTAGCTCGCCAACACTGCACCTTCACTCACGAGCATCGCGGCGAGGCCTCCCCAGACGCCGTAGTGGGGTGCGAGCAGCAGGAGTGCGACGCTCCCGAGGACGGCGGCCGCGCCCTGGCCGCGCACGCGGCGGCGCATGTCGGCCTCGGTCAAGAGGACGGACTCCGCGGTCGCCGAGAGGAAGCGGATCGGAAGGCAGACCGCCAGGGCGGCGAGGAGGGGTTTCGCTGCCGCGTAGTGGCTTCCGAAGACGACGGGCACGAGGAGGGGGCCCAGACCGGCGCAGACGCCTGTGAACGCCAGCGAGACGGCGAGCATCCGATCGAGGGCCGCCTCGAACGTTCGGGCGAAGCGCTCGCGATCGTGCTCGAGCCATCGGTTGAGATACGGCAGCAAGACCTGCTGGAACACCACCGAGGGGAAGAGGTACCCGAGAGAGACGACCGAGACCGCCACACTCAGAAGACCGGCCGCCTCAGGTCCCGCGACGAGTCCCAACAGCGCGACAGTCCCCTGCATGTACGTGGCGTAGAAGAACCCTGCGAGCGCAAACGGCCAGACGCGCGACGCGACCTCGGCCAGCGGGCGCGCCGCGTTGGGCATTGCAGGCTCGGCGCCGTCGGCCGCTTCGGGCGCCTCGCGGCCGGCGACACGAAGGGCGGTCGGAAGGTACGCGGCGGCCAACGCCAGAGACGTGAGCGCGTAGCCGATGGCCACGAGAAGCGGCCCGGCGTGGACGGCCAACGCCGCGGCGGCGACCGCCAGGCGCGCTCCGTAGGGGAGGCCGACGCAGATCGCGAGGGCCGTGAACGAGAGTCGGATCTGGTACACGGCGCCCGCCGCCGCCAAGATGGCCTGGGAGGGGATCCAGGCTGTGAGAACGAGCGCGGGCACGCGGGCCTCTGCCGGCAAAGGAAGGGCCAGCGCGAGGGCGCAGGCTACGCCGGAGACGACCAGCGCGGAGAGCCACACGAGACGCAACCCCGGGCGCGCTGCTTGCAGCCCGTGCGTGCGCCCGCGCCCAAACGCGCGGAGCCAATAGGCCGGAACGCCGAATCCAGCGAGGGGCAGGAGAAACCCAACCAGCGACAGTGCGGTGGCAAACGTGCCGTAGCCCGACAATCCCAGCGCGCGAGCAAGGAGGATCTGCGTCAGGAAGCCGGCCGCCGCGGTCGTCAGGCGGACGCTCCACAAGACGACGACCGAGCGCGCAGAGACCGATGCGTCTGCCGCGCCGGGCGCGAGAGCGAACAGCGAGCGTCTCACCGCAGGGCCTGCCGGCCGCCGACTCCCCATCGTTGTCCCACGTCGCGGGCTGCGACGCGCCCCCTTTCGTTGCGGAGTCTAGAGACCGCCCGCTGCTCGGGCAATGACGCGCGGGTCTTTCCAGGGCCTCACGTGCCGCCGGGCTTCGTCGAGCGGAGCACATCGGCGAGCCCCGCGCGCAGAGGTCCGGGCGCAAAGCCCAGTCGCGTCTTGGCTTTCTCCACGCTGCACCACGAGTGGAGCAAGTCCCCCCGCCGCTCGGGGGCGTGATGCGTCGCCAGAGGGGTCCCGGCGAGATCCTCCAGAATCTTGATGAGCGCGCGCAGCGTCGTTGGCTCCCCACCCCCGATGTTGAAGACCTCACCGTCGATCCCTGCGCGGTTGCTCGCCTGCAGGCATGCGGAGACGACAGAGACCACGCTGACGAAGTCGCGCGTCTGCTCGCCGGACCCATAGAGGGTGGCCGTTCGCCCACTCCGCAGGCAGTCGACGAACGCGGGGACCACGCTGGCGTACGGCGAGTCGGGGTCTTGGCGCGGACCAAAGACGTTGAAGAAGCGCAGGGACACCGTCGAGAGGCCGTAGAGCCCGGTGAACGCGCGGCAGTAGGTCTCCCCGGCCAGCTTGGACACTGCGTACGGCGACTGCGGGTTCATCGGCATGTCCTCGAGCAAAGGCAGGGAGGATGGCGGCCCATACACGGCGGCCGAGCTTGCGTAGATGACGCGTTCCGCGCGCGCCTCGCGGGCAGCCAGGAGGACGAGCAGCGTGCCGGTCGCGTTGACCTCGTGCGTGGTGAGCGGGTCCTCGACCGACTGACTGACCGAACTCTGCGCGGCAAGATGAAAGACGAGCTGGACGCCCGTCATCGCGTGCCGCAGACTGCCCGCGTCGCGGATGTCACCGCGCACGAACTCAACCTGCGACGACACGGCGGCCAGGTTGTCGAGCCGGCCTGCACTCAAGTCGTCGTACACGAGGACACGATCGCCGCGCGCCACAAGCGCCTCGACGAGATGGGATCCAATGAAGCCAGCGCCGCCGGTGACCAGGGAGGTCGTCATCCGAGCCTCTTCGCTTGCGATGGACCTTGGGAACTCATGCTGTCGGACAGTGTAGCGCAGTCCGCGCGCGCCTGCCTCGTCACCCTTCGCGGGGGGCCGCGCCGCGGTCGTCGCCGAGCGGCAGCCGCGGCGCGTGGTCGATGGGGGCGACGTCGGGGAGTTCCTTGTCCGCTGCCGTCAGCTCCCGCTCGCGATCCCTGTGCATGAAGCACACCGCTTGGAGCAGGGATGCGACTTCGGTTCCGTGGAACCGTGGGGTGTCTTCTGTGCGCGGTCAGAGGCGCTCGCAGCCTGCTTGACAACAAGATCGCATGGCTCCTCCGACGCCGATCGGCTGGACTACGTCGGCCGCCCAAGACACTCGGCCACCTTTGACAGGATGGCCGCAAGACGGTGCGACGAGATCTCGCCCAGCACGCCCTCGAGCATATCCTCTTCGACCGTGGCGAGTTTTCCGATTCTGATCAGGGAGCGCCCCTTGAGCCCTGACCTCAGGAAGTCGTCGTCTGGTTCCCCGATCTCCTCGTCCCAGTTCGGGACAGCATGCCTCAGCTGGGAAGTGATCGCGCAGACCAGCCAGTCGTTGAAAGGGCCGGGCATCCGGGTCAGCAGGAGAACAGGTCGGAACTTCCCCTCCGTGAGATCCGTTTGGGAAAGCCGAACGAGAGAGACATCGCCAGGCTTGGGTTTCATGCCTCCGGCCGCAGATCATCCAGCGAGTACTCGGTCTCTTCGCCGCGGTACCAGAACTTGAAGGAACTGGTACCTAACGCGAAGCTTCCCCAGGAGATCCCCTTGGCCTCCATGCGTCTCTTCTCCTGAATGAATGCGACGAAGTCATAGACTTCCGCGAGGGCATCTTCCGGAAGCTTCTCGATGCTCTTGAGCAGCTGGTCCTTGACCTTCATTCCACACCTCCCCACAGGAGCACCCGTCGAGTGCTACGATACCACGCACCGCCTGCATAGGTCACGCGCGGCGCCCCAGTGCTTGGAGGCGCAACCCTACGACGCTCCATCCAGCGGCAGTGTCGGTCTGAAGTCGATCGTTTCCGGTTCTGGCAGGTCCTTCGCGGATGCGGTCTGGTCTCTTACCCGTTTGGCCACAGGTTCGAGGCGCTTCTTCCATGATGCCACGGCCTCGTCGTAGTCATCCGCGGCCCCCTTGAGGTGCTTCCCAATGCTCCAGACATGCTCAAGAAACTTGACTAGGCGATCGTAGAGCGTTCGTGAGTCCTCGACGACGGCGTGCATGTTCTCAGCGATGCGGACCTGATCCCATCCAAACGCTGCGGTGCGCAGGAGCGCATAGAGCGTGATCGGTGTTGCAGTGAGGATCCTTGGCTTCTGATCGAGGCCGTATTCGAAGAGGCTCTCGTCTTCTTCGTAAGCTGCCGACACTGCTGACTCGATGGGCACGAACATCACGACCAGGCCTGCAGAGTCCTTGTCGGTGGCCCCATACTGCCTTGAGGCCAGCTGCTTGATCCGGCTGCGCATCGCCTTTGCGTGCTCAGCCAGCTTGACCTTCCGGGCGTCGCCATCGAGCTTCAGAGCCGCAAAGTAAGCGTCTGCTGGAGCCTTCGCGTCTATCGGGATCGTCCCGCCGTTCGGCAGGTGCACGATCATGTCGGGTCGTCCTTGGTCCGTCACGGCCTGCTCGTCGAAGTCGATGTGGTCCTCCATTCCGGCGAGTTCGACGACCCGTCGAAGCTGGAGTTCACCCCATCGCCCGCGCGCGGTCGACGACCTCAATGCCTCTGAGAGACGCGTGGTGGCCTCGTTCAGACTCCGATGCGCCGTGATCAGGTTGCCAATGCTGCCGTCAAGCTTCCCGTAGTCCTGGGATCTCGTTCCCTCGAGCGCCCTGACGTTCTCCTCCATCTTCGTCAATTGGTCTCTCAGCGGGGTGACAACACTGCTGAGTTCGGAACGGTTATCGGACTTTGCTGTGGCCAGAAGTCCCGACAGCTCTCGGTTTGCTCGATCAAGGTAATCCTTGGAGTTCTGCTGGAGGACGTCCGATGCGAGCCCCTTGAACGTATTGCGCAGTTCCTCCTGGCCCCGAGCCTGCGCTTCGAGACGCGCCACTCTTGCCAGCCACTTTTGACGCGAGAAGAGGAGGACGAGCAACCCGACAGCCCCGCCGATCGCGAGGCCGATCACAAGGGGTCTCCAGTCCATGCCAGCTCCTTCCGCGGGGCGATGCGAGATCTCTGGTGATCCTACTGCGTGCGGCAAGGGAAGACGAACGGGCGCGTAGCGTCGGATCTTGTCTCCGACGTCGCGCAACGTTGCGGTCCGACTCCCGAACGTCGCACACAAGGTGCGGCGCTACAGCCGATGCGCAGTGAACCTACGGGCCGCTTGCCACGGACGACAGGCCGGCTCTCAGGTCAATCTCTCCCGCTTCCCCCGTCGCTCCGTGGAGGAAGAAGCCGCGCACGCCGTCGATGCGGAGGAGACCGTAGTCGGGATCGTCGGCACCCCCGGGCCAGTCGTCACGCCACTCGGATCGCCACAGGTCGCGCGCGCGGTTGCGATCGCGGTCGACGGCAGCCACGCCGTGGAACGACGCGTAGTTGAACCGATCGTTGTCCACGAACAGGACGGTGACCTGATCGTGGGCCTGGACCTGCGCCACCTTGCGCGAACCCAGCGAGGTGGGAAACCAGAGCGTGTGCTCGTCGTGGGCGATGAGTGTCATCGGGCGCGATTGCGGGAAGCCGTCTTCGGCGAGGGTGATGAGCAGAGGATAGGGGACGGAATCGACGATCTCCCAGAACGCGCGGCGCCCTTCCGCCGCGTCGCGTCGCGTCGCCTCCGCCAGGCGGGCGACGTGCGCGCCGCGCAGGCCAAACGTTTCGATCACTGCGTCGACGAGCTCCGAGCGAACGAACAGAACCGGTACGGCCCGCGAGCGCAGGATCTCGCGCAGTCCTGCGACGTGACCTCCGCCGCCGAGTTCCCAACGCCCCACCTCATCGACGAAGGCGACCTCGGCGCGCTCTGCTGCGTGACGCAGCGCGCGCTCGGCGAAGGCCAGGCCCGCCGGACGGACGAAGAAGCGCCCGACCGGGTCGCCCGGAGGCTCGGATCGTGCGAACGGGGCGTCCTCGCCCGTGAGCAGGTCGAGGACGTTGTAGCCGACCGTCTCACCGTGTCCGAACAGCCGCGGGGCGAGGATCCCGCCCAGGGTGAGCCCGGCGTCCCGCACGTGCGAAGCCAGTCGGAGTCCGGCCTCCGTCTTCCCCGCCCCGATGCCGCCGGTCACGATCACCGGCCCGCGCCGAGACGCCCCGGTCGCGCGGGCGACCACTGCGGCCAAGACCTCCCGAACAAACGCGTCGAGAGATCCCGTGCGCCGTCGCGGCGACGTCGGCATGGCTAACCCTCAGACTCCTTGCGCAGTCCCACTTCGTCGTTAAACGCCTGGATCGCACGATCGATGGCCCCGACCGACTCGTGGATGCGATCCCAGTACCCCGGGAAATCATCCCACTGGGCGTTGAGTTCCTCGGAGGCATGCCCCATCTGCTCGACCCACGTGAAGTACTTCAGGTTATGGATTCGCTTGCGCTCCCTCAGTCCGAGCTCGAGCGCGTGGTCCGTCTTCTGCCCGAGGAGGCGCGATGCGAAGTCTGCGGCCGCCTGCTGTTCGGTGTAGGGCCCTTCGGCCTCGCGCAGCTCGGCGAGCCGGGTCTGGTAGAGCTCCATGGAGTCCGTCAGCACCGTGAGCACGACATCTTGGCTTCCGAGGCCGTAGAACTTCGCGAACTTGATCGCCGAGAGGAGGTTGGCTACGCCCGAGATGCCGAGCAGATCGAGCCGCTCGACGACGTCGGCCGGGACGCCAGCTTTGCCAAGGACAGCTCGCCCGGCAGGTTCATTGAACAGACGAATGAGGGCCATCGGATCGGCGTCGTCGATTGCGACGACCATGTCCGTGTTGCGGACGTTGTGGATCCACGGGACGTGCTTGTCGCCGATGCCCTCGATGCGATGGGAGCCAAACCCATTCTCGAGCAGGGTCGGGCACTGCAACGCCTCCGAGACGACGAGCTTGCTGTCCGGCGCCTCTTCCTTGAGGAAGTCGCCGCAGCCGAGCGTTCCGGCCGATCCGGAGGTCAAGACAACGCCCGCGTAGCGCCCGTCGCCTGTCTCGCGTTCGAGGACCTCGGCCATCGCCGGCCCGGTCACCGCGTAGTGCCAGAGATGGTTCCCGGGCTCGTCGAACTGGTTGAAGATCATCACGTTCTGACGCGTGGCCTCGAGTTCCTTGCACTTCTGAAAGATCTCCCACACGTTCGACTCGGAGCCTGGCGTGGCGATGACCTCGCCCGCGACCTTGGCCAGCCAGTCGAATCGCTCGCGCGACATGCCCTCGGGAAGAATGGCGATCGACTCGCAGCCCAGGAGGTTCGAGTTGTACGCCCCGCCGCGACAGTAGTTGCCCGTGGACGGCCAGGCGGCCTTGTGAAGCGTCGGGTCGAACTGCCCGGTGACGAGGCGTGGCGCGAGACAGCCGAACGTGGCGCCGACCTTGTGCGCGCCCGTTGGGAACCACTTCCCGACCAGCGCGATGATGCGGGCCGGGACGCCGGTCAGTTCGGGGGGAAACGAGAAGGCGTTCACGTCGCCGAACCCTCCGCCGGACCTCACGGGCTCGTTCTTCCACGTGATGCGGAACAGATTGAGCGGGTGGAGGTCCCACAAGCCGACCTTCTTCAGCTGCCGCACCAATGGAGAGGGAACTCCCGTCGGATCCCGCATCTCGGCAAACGTAGGGACGATGATGCCGCGCTCGCGCGCGCGGCGGACGGCTCCCTTGAGGCCCTCTGAACGCAGCTCGAGGTTGATCATGAAGCTCCTCCCGAAGGCCCCATCCACGTAGATCCGTTGAGGCTTCGCGGGGACAATGCTATCATGCTGCCTGACCGGTTCGCAAGAAGGCCCGTCAGGACGGAGGACTCGGGTGTTCGATCTCTCAATCCGCGGAGGGACGGTGGTCACGGCGACGTCGACCGTGGAGGCCGACGTGGGAATCCGCGGCGAGGTCATCGCCGCGGTTGGCCCCAATCTCGCTGGGCGGCGGGAGTTGGATGCCCGGGGGCTGCTGGTCTTCCCCGGCCTGATCGATGCCCACACGCACATGGCGCTCCCGGTCGCAGGGACACGGTCGAGCGACGACTTCCTGAGTGGAACTCGCGCGGCAGCGGCCGGGGGCGTGACGACCCTCGTCGACTTCACGGTTGGGGCGCCCGACCGCACGCTGGTCGCATCGCTCGACGAGAGGCTGGCAGAGGCGCGCGAGGCCGTTGTCGACTACGCGTTCCACGGGGAGGTCGTCGGCTGGAAGACCGAACGCAGGCGCGAGCTGCACGAGGCGGTTGCGCGCGGCATCACGAGCTTCAAGTTCTACACCACGTACGCCGCGTCAGGGCGGCGAACGGCTCCCGACGGGCTGCGGGAAGCGTTCAGCGAGATCTCGCTGCTCGATGCGGTGGCCGTCGTGCACGCCGAGGACGAGGGGCTCATCCGCTCGATCGGCGAACGCCTGACGCCCGATGAGCGAGGCGCGATGCCGACGTTGGCCACGGCGCGCCCCGATCTGGCGGAGCAGATCGCGATCACGTCGGTGGCGCGCATCGCGCGCGACGCCGTGTGCCGTCTGCACATCGTCCACGTCAGCTCGCGACGCGGCCTCGACGCGGTGCGCGCGGCGCGGGCCGACGGGTGCGCGATCACGGCCGAGACGTGCCCGCAGTACCTCGTGCTGACGCGGTCGGTCTACGAGCGTGACGACGGGCACATCTACGCTGCCGCGCCGCCGCTGCGCGAGGATGCGGATCGCCTCGCGCTTTGGGGCGGGCTGCGGAGCCACGACCTCGACCTCGTGGCCACGGACCACTGCCCGTTCACGCGCGCGCAGAAGACGTGGCGAGGCGCGTTTGATGACCTCCCGTACGGGTTGCCCGGGGTCGAGACGCTCCTCGCGATCCTGTACACGGAAGGCGTGGCCACCGGCCGGCTGGCCGCCCACGACATCGCCCGCCTTGCCTGCGAAACGCCAGCTCGTGTGTACGGCCTGTGGCCGCGCAAGGGGCGCCTGGAGCCCGGGGCCGACGCGGACGTTGTCTTGTTTGATCCGCAACCCGCATGGACGTTCCGCGCGGCTCTCGCCCAAACGCGCTGCGATGCCTCGCCGTACGAGGGGTGGCCGATGGTGGGCAAGGTGCGGGCCACACTGTCGCGCGGTGAGGTCGTCTATGCGGGCGGGGACGTCCTCGGGCGACCCGGCCGCGGGCGTTTCCTCGCCCGCGGGGAGCCGGCGACGCGGCAGCTTGCTCACTAGAATCCGTCTGGCTATCATGCTGCCAGACCACTCGTGCCCGAGGGGGATTGGATGCCATTTCAACGCGTGCGGCCGCGCAAGGTCTCGGCCGTTGCTGCCGAGCAGATCGTCGCCGCCATCCAGCGCGGCGACTTTCCCGTCGGCGGGCGCCTTCCGTCGGAGTTCGAGCTGGCGGAGCAGATGGGCGTCAGTCGTCCGTCGATTCGCGAGGCGCTGTCGGCGCTTCAGGCGATGGCACTCATCGAGTCCCGCCCGGGAAGCGGCAACTACGTCTTGCGTGCGCCCTCGCCGCTCGACGAGCGGAACGCTGTCGGTCTGATCGAGAGCGAAGCAGGGTGCCTCGAGGTGATGGAGGCGCGCGAGGCGCTCGAGCCGGCCGTCGCGGCGTTGGCTGCCGGGAAGGCGCCTCGCCCCGCGCTGGCGAAGCTGCGCGACGCGCTTCGGCAGATGGGGCGGTTCGCGGCACAGAACGACTTCGACGCCTACTTCGTCGCCGACAAGGCGTTTCACCTCGCCCTCGCCGAGGCGGCGGGGAACCCGCTGGTCACCTCGGCGCTCGGGCCGTTGATCGACACCATGGACCACAGAGTCTATCGGGAGTTCACTCGGCACTACTACCTGCGGAACGTGACGGACCTCCAGCATGTTGTCGACCTGCATCGCGAGATCCTCGCCGCCGTGGAGGCGAAGGACGCCAGCACGGCGCGCGGAAAGATGACCGAGCATTGGACGCGGATGCGCGAGATCTGGGAAACCTGAGGACAAGCGAGATCATCACGGGAGACGTGCACGGTAAGGAGAAGGGGAACGGATGGCACAGGAGAAGAAGCTCGTCGTCGTCGCCCTGGGCGGGAACGCAATCTTGCAGCCCGGCCAGCGCGGCACGTTCGAAGAGCAGATGAAGAACGTCCACGTGACCTGCGAGCAGCTGGCGCACATGGTCGAGTCGGGCAAGTACAAGGTTGTCGTCACCCACGGCAACGGGCCGCAGGTGGGCAACATCCTGCTGCAGAACGAGGTCGGCAAGGACGTGGCGGCGCCGATGCCGCTGTTCGTCTGCGGCGCGGAGAGCCAGGGATTGATCGGGTTCATGATCCAGCAAACCTTGGCGAACCTCCTGGCCGAGAAGGGGCGCGGCGACATTCCCGTCGCCACGATCGTGACGCAGGTCGTCGTCGACGCGAACGATGACGCGTTCAAGCACCCGACAAAGCCGGTGGGCCCGTTCTACTCGGCCGACGAAGCGAAGCGCCTGCACGACGAGAAGGGCTACGACGTCAAGGAAGACGCGGGCCGGGGATGGCGCCGCGTCGTCGCGTCGCCCGATCCGATCGAGATCTTCGAGAAGGAGGCCATCCGCCAGCTCATCGCGGCGCGGTCGATCGTCGTCGCGTCCGGCGGGGGCGGAATCCCCGTCCTTCGCCTGAACGGCAAGCTCCGCGGCGTGGACGCGGTCATTGACAAGGACCTGGCCGGCGAGCGTCTCGCCGTCGACGTGGGCGCCTCGATCTTCATGATCCTGACGGACGTGAGTCAGGTGAAGCTCCACTACAAGACGCCGCAGGAGAAGGCGCTCGAACGGATGACGGTGAGCGAGGCGAAGAAGTACGCGGCCGAGGGCCACTTCGCGAAGGGCTCGATGGAGCCGAAGGTTCGTGCGGCGATTCGCTTCATCGAGTCGGGCGGCGAGAAGGCGATCATCACCTCGCTCGACAAGGCGACGGACGCGCTCGACGGCAAGGCGGGCACCACGATCACGAAGGGCTAGCTCAACACAGGAGGAATCGACGATGTCAAACACGACGCTTCGCGGGCGGGACTTCATCACGTGGCTTGAATTCTCGCGCGACGAGCTGGAGGCCATGCTGGACACGGCCCACGACCTGAAGAAGAAGTTCATCCGCCGCGAGCCGCACCGCGTGCTCGACGGGCAGACGCTGCACATGCTGTTCTACAACACGTCCCTGCGCACTCGGAACTCGTTTGAGGCCGCGATGACGCAGCTCGGTGGGCACGCCCACTTCCTGCAGTCGGACGCGGTCTACACGCCGGCCTTGAAGGGTGACGAGAAGGCGTACAAGACCGAACGCATCAGCGACGTCGCCCGCGTCCTGGCCGAGATGGGCGACGCGATCGCGATCCGCATCTACGGCAAGTACACCGACTGGAAGTACGGCAAGGGCAACACGATGATCCGCGAATTCGCGCACTGGTCGAAGGTGCCGGTCATCAACATGGAAGACGACATGTTCCATCCTTGCCAGGACCTGGCCGACGTCATGACCATGCAGGAAAAGCTGGGCCACAACCTGCAAGGGAGGAAGTTCGTCATGAGCTGGGCCTACTCAGGCTCGGTCGAAAAGCCGCTCGCGGTGCCGCAGAGCTGCATCATCGCCGCGGCGACGATGGGCATGGACGTCACGCTCGCCCACCCGAAGGGCTTCGACCTCGACCCGAAGGTGCTGCAGGCTACGAAAGACCTGGCCAAGAAGCACGGCGGCGGGTTCAAGATCGTGAACGACATGGAGCAGGCGTTCAAGGGCGCCGATGTCGTCTACCCGAAGGCGTGGACCGTGCAACCGACCGACGGCAAGACGCCGATGGATCCTGAGAAGGCCAAGGCCTTCTTCGAAGCGAACAAGAGCTGGATCACGACGCAGGACAAGATGAAGTTGACGAACGACGCGATCTACATGCACTGCCTGCCCGCCGACCGCGACATGGAGGTCACGGACGAGGTTATCGACGGTCCTAACTCGGTGATCATCGAGCAGGCGGCGAACCGCCTGCATGGTCAGAAGGGCATGATGGCCTGCATCATGGGCTAGACTCGAAAGCGGAACCGCAGAGCGCGCGAAAAGCGCAGAGGAAAGGCAAACCCGGGAAGAAGGAAACAGAGGCCCCGGGAGAGCAGAGCGGAACCGCAGAGGACGCGGAGGGCGCAGAGGAAGGGCAAACCCGGGAAGAAGGAAACAGAGGCCCCGGGAGAGCAGAGCTGAACCGCAGAGGACGCGGAGGGCGCAGAGGAAGAGAGGAGAACCTGGAACTGGTTGGAGTCGAGACCCGAACCAGGAACCCCGAAGGGCGGACCCGCAGAGCACGCGGAGGTCGTAGAGTGAAAGACAACGAACCTCAGGCTTCTGATCCTGTACTCCTCCGCGACCCTCTGCGGTAGGCATATCGGAGACGTTGGGACCGCGCAGAGACGAAACGAATGGTGCTAGGCGAGAGTCTGAACCAGCTTACGGACCGGATCATCCGCGCGGCCATGGACGTGCACTCGGCCCTCGGACCGGGACTGCTTGAGTCCGCGTATGAGGCCTGTCTGGAGTACGAGCTACATCAGGCCGGCCTCCAAGTAGAGCGACAGGTGTCGCTGCCTGTTGTGTACCGCGACGTCAAGCTGGAGTGCGGCTATCGCCTCGATCTGCTTATCAACCGTCAGGTGGTCGTCGAGGTCAAGGCGATCAGCCAGGTGAATGCGGTCCACGAGGCCCAGGTGATCTCCTATCTGCGCCTCTCCGGATGCAGGGTCGGCCTCCTTCTGAACTTCCACGTTCTGCACCTCAAGGATGGAGTCCACCGCTTCGTCAATGAGTTTCCCGATCCTCTGCGGCTCTCTGCGTTCTCTGCGGTTGAGGCTCTTGCGAAGGAGGTTTCATGAGTTGGTTTGATCTCGCGGGGCGGGACCTGATCGCCGAGACGGACTGGACTCGCGAGGAGTATGACATCGCGATGAAGGTCACCGATCAGCTGAAGGGCGCGTACTACAGCCGTATGGCGCACCCAACGCTCCAATACAAGACGTTCGCCATGTTGTTCTTCGCCGGGTCGACGCGAACCCGCATGTCGTTCGAAACGGCGATGACGCAGCTCGGGGGACACGCGCAGTTCATCGACCCGAAGACGATGCGCCTGTCGCTCGAGGACAAGCCGGGCGCCGGGGAGACGGTGAAGGACACGGCCGAGGCCATGGAACGCTACTGCGACGGCGTCGGCATCCGGCTCCTCGACGATGCGATCAAGCAGTACGGTGAGGCCGACGAGGTGATGCAGAAGTTCGCCAAACACTGCCGCGTGCCGATCATCAATATGGCGTCCGACATCTACCACCCGTGCCAGTCGCTGACCGACATCTACACGATGCACGAGAAGCTCGACGCGGACGTGAAGGGGAAGAGGATCGTCATCATGTGGGCCTGGTCGCCGTGGATCCGCGGTTGGTGCTCGGTGCAGGGCACAGCGCTGATCTCGTCGATGTACGGGATGGACGTCGTCGTGGCGAACCCGCCGGAGTACGACCTCGACCCGAAGATCATGAAGGAGTGCCGCGACCTGGCGACTGCATCGGGCGGCACGTTTGAGATCTCGCACGACCTGGACAAGGCGCTCGACGGTGCGACGATCGTCTTCCCGCGCAACTGGTTCACCAAGGATCGCTACGCGCTGGGAAGAGACAAAGAGGCGGAGATCGCGAAGAAGTACACGAGCTGGAAGTACTCGACCGAGCGGCAGAAGAAGCTCGGACGGCCCGGCTACCTGCTGCAGTGCATGCCCGTGGACCGCGGCAACGAGGCGGACGCCGAGGTGTGCGACAACCAGCGCTCGTGGATCCTCGATCAGGCCGAGAATCGCCTCCACACGCAGAAGGCAATCCTCACGTTGACGATGGGAGGCCGCTTGTAGTGAAACGCGAGACGTTGATCGGCGCCGCCGTGCCACGGCCCGACGCGGTCGACAAGGTTCGGGGAGAGGCGAGGTACGCGGACGACCTCGCCTTCCCCGGCATGCTTCACGCGGCCGTGGTTCGCAGTCCGCACCCGCACGCGCGTCTCCTTGGGATCCGGCCGGAGGCGGCGCACGCGCTTCCCGGCGTCGTCGCGGTGTTGACGGCCGCCGACGTGCCCGGCGCGAACGTCGTGCACGTGGTGCTCGACGACCAGCCTGCTCTGGCCGAGGGCGTCGTGCGGTACGCGGGCGAGCCGGTGGCGCTTGTCATCGCCGCGACGCGCGACCAGGCGCGGGTCGCTGCGGCGAGGCTGAACGTCGACTACGAGGTGCTGCCCTTCGTGTCCGATCCGCACCGGGCTCTCGAGCCGGGTGCGCCGCAGGTCGCCGTGCCGTTTGCGGCCGAAGACGGGAACCTGTTCAACCGCATGGTGCTCGCCAAGGGCGACATCGATCGTGCGTTCGCCGACGCGGCGGCCGTCGTCGAAGCCGCGTACGAGACGGGCTATCAGGAGCACGCCTACCTCGAGCCGCAGGGAGCGGTCGCGGTCCCCGAGGACCTGGGAGCCGTGGCCGTCTACTCGTCGACGCAGTGCCCGTTCTACGTTCAGAATGCTGTGGCCAAGGTCCTTGGGCTTCCGCTGGCCAAGGTGCGCGTGGTCGCTGCCGCCACCGGCGGGGGATTCGGGGGCAAGGAGGACGTGCCGTCGCTCATCGCGGCGCTTGCCGCGATCGGAGCTGCGGCCACGCGCCGGCCCGTGAAGCTGGTCCTGGGACGAGCCGAGGACGTCCTCACAACCAGCAAGCGACACCCCTCGCGCGTTGTGTGCCGGACCGCGGCGAACGCGGATGGAACGCTTGCGGCGATCGACGTGGACGTGGTGCTCAATGCCGGCGCGTACCAGACGCTGTCCTCGGCTGTCTTGTGGCGAAGCCTGGTGACGGCCGCGGGTCCGTACCGCGTGCCAAACGTGCGCGTCGTCGCCAGATCGGTGGCGACGAACACTGTGCCCAACGGGGCGTTTCGCGGGTTCGGAAGCCCGCAGGTGATCTTCCCGCACGAGTCGCAGATGGACCTGTTGGCCGAGCGTCTCGGGCTCGACCGCGTCGAGATCCGGCGGCGGAACGTCCTGCACGCCGGGGACCGGACGTCCACCGACCACCACGTCACGGCGAGCGTCGGCGTCGCCGCGACGCTCGAGCGCGCCGCGGAGCTTGCCGGGTGGACGGAGCGGCTGGCGCGAATCGAACGGGACAACGCGGCATCGAGCGAGACACGCCGAGGGCTTGGCGTCGCCTGCGTCCTGTACGGCGTCGGGCTGGGCGGGAAGGCGCCGTTCCTCGACAAGGCCGGGGCGACCATCAAGCTCGAGCCGGACGGGTCGGTGGCCGTCGCGGTGGGCACTGTGGAAATGGGGCAGGGCTTGACGACGGCGGTCCTCCAGGTGGCGGCTGAGGCGCTCGAGGTGTCGATCGAGCGCGTCCACCTCGCGCCGGTCGACACGTCGCGCGTTCCCGACAGCGGTCCCACCGTGGCGTCGCGCGGCACGATGATGGCGGCCCTGGCCGTGCTCGACGCGGCGAAAACGCTGCGCGCGCGAATCGCGAAGGTCGCCCGACGGCACAAGATTCCCCAGCGTGAGATGGGATCGAGGCTCCCCGAGATCGCGCATCACGTCTGGATGGAGAACCTCGACCCGGCGGCCGAGGGGTGGGCGTCGACGGAGCCGGTCAGCTGGGACCCGGCGACGGGCCTCGGGGACGCCTACCCCGTCTACGCGTATGCGACGCACATCGCCGAAGTCGAGGTCGACGTGCGCACCGGCGAGGCGCACGTCGTCGACCTGGTGGCCGTCCATGACTCCGGGCGCGTGCTGAACCGCGCGCTCGCTGCCGGGCAGGTCGAGGGCGGCGCGGCGCAGGGCATTGGCTTCGCGCTGATGGAGTCGATCGACATCAGGGACGGCCGGCTGTGGGTCAATGGGTTCACGACGTACCGCATCCCGACGATCCGCGATGTGCCCCTCCGCCCCGCGGTCGACTTTGTCGAGGACCTGTTTCCCAGCGGCCCGTTCGGCATGAAGGGCATCGGCGAGGTGCCGCTGATGGCCGCGCACGCTGCCGTTGCCCGCGCCGTCGCACACGCCACGGGCCGCCGCGTCACGAAGTACCCGCTCGATCCGCCGCGCGTTCGCGCGCTCGTGCGGGAGCCGGCGTGACAGGGAGTCGCCCGCGACGGTTCCCGCACGCGGCCGGGACGCGAGACGGGCTGTTAGCGGCGCTCCTGTTCGCTCTGTCGGCCCCGGTGTCCAAGCTCCTCCTGTCGGAGGCCGATCCGGTCGTCCTGGCGGGCCTGCTCTACGTGGGCGCGGGGGCGAGCCTCGCCGTCCTCGCTGGGATCCAGGCGATCGTAGGACGCCGCGCGGCGGAGGCGCGGATCGAGTGGCGCGATGTCCCGTGGCTCGCGGCAGCGACGCTCGCCGGCGGCGTCGCCGCGCCGATCGCACTCTTGTTCGGCCTCGAGCGGACGCCCGCGGCGTCCGCGTCGCTTCTCCTGACCCTCGAGGCGGCGGCCACTGCGGCGTGGGCCGCTCTCCTCTTTCGCGAGGGCGTCGGGCGTCGAACGTGGGCCGCCGTGGGGCTCGTGACCGCGGGGAGCCTTGCGTTAACCCTTGACGTCGGAGCCGCGTGGGGGCTGGCGTCGGGCGCCCTCCTCATTGTGGCCGCGTGCGCGTTGTGGGGCCTCGACAACAACCTGACGCGTCAGATCTCGTTGCGCGACCCCAAGGCGATCGTCGTCGTGAAGGGCCTCACCGCGGGCGCAGCGTCGCTCGGCCTTGCCGCCGCGCTCGGCCGTCCGTTTCCCGCCCTGGCAATCGTTGCGATAGCGTTGGCCGTGGGCGGTGCCTCCTACGGGGTCAGCATCGTCTTGTTCGTGCGTTCGTTGCGCGCGCTCGGCGCCGCGCGGACGGGCGCCCTCTTCGGGACGGCGCCGTTCCTCGCGGCCGGCCTGTCGTTCGCCGTCTTCCGCGAGCCGCCGGGATTCCCCTTTGTCGTGTCGCTTCCCCTGATGGCGGCGGCGGCATGGCTCCTTGCCCGCGAGCGGCACGAGCACGCCCACGTCCACGCGGCACTCGTCCACGCGCACCGCCACACGCACGACGCCCATCACGCCCACGCGCATGACGAGGGCGTGACCGCCGTGGAGCCCCATGCCCACGCGCACCCGCACGACCCGCTCGTCCACGGGCACGCTCACCGCCCGGACATCCACCACCGCCACGCACACTCCGAAGCGGAAGGTGCCGAGGCGCCAGACAAGGAGAGCGCGCGGAAGGGAGCGTCCTCTCGCCGGTGAAGAGAAGGCGCGGGAAGCCACAAGGCCTCCCGCGCCACAGCGTCCCTATTGATCGAGTCTAGAAGCCGAGAACCTTGAACAAGGCGGAGAAGTCGACGTCCCCACCCAGCAGGCCGTCGAGGCTCGTCACCCCGAGCATCCCCACGATCGTGCTGAAGAAGTTCTGAATCCCCTCTGCCGGAGCCGACATGATGACCGGCAGGAGCGAATCCTGCAGCGACATGCCGAGCGACTGCGACAGCTGGGCGAAGTACATCGCGTTGTCGGTGAAGAACTTGGTGAACGCCGCGTTCAACGCCGCCGGGTCCGCCTGGCGCAGGTAGACGATGCCCTGCCCAAAGAGATAACCCAGCTTCTCGACGGTCGTGAAGTACGGCGTTCCGACCGCGCGGCTACCGGACAGCCACACGATGTAGGTCGGGCTGGCGGACGCCGGCTCCCACATGAGCGGCAGCGTGCCGTAGCTGATCAGCTCGCCGACGAAGGTGAACGTCTTGCCGGTCGTGCCCTCCAGCGGGACGAGGTTTCCTCCGATGGCGTTGCTGTTCAGAATCGTGACCGGGGCGTCGAACTCAATCTGGAACCCCGTGACCGCCGCTCCCGTCGTGTTGTTGAGCAGCCACAGCCCGGCGTCACCGTCCGGATTCGTGAGTGGGACGATGTAGTCCACAGCAGCGAACGTCGCCCACGACATCGCCACCGTCAGAGCCAGCACGGCGAGAAGCCTCTTTCTAAGCACCATGATCCCTCCTTGACGCAGACAGACTGGCGAGCATTCTAGCCGCTCTCGCGGGAGCTGGCCAATAGAGAGGAAGCGACCTTCTTCACGTCGCTCCCTCGAGCGTCGCGAGTGCGGCGGCGAGATCGAGGTCGGCCCGCGTCGTCACCTTGAGGTTGCGTTCGTCGCCGGCCGTCGTCGCGACCGGATGTCCCAGGGCGAGCACGGCGGCGGCGTCGTCGGTCATCGGCGCCTTGGACGGCCACGCGCGCAGTGCGGCGTCGAGCAGGTCGCGACGGAATCCCTGCGGCGTCTGAACGCGCAGCAGCCCCTCGCGCGCCACGTCGCCCGGCCGCGCGAAGCCGGCGTCGCCGGCCTGCCGCAACGTGTCAGCGACTGGAAGCACCGGGATGCACGCGCCGTGCCGCCGCGCTCCGTCCACGACACGCGCGACCAGATCGGGGGGTGGAAAGGGGCGCGCGGCGTCGTGCACGAGGACGATCTCGCCCGAGGCCGCGGCGACGCCGGCGCGCGACGAGTCCTGCCGGTCGGTTCCGCCGGCGACGATGCGAACCGGGACACCGAGCGGCGGGATGAGTGAGACGACCGCGCCCATCTCCTCGGGACGCGCGACGACGATCAGCTCGGCGAGGCCGGGCGCGCCCGCGAGGGCCGTCACTGCGCGCGTGAGGAGAGGAACCCCGGCGATGGAGAGGAACACCTTGTTCGCCTCGCTCCCCATGCGGCGGCCGCGGCCGGCTGCGAGAAGAACCGCCGAGGTTGTCACGGCGCCGGCTGTGCGACCACGACGGTGAGGCCGGATCCGTCGGGGAGGATCGAGTAGACCTGCCACGCCTTGGTGCGATCTGAGTTGAAGTAGATGCGGCCGTCCGCGGCCCACGCGGGGTACATGTCGTTGCCGGGATCGTTGGTCAGACGACGCACCTCGCGCCGTGAGAGGTCGAGCGTGTAGAGGTCCACGTTCCCCTTCTCGCGATTGGAGGCGAAGACGATCGACGTCCCGTCAGGGGACCAGGCCGGCGAGAAGTCATCTGACGTGCCGTCGGTGACCTGTTCGGATGTGCCGCTGGCGAGGTCGCGAACGAACAGCTTGAGTCGTTGGTTCACCGCGGTCTCGTAGGCTAGCCGGTGCCCGTCCGGCGACACCGCCGGTTCGAGGCTCGTCAGGGTGGGCGTCGGATCGCCGCCGAGCGAACAGCCGGCAGCGACAGCGCACAAGAGGGTCACCAGACACGAACTGACCACTCGCTCGATCATCGCAGCTCTCGCTCCTTCTCCCAGCGTGCCGGTTCGCCCGCGGGCTCAGCGAACAGCATGCGCCCGGCGTCCGTCTGGAGCGTGCTCTTCACCGTCGCCTTGATGGTTCGGCCGACGTGTCGGCGGCCATTCTCGACCACGATCATGGTCCCGTCGTCGAGATAGCCGACGCCTTGGTTGATCTCGGCTCCTCGGTCGATGATTTGCACGTCGATCTGCTCGCCGGGGACGAAGCGGGGCTTGACGGCGTTGGCCAGCTCGTTGACGTTGAGGATCGCGATCCCTTCGACCTGTGCGACGCGGTTCAGGTTGTAGTCGGTCGTGATGAGCACGGCCGCCTCGTCGCGCGCCAGTCGCGTCAACTTGCGATCTACTTCGGCAATCGACGGGTAGTCGCGCGTGATCACGCGGAACGTGGCGCGTGGGTCCTCCATGAGGTGGCGCAGGATCTCCAGGCCCCGCCTCCCCTTCTTTCGCCGCAGGGCGTCGGATGAGTCCGCGATCCCTTGGAGTTCGTGCAGGACAAACTCCGGAACGAGAATCTCCCCCTCGATGAACCCGGTCGAGACGAGATCGCCGATGCGCCCGTCGATGATCACGCTCGTGTCGAGGAGCTTCGGGGCTCCACGCGGACTCGTCCCTGGGTCGTTGCCGGGCGCGGGGGGCTGAGCCCAGGGCGCGGACGTCCGAAGGCCTATGCCGAACGCCGCGAGCACCGAGGTGCCTGCCACGACCCCACCGACAAGATGTGCTGCGAGCGTCGACGCGAACATCTCGACGATCGCCGTGCGCAGGACCAGACCGATGATGGCTCCGGCCGCGCCGCAGAGGAGCGCGCTGTGGCATCGCGCCGCGACCTCGGGAGTCTCCAGAGCGCGCTCGATGCGCCCCCAGACCAGCGTGGCGGAGACGCCAAGCAGCAAGCCGCCAGCCGCGCCGACCAGCGCTCCGGCGGCCTGGGGCGCGAGGCCGAGAAACCTCGGCGCGAGTGCGTGGGCGGCACCCAACGCACTACCGAGGACCAACGATCCGGAGACCACGAGCACGCGACCCGCCATCGACTCTCCCCACGCCAGCCGCCGGACTTCGACGCTGTAAGCGCCGAGAGTATATGCGTTGCTTGAATTGCCTACAAGCTTTCGCTATTGTAGTGCCCCGGGGCGCATCTCGGAGGGGCGCAGACGAGGGGGGGACGACCACTGGCTGTCGAATGGACCATTCGCGAGGTCCTGAACTGGACCCGCGGCTACTTCGAAGACGCGGGGATCGTGCAGCCGCGCCTCGAGGCGGAGATCCTGCTCGCCCACGCCCTGGACGTCGAGCGGCTTTACCTCTATATCTCACCCGACCAGCCGTTGACGGTCGACGAGCGTGCGCGGTTTCGGACGTTCATCCAACAGCGACGCGCCGGGACCCCTCTTCAGCACCTGGTTGGCGAGGTCTCCTTCTTCGGCCTGCGGTTCAAGGTCCGCCGCGACGCGCTGATTCCGCGCCATGAGACCGAGGAGTTGCTGGACAGGACGCTTCGTCTCGTGGCGCGAGACCAGTCGGTGCGCTGTCTCGATCTGGGAACCGGCAGCGGCGTGATCGCCGTGTGCCTGGCGCGATACCTCCCGCAGGCTACGGTCACGGCGGTCGACGTCTCGGCCCAGGCTCTCGATCTCGCGCGCGAGAATGCGACGCTGAACAGCGTCTCCGAGAGGGTCACGTTCCTCAAGAGCGATTGGCTTGCCCAGGTGGAGGGCGCGTTCGACCTCATGGTCTCGAACCCACCGTACGTGGCCACCCAGGACATCGATCGCCTGCCCGCCGAGGTGCGGGAGCACGAGCCGCGGGAGGCCCTCGACGGGGGCGTTCAGGGCGTCGAGCAGATTGAGCGGATCGTGCGCGGGGCGATGCCGCACCTCGAACCGGGAGGCCACCTGCTCCTCGAGATCGGGCACAGCCAGGGCGAGCGCGTGCGCCGGCTGCTGGCCGAGGTGGGCTTCGCAGAGGTCGCGGTCGAACGCGACCTGGCCGGCCACGAGCGGTTCGCTGTCGCCCGGAGGAAGCCATGATCCAGGTCTCGGAGCTCTCGTTTGTCACCGATGACGGGATCAGGGTCCTCGAAGACGTGCACCTGCACGTCGATGCGCGCGAAACGGTGGTTCTCGTCGGGCCGGCGTCCGCCGGCAAGACGCTGCTTCTTGGCCTATTGGGGGCCGTGGTTTCGCCGCAGCGGGGACAGATTCTGGTCCATGGCCGCAACGTCGCGCGGCTGAGCCGCGAGCGCGCGCTCGAGCTGCGGCGGCGGATCGGCTTCCTGCCGCAGGCGTATACTCCCCTACCACGGAGCGTCTTCGACAACCTGCTGTTCAAGCTCCGCGTACTCGGCGACGACCGCGACGAGGCGGAGGAGAAGGCATTGCTGGCCCTCGAGATGGTCGGACTGATGCGCGAGCGCGGCACAGACGCTGAGGACCTTCCTCCCGTCGAGCGTGTCAGGCTTGGATTGGCCCTCGCCCTGTGTCACGCGCCGCTTCTCCTCCTGCTGGACGAGCCGTTCGACGGACTTGATCCCGACGAACAGGAGGCGGTGGCCGCTCTCCTGGCAAAGATCCGCGACGGTGGGCGGTCGACGATGGTGGTCGCGACCCGCGGGCCGCTCCCGCGCGCTGCCGCCACAGACCGAACGTTCTTGTTGTGCGACGGGAAGGTGAGCCCGCTATGAGCGCGTTCTTCTTCCTGTTGCGCGAGCTCCTGGGCGCCATCCGCGTTCGCAGCGCGATCCTTCTCGCATCCGCGCTGCTTGCGCTCGTCTTCTTCCTCGCCTGCTTCGCGGCGCTGTTTCTTCTGCCGGAAGCCCCTGCCCTGTCGACCGGCGGGCTCGGCGCGACGGAGCTTGTGGCCTACGTCTCGCCACGCCTCTCCCCCACGGCCATCAACAGCCTGTTCCTGCGGTTGCAGGAGCGACCGGACGTCCAGAGCATCCGCTACAGCCTCCCCGAGCAGGTGACGTCAGACAAGACCGGTGGCTCGTTCGTCATCTACGCGCGATCGCCGGGGAGCGTCGCCGAGCTGGCGGCGGCCCTGCGCGCGACGGATGGCATCGCCTCGGTCCAAGCACCGGCCGGCGGAGGCGGCGTCCTGGCGCTGTCGAAGACCTGGCGCTTGGTGCTGTTGTGCGGGCTCGTCGTCTGCGCGCTCGCAGCCCTCGTCTTGGCGCGGGAGGGTTTCCGCGCGCTCCTCTACGCGTTTCGACACGAGGTTCGTCTCATGCGCCTGTCCGGGGTGTCCGAGTGCACCCTCCTTGCGGCGATCGAGGCGATGGGGCTCCTGATCGGTCTTCTCGCGGGGATTCTGCTTGTCGTGGGCTTGGCGCTCTTCGGGATGTCGCTGTCCGGCGACGGTCAGGCGGGGACGATGGCCCCGTCTCGGCTCCTCGCCGTCGGGGGCGTGTCGGTCGCCTTGAGCCTGTTGCTGGGCGGACTGCTCGGCCTTCTGGGGGCGGCACACCTCGCGTCAAACCGCTTCTCGCCGATGTCCTAGACCCCGGCGCGCCGCCGTGGCGGGCGGGGCGTCTTCGCTTCGGCCGGCGTTCCATCCAGAGCCTTGTGCTCGAGGAGTCTCAACCCGCGCTGCATGAGATACCACACGCCGAGGACGACGAACACCGCCTCGGCCAGCTTGAACGCAAGCGAGTAGGCCACAGCCTGACTCGTCGTGATGGCCGGGGCCACGAGGCGGAAGATGCCGATGGCTCCGGCCTCGCTCGTTCCCAGGCCGCCCGGCGTGATCCAGAGGAAGAAGCCGAGGAGGATGTAGAGCGAGAACAGAATGAACAACTGCGCGACCGTGAAGCTCATGCCGATCGTGGCGCCGAAGAAGACCTGGGGACGCAGGAATGTGAGCAGTGTCGTCACGAGCTGGATGAGGAACACGCAGAAGGTCGCCCGTCGGTGCCGCGTAAACGCGTAGCTCACCTCATCCTCGGTCTCAGAGACCTTGGTCGCCGCACGTGTCAGACGCTCTGCGCAGCGGGGCACTCGACGGCCGATCCACCGGAGCATGCGGCTGACCCATTTGAGGTTCCAGGCGAAGTTGACGAGTCCGATGAGGATCCATGCGGCGATGAAGCCCAGCCCGGCGATCAGGATGCGCTTCTCGCTCGACGGGATCGACGGCGAGAGGGCGGCGAAGAAGCCGCCGACGAGCATGAACAGCGTGAAGCTCACGCCGAGGAGAAAGCGCTCGACGATGATGGTGGCGAACACCCGCGTGGCCGGCGCGGTCTCGCGATCGGCGACGAGCAGGGCGCCGAACGGCTCTCCGCCGAAGTAGAGGGTCGGCGTCAGGTACGAGACGGCGTAGGTGCTCAAGCGCGCGCCGGCGATGCGCAGGATCGGGGTGTGGATGCCGTAGGCGCGCAGGAGGATGCGCCAGCCGGCCACCCAGGCGACCACGGTGAGACAGACCGTCGCGAGGACCTCGAGCGCTCCCACGAGGTCAAGCGCGCGCATCGCCGAGACGGTGTCGCGCCATCCGACGAAATAGAGCACGAGGCTGACGCTGGCGGCGCCGGCGAGGACCGAGACCGCGAAGCGAAGCGTGTTGAGGACAGGACGCTTCATGTCCGGAGTCTAGCGAGGCGCTGTAGCCCCATCAAGGCGGACGGCGTCGAGCGCGAGACGCAAGGCGGCGCCCACGGCCTGGCGGCGGACGACGTCGCGGTCTCCGGCGAAACGAAAGGCTTGCGCGCACGTCCCGCGGGACATGGCGACGCCGACATAGACCAGCCCCACCGGCTTCTCCCGCGTTCCACCGCCGGGTCCAGCGATGCCCGTGATCGACACGGCGAGGTCGGCTCCGACACGCGTGCGGCACCCGTCGGCCATCCGCTTCGCCACGTCGAGGCTCACCGCGCCGGCGCGCCCGATCAGGTCCTCGGGAACGCCGAGCAGAGAGGTCTTCAGCCGGTTGTCGTACGCGATGACGCCGCCGAGGAAGTAGGCCGAGCTGCCTGGCCGATCGGTCAGGGCCGCTCCGAGGCTGCCTCCTGTGCAGGACTCGGCCACGGCCAGGGTCCAGCCTCGGGCCACGAGCGCAGCGGCAAGCTCGCTCACCAGGTCCGGAACGAGAGGCTCACGCGTCGCCAGCATCCGTGCCTCCTTCGGCGCGTCCGCGCCGACACCGCGCGACGATGGGGCAAGAAGAGCACGCCGGCCGGCGCGGGCGGCACAGCGTTCGTCCCAACTGGATCCACAAGAGATGGAGGTCCATCAACAGCTCGGGGTCACGCGGCAGGACGGCGGCCGCGTGACGGAACGCATCGCCCTTCTCGGGGATCACGCCGACGCGGCGCAGCACCCGCCCGATGTGCGTGTCGACGGGAAAGAAAGGGTAGCCGAACGAGAAGAGGAGCACGATCGACGCGGTCTTCGGGCCGACGCCACGCGACGCGCGGAGCCAGTCGAACGCCGCGTCGGGGCTCATGCGCTTGAGGAACCCGAGGTCGAGCGAGCCGGCCGTGGCCTCGATGCGCGCGAGGGCTTCACGGATCGCTCGTGCTTTCTGCACCTGCAGGCCGGCCGCGCGCACCGCGTCGGCGATCTCGCGCTCCTTCGCCCGCGCGACGCGTTCGAACGTGCCAAACCGCCGGACAAGCTCGGTCGCCGCGCGATCGCGGTTCGCGTCGTTCGTGTTCTGCGAAAGGATGGTTACGACGAGCGTCTCGAGCGGGTCCGCCGCGGGCTTGGCCGGGGCGCCAAAGGCGCCCACAAGCCGGTCTCGGAACCATTCGGCGGTACGCCGCTGCATGATGGCGTGAGGATAGGAGAGCGGGCCTCCAGAGCGCAAGCGGGTACCATGTTCTCGGGTGATCAACGTGATCGTGGCAGACAACGGGAGCGAGATGGTTCTGCGGTTAGCCGACGGCGAGGACCTCATTGGAGCCCTGCGCGAGCTCAAGGTCGGCAGCGCAGTCATCGTCGCCGGGATTGGCATGGTGCGGTCGCTCCGCCTCGGGTACTGGAATGGGCACGCGTACGAGGAGTCACGCATCGACGAGCCGGCAGAACTCCTCTCACTGCAGGGGAACATCGCGACCTCGCCCTCAGGAAAGGTCGTTCACGCGCACGTGGCCGTCGCTGTCGAGGATGGAGCCGTCTGCGGCGGGCACCTGCTGAGCGCGACGGTGACGAACACGGCCGAGATCGCACTCCTGCTCGTGCCGGGCATCCGTCTCGCGCGGCGCCCCGAGCCTTCGGGACTGACGACGCTCGTCCCCTCACTCGAAGACGGCGCTCGGGCGTAGACCGTTCAGGAACTCAGATCCCGACGCACGCGGTCGGCCCGCACGCTGGATCTCGAGGATCTCCACGAAGCGATCGCTGCATGCCGCGAACAGCCGGCCGGCGTCGCGCGGCGCCAGAGTCCCTGGCGTCGCTGCCCCCACGCGGATGTCGGTCCGCGCGGTGCGATGGACCTTGACCCGCTCCCCGGCGAGCAGCGTCCACGCTCCTGGCCACGGCGCCATGCCGCGAACCAGGTTGTGAACGGCGGCCGAGGTCTGGGTCCAGTCCATGCGGCCGTCGTCGCGCGTGAGCTTGGGGGCCAGACTGGCGCCATCCGCCGGCTGAGGGCGGGCGGGCAACGAGCCGTTCTCGAGTCCGCAGAGCGTGGTCAGGATAGCGTCAGCGCCAAGATGGGCAAGGCGGAGCTCCAGCTCGCCGGCCGTCTCGTCCGGGGCAATGGCGAGCGAACGCTGCACGAGCATCGGGCCCGTGTCCATCCCCTGATCGATCAAGAACGTCGTGATGCCCGTCTGCGCCTCACCGCGCACGATCGCCCAGGCGACCGGCGCGGCGCCGCGATACTGCGGCAGCAGGGATGCGTGGATGTTGACGGCGCCGAGCGGAGCGAGTGTGAAGACGGCCGGCCGCAGGAGCTGTCCATAGGCGGCGACGACGAGGACGTCCGGGCGGCTCTGGCGAAGCTGCCCGACGGCTTCGTCGCGGTTCACGCGGTCGGGCTGCACGACCGGGAGAGAGAGAGCTGCCGCGGCGCGCTTGACGGCTGTCGGGACGATCTCCGCGTGGCGGCCCACCGGCCGGTCAGGCTGCGTCACGACGAGGGTCACCTCGTGCGGGCCCGCCAGCGCTCGGAGTGCCGGCACCGCGAACCCGGACGTTCCAAGGAAGGCGACGCGCATCAGTCCTCCTCGCGTCGCTGGGCTCGCTTGTGCTCCTGAATGGCGCTCCTGCGGCGCGCCGGGGTCAAGTGATCGATGAACAGGTGGCCGTTCAGGTGATCCATCTCGTGCTGGATTGCCCGCGCAACCAACCCTTCGCCGGTGATCTCGACCCGCTCGCCGTCGAGCGTCGTGCCGGCGATTGTGGCGCGATGCCCTCGCAGGACCGGGGCGCTGACCCCGGGCAGGCTAAGACAGCCCTCGCTCACGGACTCCTCGCCCTCCACCGCGACGAGCTCGGGGTTGATGAGGATGTGAAACTCGCCGTCGACGTCGAGAACGATGACCCGTTTCGACACGCCGATCTGCGGCGCGGCCAACCCTGCGCCGTTTCCGCGCAGCATCGCCTCGACCATCGTCGCACACAACGCGCGGATCTCGTCGTTGATCTCGCGGACCGGTTCCGCGGGCCGTCGGAGCACCGGATCGCCAAACTGTCGAATCTGTGGGGCTTTCCCTTGCATGGTCGCTCGCACCATTATAGAGTAGTCCTCTGTATGCCACAAGAGAACAGCGATCTGCGCGTGCTGTTGTGCAAGGTGCTCGACCTCGAGGAGGCAACCGGGTTCCGTGACGTCGCCGTCACGTCAGGGCTCGAGGCGTTCGCCGCCCGGCTCGGCCCCGCTGCGGCGTCTGTCGTGGCGGGGTACGCGAGCGCCGCACCCGAGGACAGAGCGCAGAGGATCGAGCGGCTGCGACAGTGGGCGGGCATTGCGGAGGCGACGGAAAGCGCCGCCGAGGTGCCGGCCGCGCCGAAACCAGCACAGAGCGCCGATCGCCGCGGCGATGCGCGAGCGTCTTCCGTCCTCCTCCGACGCTCGGTCGCCGAGATGCCCGGCGTGGGCCCGAAGCGCGCTGCGCTGCTCGAACGCCTCGGGATCGTCACGGTCGAGGACCTGCTCCACTACCTGCCGCGGAAGCTCGAGGACCGCAGCGTCTTCACGTCGATTGGCCATCTGACGCCCGGCGTCGACGCGGCCGTGCGCGGCCGGGTGGCGGCGATGGACCAACGGCGGATGGGCCGCGCGGTGAACGTCCTCAAGGCGGCCATTCAGGACGACACCGGCTACCTGACCGCGGTGTGGTTCAACCAACCCTGGCTCGCGAAACAGCTGCGGCGTGGCGAGACGATCGACCTCTTCGGCCGTGTTGAGGTCCGATTCCGCGAGCTTCAGATGCAGTCACCCGTCTGGGAAGTGGCCGGAGCGGCTGCCGAGATCGGCCGCCTCGTACCGATCTACCCCGCGACCGAGGGGCTGTCCGACCGCGCGCTTCGGACCCTGGTGCGCCGAGCGCTCGACGAGTACGTCGATGCGATAGATGACGTCGTGCCGGAGGACGTGGCCTCCGCGCATCACCTCCTGCCGAAGGCCGAAGCGGTGCGCAAGATCCACAACCCCGACAGCGCAGCGGAGTTCGAGCGGGCGCGGCGGACGCTGGCGTTTGAGGAGCTGTTCCTGCTCCAGATCGGGCTTCGTTCGAGGGCGCGCGACCGCGTCGGGGTCGCGCACGCGGGAAGCGGCCAGCTCGCCAACTCGTTCCTCGCCTCGCTTGGGCTGACGCTCACGAAGGCTCAGCAGCGCGCGCTGCGCGAGATCCGTGGCGACCTCGCGCAGCCGGTCCGCATGATGCGCCTCCTCCAGGGCGACGTGGGCTCGGGCAAGACGCTTGTCGCGGTGTCGGCGGCACTGCACGCGATCGAAGCCGGCTTCCAGGTCGCGCTCATGGCGCCCACCGAGATCCTGGCCGAGCAACACGCCGGCACTCTCGGGCGGACGCTTGCCGGGCTCCCGGTGCGGCTCGGGCTCCTGACCAGCAGCACGCCGGGCAAGGACAAGCTGCGCGCCGCGGTGGAAGGCGGCGAGATCGACCTTCTCGTGGGAACTCACGCGCTGATCCAGGAGGGCGTGGCGTTCCGGGCGCTCGGCCTGGCAATCATCGACGAGCAGCATCGCTTCGGCGTCGTGCAGCGTTCGCAGATCGAGGAGAAGGGGCGCGACGTCGATCTCCTCGTGATGAGTGCAACCCCGATCCCACGGACGATCGCCCTCACGCTGTACGGGGAGTTCGACGTCTCCGTGCTCGACGAGTTTCCGCTGGGGTCCAAGCGGACGTCGACGGAGTGGGTGCCCGAGAGAGCGCGCGACGACGTCTACCGTCGGGTCGGCGACTTCCTCGCGTCCGGGAGGCGCGGCTACGTTGTGCTGCCGCTCGTCGAGGCGTCCGAAAAGGTGGACGCGAAGGCCGCGGTCCAGGTGGCCGAGGAGCTGGCTCGTCGCTACGAAGCCGTGCCGATCGGGCTGCTGCACGGGCGCCTGCCGTCGGCGGAGAAGGTCGCGGTCATGGACCGCTTCCGCGCGGGCGACGTGCGGCTCCTTGTCGCCACGACCGTGGTCGAGGTGGGCGTGGACATCCCGGATGCCGACTTCATGGTGATCGAGCACGCCGACCGGTTCGGGCTGTCGCAGCTCCACCAGCTGCGCGGCCGCATCGGCCGCGCGGGGCAAGAGGCGGTCTGCCTCGCGTTGGCCGACGCGAAGACGGACGAGTCCAAGCAGAGGCTGACGGCGTTTCGCGACACGGCGGACGGCTTCGCGATCGCCGAGCAGGATCTCCGGATCCGCGGGCCCGGCGACCTCCTGGGCACGCACCAGCACGGATTCCTTTCCCAGCTCCGCGCTGCGGATCTGTTCAACGATCTCGAGCTTGCGCGCCGTGCGCAGGAAGCGGCGCGTTCGCTCTGCGACCGAGGCATAGATCCTGACCTCCTCGACGCCGTCGATCGACGCTTCGGCGATGTCATACGATGGTTGCAGGTGTAGGGCGTACGAGAAGCAGAAGCGCAGAGCGCGCAGAGGAAACGGAGAGGGCGCGGAGCGACGGCGCCAGGGTTACCAAGCCGGAACAGCCGACGGAGGCCCCGGAGAAGCGGGAACGTGGAACGCGCGGGGTCGCGGAGGCGTAGGGGCGCACGGCCGTGCGCCCCCACACCCGGATACGGAGGATGGCATGGCCTGTGACAATCCCGGCATGCGTCGCCCCGCGGAAGCATGACATGACCCGCGACGATCCTGGCATGCACCGTCGTCGTTCGATTCGCCTGCCGGGCTACGATTACGCACAGCTTGGTGCGTACTTCGTCACGATCTGCACCCACAATCGGGAATGCGTCTTGGGTGAGGTTGCGGACGGAAGGGTGATCCTGTCCCCCTTCGGCGAGGTGGCCGACGTGTGCTGGCGAGACCTGCCATCGCACTTCTCCGGCCTTCTCCTGGGCCCAGTTGTGATCATGCCCAATCATCTGCATGGGATCATCGTTCTCGTAGGGGCGACGCATGCGTCGCCCCTACGCGTGGGTTCGGATGCGTCGCCCCACGCGGTCGTGACGCCCGCCCACGGGCCGAGACCGGGTTCGGTCGGCGCCATCGTCGCATCATTCAAGTCCGCGACGACGAGGCGGGTCAACCTGGCCCGCGGTACTCCAGGAGCATCCTTCTGGCAGAGGGGCTACTACGAGCACGTCATCCGCGACGAGGGTGACTTCGAGAAGATCGAAGCGTACATCACGAAGAATCCACTCTCTTGGGAACTGGACGAGAATCTCCCGAATCGCCCGTCGCCTCGCGATGGAGATCACGCGGTAGGGGTGCACGGCCGTGCGCCCCACCATCTTGTCTCCCTGGTGTCCCCCTACGCGTGAATCCTGGTGCCGGCGCGGCGGCCGGCGGCGACTGCGGCGAGCGCACCGCGCCTCTCGAAGTCGAAGATCTCGACCGGGAGGCCATGCTCGCGGCAGATCTCGATGGCGACCTGGTCCATCACGCCGTACCGCGCCGCGAGGAACTCGTCGAACGTGACCTCGGAGAGGCGGCGGGCGGCCGGGTTGCGTGCTGGATCGTCGTCGTAGATGCCGTCGACGTTTGACGCCTTGGCGAGAAGGTCGGCGCCGATCGACACGGCGCGCAGCGCGGCGGCGGTGTCGGTCGTCACGAGGGGACTCCCGGTGCCGCCGGCGAAGATCACGATGGCTCCGCCGTCGAGGGCGCGTCGCGCGTCGCGCGGCGAGATGGGGTCGGTGCACTCGGTCGATACGGCCGATTGCACGAACACGTCACGGCCCTGCGCCTCGAGATATGTGCGCAGCGCGAGCGCGTTCAGGACGGTCGCCAACATGCCGAGGGTGTCTGCCTCAACGCGGTCCAAGAGGTTGCTGCGCGCGCCGCGGACGATGTTCCCGGCGCCGACGACGAGCGCCAGCTCACAAGAGAGAGGCGCGATCTCGCCGGCGATGCGTTCGAGCGCTGCGGGAGAGAACGCGCCTTCAGGACCTTGGAACGCCTCGCCGCTCAGCTTGAGCAGGATGCGGCGAGGCGCAGAACTCATCTCGCTACTTCCCGACCTCGAAACGGGCGAAGCGCTTGATGCGGACGTTCTCGCCCGTCTTCGTGCGCAGGTCGGCGAGCAGGCCTTCGATCTTGACGGTCGGGTCCTTGGCGAAGGTCTGCTTGACGAGGCACTGCTCGTCGTAGAAGCGGTTGATCCGTCCCTCGATCGCCTTCTCGATGATGTTGGCCGGCTTGCCTTCGCTCTCGAGCTGCTTTCGGTAGACCTGTTTCTCCGCCTCGATGTCCGCCGCGGGCACGTCTTCGGGAGCGATGTAGCGGGGGCTGGATGCGGCGATGTGCATGGCGAGGTCTTTGGCGAAGCGAACGAACTCGTCGCTCTTTGCGGCGAAGTCGGTGTTCGCCGCCAGCTCGACCATGACGCCGATCTTCGCGCTGTGGTGCAGGTAGCACTCGACGCGCCCCTCGTTCGCCTCGCGGCCCTGCATGCCCATCAGCTCGAGACCCTGCTCGCGCAGGATCTGCTTGGCCCGCGCGAAGTCGCCGCCGGCTTCGAGGAGGGCCTTCTTGCAGTCCATCATCCCGATGCCGGTCTCGACGCGAAGCTTCTGGACGTCCTCGGCTCGAATGTTGGCCATGGTCCTACTTCCCTTCTTCCGTCTCGACGTTCACTTCGACGGCCAACGTCTCCAGGAGTGCGGTCTCGTCGATTACGGGAGCGGGCTCGCCCTCTGGGGCAGCTGGCGCCGCCGATGCCGGACGCGCTGCCTCGGGCTCATCCTGACGCCCTTCCCGGCCTTCGAGCACGGCGTCGGCGATGCGGGCGGTGATGAGCTTCGTCGCCTTGATCGCGTCGTCGTTGCCGGGGATCAGGTAGTCGATCGGATCGGGGTTGCAGTTGGTGTCGACAATGGCGATGACCGGGATCCCGAGGAGGTTAGCCTCGTGGACGGCGTTGACCTCCACGTCGGGGTCGATGATGTAGAGGATGTCAGGCCGGCGCTCCATGTGGCGAAGGCCGTCCAGATTGCGCTGGAGCTTGGACAGCTCGCGGCGCAGCTTGCTGGCTTCCTTGTTCGGCATGTGTTCGACGGTTCCGTCCTCGACTATCGCTTCCATCTTCTTCATACGGTCGATGCTCATCCGGATGGTGGCGAAGTTGGTCAGCGTGCCGCCGAGCCAGCGCCGATTGACGAAGTGCGCGCCACAGCGCAGCGCTTCTTCGGCAATCGTTCCCTGAACCTGCTTCTTGGTGCCGACGAAGAGGACTTCCCCGCCGGCCGCAACGCGGTCGCGCACGGAGTAGTACGCCTTCTTGAACATGTCCACGGTCTGCTCGAGGTCGATAATGTGAATCCCCTTGCGCTCCGTGAAGATGTAGCGCGCCATCTTCGGATTCCACTTGCGGGTGCGATGCCCGAAGTGGACGCCGGTCTCGAGCAGTTCCTTCATGGTTAGGACTTCCACATCACCCTCCGAGGTCACGCGTTATGTCGCGGGAGTATAGCCGGTGCCCAATGCTCCTTCAATCCATGCCTTGGGCGTTCCTCTGCGGTGGCACAGCCTTGTCGCCGGGACCGTTGGGCGGGTCCGCGACGGCAACCGTATAATGCCCCCCGGCGTGCGATGAAACAACCTGACGAGTCCTCTGGGCTGAGCGACGGTGTCCGCGAGCTGCCGAAGAACGTTGAGGCCGAGCAGCTCCTCCTCGGGGCGGCTTTGTTGGCCCCGACGGAAACCGTCCCTGTCCTGATCGAGAAGCTGAAGCCCGAAGCGTTCTACCTTCAGAAGCACCGCGTGATCTTCCGCATCATTCGCGAGCTGTTCTCTCGCAGCGAGCCTTCGGACATCCTCGCCGTGGCCAATCGGCTCGCCGAGCGGGAGGAGACGGAGAGCGCCGGGGGGCGGCTCTACCTGAACGAACTCCTGTCGAACGCCGCGTCGACGACGTCGGTCGAGTACTACGCCGAGCTCGTACGCCGGAAGGCCGACCTGCGAGCGCTCATCAATGCGGGCGGCGAGATCGCGGAGCTGGGATACGACGAGGTGCGAGAGACCGAACAGGTCCTGGACGAAGCCGAGTCGCTCATCTTCCGGATCAAGGAGTCAACCCTCGACCGTTCGTACGCCCTCGTCAAGGACTTCTTGCAGGAGCACCTCGAGGCGCTAGAGGCCATTCACCGCGACCCGGCGGCGCAGACGCTCCGCGGTTTCTCCACGGGGTTCCGCGAGCTGGACGAGCTGACCCTCGGCCTGCAGCGTTCGGACCTGATCATCGTGGCCGGAAGGCCCGGAACGGGCAAGACGAGTCTGGCTCTAAGCTTCGCGCGTCAGGCGGCGCTCAGGAACCGCGCGGCGCTCGGCATCTTCTCGCTCGAGATGACGAAGGAACAGCTTCTCGAACGCCTGCTGTGCGGCGAGGCGAAGGTCAGCCTGCAGCGGTTGCGCGGCGGCTACGTCCAAGCCCCGAAGTGGCGCGACATCGCGAGCGCCGCGAGCAAGCTGCAGAAGGCCACCGTAGTCATTGACGACACGCCCGGGGTCTCGGTGCTCGAGATTCGCGCGAAGGCGCGGCGCATGGCCTCTCAATACGGACTGGACATGATCATCGTCGACTACCTCCAGCTCGTCGACGCGGGGATTCGCACCGATCTGCGCGAGCAGGAGATTGCTTACATCTCCCGATCCCTCAAGAAACTGGCCCGCGAGCTGGACGTGCCCGTGGTTGCCGTGTCGCAGCTCTCGCGCGCCGTCGAGAAGCGCGAGTCGAAGCGACCTATGCTCTCAGATCTGCGCGAGAGCGGCGCGCTCGAGCAGGACGCCGACGTTGCCATGTTCGTCTACCGCGAGGACTACTACACGCAGCCGGGCGAAGCCGCGGATGTCACCGGGCAGGGCGCCGGATCCGAGGCGGAGATCATGGTTTTGAAACAGCGGCACGGCCCGCCTGGAACGGTGAAGGTGTACTTCAACAAGGCGTACGCCAGCTTCTACCCGATGACACCCGAGGACGCCGTCCGCTGAGCGCCGCGGCGCGGCGGCGTATAATTCGACCCAGACCCACGGAAGTCGGGAGGCACTCATGGCGTATCCGGCGACGTATCGTTACACGAAAGAGCACGAGTGGCTGCGGATCGACGGCAAGCAGGCGCGCATCGGCATCACCGAGCACGCGCAGGCGGAGCTGGGTGACGTTGTCTTCGTCGAGCTTCCGGCCGTCGGTGCGACGGTGAAGAAGGGCGGGCAGCTTGGGACGGTGGAGTCTGTGAAGGCCGTGAGCGATGTGTTTGCGCCGGTCAGCGGCAAGCTTCTCCAGGTCAACAGCGCTCTCGAGAGCGCGCCGGAGATGGTGAACCAGGATCCGCATGGCGAGGGCTGGATCGCCGTGATCGAGATGTCCGACCCTGGGGAGACGAAGGAGCTGCTCGACGCCGCCGCGTACCAGGCATTGATCGCCTGAGGCCTCCTACCATGCGCTACCTTGCCAACGCGGAGGCCGACCGGCGCGAGATGCTTGCGGCCATCGGCCGGACGGACATCGAGGAGCTATTCAGCGACATCCCGCCCGACGTGCTCGCGCGATTCGTCCCGATGGGATTGGAGGGCAAGAGCGAGCAGGAAGTCGTTGACGCGCTCGCGCAGCTGGCCAGCAAGAACAAGTGCGTCGAGCGTCTGTCGCTTCTCGGTGGCGGCATCTACGACCACTACGTGCCGCGCATCGTCGGTCACATGCTGGGACGCTCGGAGTTCTACACCGCCTACACACCGTATCAGCCGGAGATCAGCCAAGGGACGCTGACGGCGATGTTTGAGTTTCAGACGCTGGTCTGCGAGCTGACGGGGATGGAGATCGCGAACGCGTCGATGTACGACGGGGCCACCGCGCTGGCCGAGGCGGTCCTGATGGCCGATCGCATTGGCAAGCGTCGCCGCGTCGCCGTTGCGGCGAACCTGCTCCCGTCCCTGCGCCGCGTCGTTCAGACCTACGCGTGGGCCGCGGGGATCGAACTGGTCGAGATCCCCTACGACGCGTCGGGCCGCTGCGCGTGGACCGAGACGCCGGGCGATGTCTCGGGCCTCGTGATTCAGTCGCCGAACGCATTCGGGGTCTTGGAGTCGTTCGCCGGAGCAAAGGCCAAGCTCGGCGACGCCCTGCTGATCGTGGTCACGTACCCGATCGCGCTGGGGCTCGTTGCGTCGCCGGGTTCGTTCGGCGCGGACATCGTCGTTGCGGAGGGTCAGTGCCTCGGTCTCCCGATGGGGTTCGGAGGCCCCCTCTTGGGGCTCTTCGCGACGAAGAAAGAGCACCTGCGCCAGCTTCCGGGACGCGTTGCCGGGCGCACCGTCGATGTCGAGGGCAGGGTCGGCTACACGATGGCGGCCCAGACCCGTGAGCAGCACATCCGCCGCGAGCGGGCGACCTCGAACATCTGCACGAACTCGGCCCTCTGCGCGCTCGCGGCCACCGTCTACCTTGCGAGTGTCGGCGCAGACGGCCTTCGTCAGGTGGCAGAGCTGAACCTGGCCAAGGCGCACTACCTCGCGGACGGGATTCGCAAGCTTCGCGGCATGTCGTTGGCGTTCAGCGGCCCGTTCTTCAACGAGTTCGTCGTTCGAATGGAAGAACCGGCCGAGGCGGTGCGCGAGCGACTGGCCGCGGCGGGCTTCCTCGTCGAATCCGCCGCGGAGCTCGAAGCTCTGGGCCTGGAGAACGCGCTCCGTCTCGCCGTCACCGAGCGGCGCACCCGAGCGGAACTGGACCGAGCCTTGGCGGCCCTGGGAGGAAAGCGATGAGAACCCTGTTTGACCATCCATCGCGCGAGGCCGTCGGCGGCCTGTTCCCGGCCTGCGACGTCCCGGCGGTCGATCCCGCCCGCGCCCTGGGAGCCGAGAACGTTCGCCCTACGGCGCCGCGGATCCCTAACGTGAGCGAAGGGGAGGTGGCGCGGCACTACACGGCGCTCGGGCGGCTGAACTACGGTGTGGAGAGCGGCATCTACCCGCTCGGAAGTTGCACGATGAAGTACAACCCCAAGGTCAATGAGGACGTGGCCCGGCTGCCGGGCTTCGCCCTCGCCCACCCTCGTGCCGACGAAGCCCTCAGTCAGGGAACGCTCACGCTCTTGGCGGACCTGACCGAGCTCTTGCGCCGAATCGCGGGGATGGCTGCCGCCACCTTGCAGCCGGTCGCCGGCGCTCACGGCGAGCTGCTCGGCATGTTCCTCTTTAAGAAACACTTTGAAGAGCGCGGTGAGCCCCACCGCAAGCGCATCCTTCTGCCTGACTCGGCGCACGGGACCAATCCCGCGTCGGCCGCCGTGGCCGGATTCTCGGTCACCGAGATCCGTTCCAACGAGCAGGGGATGGTCGACCTCGACGCGCTCAAGGCCGAGCTGGACGAGACGGTGGCCGGCGTGATGCTGACGGTTCCGAACACGCTCGGGATCTTCGAGGAGAACATCCTCGAGGTGACTCGAGCGATCCACGATGCGGGCGGACTCGCCTACTTCGACGGCGCCAACCTGAACTCGTTCATCGGCCGGGCGCGGCCGGGCGACATGGGTGCCGACGTCTTCCACTTCAACCTGCACAAGACGCTGTCGACCCCGCACGGCGGCGGCGGCCCCGGCGCGGGCGCTGTGGCGGTCTCTGCGCCGCTCGTCGAGTACCTGCCGGTGCCCTGGATCGTCAAGGACAGAGGCAGCGCACGCCTGGACTGGGATCACCCAAAGTCGGTCGGCAGCGTGCACTCGTTCCACGGCAACGTGCTCGTGGCGGTGCGCGCCTACGCGTACCTCGTGCAGCTGGGAGACGAGGGGCTGCGCGCGGTCAGCGAGAATGCCGTCCTGAACGCCAACTACCTTCAGGAGCGGCTGAAGAAGACCTACCCGCTGCCCTACGACCGCCTGTGCAAACACGAGTTTGTGCTGTCGGGAACGGGGTTGCCCGACCACCTCTCTGCGCTCGATGTGGCCAAGCGGCTGATCGACTACGGCGTGCACCCGCCGACGATCTACTTCCCGCTCATCGTTCCGGAGGCGCTGATGATCGAGCCGACCGAGACGGAGGGCCGCGCGTCGCTCGATCGCTTCGCTGAGATCCTCGAGCGGATTGCGCGTGAGGCCCATGAGAGCCCGGAACTCCTGCACAACGCCCCGGTCCAGGCGCCGGTCCGGCGACTGGACCAGACGCAGGCAGCGCGCAATCCCGTCTTGACGTACCCGTTCGGCGAAACCTAGCCGCGAACGCGCGCGGCGAGCGCGGCGGCCGCCTCGTGACAGACGGTGTCTGCCAGGCGAGCGTCGTCGGCCTCGACAAACACGCGGACCATGGGTTGCGTTCCCGACGGACGGATGACGACGCGCCCGCGTCCAGCCAGCGTGTCCTCGGCTCGTCGCGTGACGTCGGCGAGCGGGATGGTCTTGGCTGCTTCGATGGAAGGGCACGTGACGTTGCACTGGCTCTGCGGGTAGAGCGGCACGCGCTCGGCAAGGGTCTCCAGGCTCTCGCCGGCCTCGTGAGCGATCTCGAGAAGCTGGACGGCTGTCAGGATTCCGTCTCCCGTGGGCGCGTAGTCGGCAAAGATGATGTGTCCTGACGGCTCTCCACCCAGCCGCGCACCCGTCGCTAGCATAGTTTGGGCGACGTGTCGGTCTCCCACCGGCGTGCGGATCATCTCGATCCCCCGATCGCGAAGGAATCTCTCCAGCCCCACGTTGGACAGGATCGTCGTCACCACGATGGGCGGCTCGAGCGTTCCCTGACGCACGCGGTGGGCGGCGGCAATCCCCATCACGTGATCTCCGTCGATCGTCTTGCCGCGGGAGGAGACGAGCAGGACGCGGTCGCCGTCGCCATCGAACGCGATGCCCAGGTCCGCCCGCTCTCGTTCGACTGCCGCACACAACGGGGCGAGGTTCGTCGACCCGCAGTCGACGTTGATGCGCGCCCCGTCCGTCTCCACGTGGAGTTCGATCACGCGGGCGCCGAGGTGACGAAAGACGCGCGGCGCAATCGGACCGGTGGCGCCGTACGCGCAGTCCACGACGAGCTTGAGGCCGGAGAGGTCGACGTTGCCCGAGTCGATCGTTCCGGCCAGAAACGCCGCGTAGCGGGTCGCGGCGGCCTCCACGGGGGCGATGTGGCCGACCCGCCGTCCCACGACCCTCGGCGCGCCAAGGGCGGCCTCGACGCGCTCTTCCTCCTCCACAGACAGCTTCTGGCCGTCGCTGCGGAAGAACTTGATCCCGTTGTCCTCCGGCGGGTTGTGCGAGGCGCTGAGCACCGCGCCGAAGTCGGCCCGCTCGTCTTTGATCAGGAATGAGATGGCTGGGGTGGGAATGATGCCGACGAGTCCGACGTCCATTCCTGCCGAAGCGAACCCCGCAGCCAGCGCGGCCTCGAGCATCGGGCCGCTCGTCCGCGAATCGCGTCCGACGATGATGCGGCCGCCCGGCGGCAAGAGCGATGCCGCAGCGCGCGCGAGAGACATGGCCAGTTCGGGCACAAGGTCGCTGTTCGCGATCCCGCGCACGCCGTCGGTGCCGAAGAGCCGCGTCACGGCAGGAGCCACCTCCCCGAGGCGGAGACGATGGGCGTCGGGAACAGGATCGGGTAGACAAGCTCCGCCGCGGCGCCGAGAGCGAACGCTCCTGCGAGGGGCATTTCGAGAGCGAGCCCCGCGCCGATGACCGGCGTGGGCCAGAAGGCCTGCGCATCTAGGTGCGCCAGACCCGCCGTGATGCGCGCGTAGGTCCGCCCGCCGCGCTCCGCGCCGGCGAGCAGGACGTCGCACGACGTCAGAACGAGCGCACCGCCGCCCGGCGCCAGGAACAGTGAGCCCGTCCAGAACCCAAAAGGAAGCTCGCCGGACGCCTCGACGCCGACGAGGAACGGTGCCGACCCGATGGGAACGACGGCGCGGAGTCCGAACGAGCGCACGACGTCGCCCGATGCGGCGGACCCAGCGAAGCCCACGACCAGCGCGCAGACGAGAACCCCCATCCCTAGACGGCTCATTGCGGGCGAGTCTACTCGAAACGCTGCGTGGCGGCGACCGCTTACGGCATCCGGCGCGCAAGATCGCCGACCACGGGTTCGGAGGCCGCGGAAGGAGCATGCTGGATGGCCGTCGAGGCGCGATCCCGGACCTCGACGATCTCGATCTCGCAGCGCACGGCCTGGACGTCGTAGCTCAGCACCGCCAGTGTCTCTGGGTCAAACACCAGGCGGGTCACTGCCAGGACCTCGTAGCGGTCTCCCACAGCTACACCGTTTGCCGCTCCGACATTCAGCGTCACGCGACCGTCGGGGAGCACCTCGGCAACCTGGGCGAACGACGCGCCGCCTGGGTCGGCGCGCGGCGCGAGACGAGCCGTCTCGCCCACTGCGTGCAGGGCCGGCAGCAAAGAGGCGACGAGCTGGCTGACAGCATCGTCGACGGCCTGCCCAACGCTCCCGACGTCGAACGCGGTTGTACCGGCCGTGACCAGGTCGAGCGACGGGAACACGAGGCTCACGCTCGGGCGTATCTCGACGCTTGTCTCCGCAAGGACCCGATCTCCCGAACGCAGTCGAAGGGTGTAGACGCCGGGTCCGACGGAAACCCCCAGCGCGTCGCGCTGATTCCAGAACCACGTTCCGCAATCTCCGCGCGCCACAAAGCGCCACCCCAGCCAGCGCAGAAACGCCCCGTCCGCAGCGGCCACCTCGAGTCCCAGCCACTGCGACGCCGTGTCTGCGACGAACCCGACGGAGACGAACTCGCCCTCCGCCACGGTTGCTCGCTCGACGCGTAATCCGCCGCCGCAGACGTCGTGCGCCGGGATGCCGAACAAGAGGCTTCCGAGGTTCACGGACAGCGTCCCTTCTTCGGTTCCGCTTCCGACCGCCGTGACCTGCGACACGGTCTCGTTGGCCGACGAATCCGTGAGCCTAGCGCTCGCTTCAACCCGCGCCTTCGACTGGCGTACGGTCACGACGAGGATGCTGACCTCATGAGCCGTGACTTCGATGTCGTCCACAGTTCCCGAGATCACAAGGCGGGCGCCCAGTTCGCCGGCCGCGCGGGAGAGGTCGGCGATCGATGTCGGATCAAGGCCGGTCTCCCGCATTCGCGCTTCGAGCGCATCGCGCGCCACGACCGGGACGCCGTTTCGCGCCAGTTCGGCCAACAGCTTGTCGGCGAAGGCGCCTCCGAGGTTGTCGATGCGTGCCCCGCTGACATCGGCGAACTCGGCCACCGCGACGCGTAGCGGCTCTGCGTTGACGGCGTCCGATGGCGCGGAGTTGCTCGCCAAGAGGGGGAGCGGGCCAGCGAGAGCCAATGCTACACAACACACCGCGCGCTGCACCCATGTCCAAACCCGTGGCCCATTCGCCATGCTGATCCGCCTACCGCAGACAACGTACACCGCGGGGACGGCGACGGTTTCCGCCTCGAGAGGAGACGCGCGACTAGATCTCGCCCCAATGGCGGCCGGTGGTGATCTTCACCTCGAGGGGCACGCGGAGTGCCTGCCCAAGCGGAGCCACGGTTTCCATGGCCTGGCGGATGCTCGCGCCGACCTCGGCGGCCGCATCCTGGCGCACCTCGAACACGAGCTCATCGTGGATCTGCAGGACCATGGCGGCAGGCCAGCCTTCGGTGCGGACGCGCCGATCGATGTCGATCATGGCGAGTTTGATTAGTTCCGCTGCCGTTCCTTGGATGGGGGTGTTCACCGCGTTGCGGCGGTCGAAGTTCCGCCGGGCGGCGTTGCGCGACCCGATGTCGGGCAGCGGGCGGCGGCGTCCGAGCAGCGTTGCGGCGTATCCGGTCTCTGTCGCGCGGCGCACGCACTCCTCGCCGTAGGCGCGCACCTCGGGGTAGGCATTGTAGAAGCGATCGATGTACGCCTTGGCCTCGGCGCTCGAGGCCCCAATCTCCTTGGCCAACCCATACGGGCTGATGCCGTACAGAATGCCGAAGTTGATCCTCTTGGCCGCGTCGCGCTGCACGGCCGTCACGCTTGCCTCGGGAACTCCGAACACTGCACTGGCCGTTCGGCGGTGGAGGTCAACGCCCTCGCAGAATGCGAGGAGCAGGTTGGCGTCTCCTGACAGATGGGCCAGGACGCGAAGCTCGATCTGCGAGTAGTCGGCTCCGACGAGGACCGCCCCCTCGGGGGCCACGAACGCCTGCCGGATCCGTCCGCCGACTTCTGTGCGGGTCGGGATGTTCTGCAGGTTCGGGTCGGACGAGGAGAGCCGGCCGGTGGCCGTCGACGTCTGGTGGAAGCTCGTGTGGATGCGTCCCGTGCGAGGATCGATGGCCTTCGGCAACTGCTCGATGTACGTGGTCAGGAGCTTGGTCACCTCGCGGTACGCGATGAGCTTACCGGGCAGAGGGTGCGCCACCGCCAACTCGGCCAGGACGTCGTAGCTGGTCGACGGTCCTGTCTTGGTCCGCGCGAGGACGGGCAGCTGGAGTCGGTGGAAGAGAACGTCCGCTACCTGTTTTGGGGAGTTCGGATTGAACGGCCCGCCGGCGATGTCGAACAGGTCGGACTCCAGAATCGCGAGCTCGCGACGTAACACGCTTCCCTGTTGCGCGAGCACGGCGCTGTCGATGAGAACGCCAGAGCGTTCCATGCGGCCGAGCACGGGCAAGAGAGGCATCTCGACCTCGTTGAACAGCCGCCGGAGGTCCGCCTCATCGAGCTGTCGCCCGAGCACAGGATAGAGGCGTTGTACCACCTCCGCGTCCTCGGCAGCATACTGCGTTGCGGTCTCCATCGGCACGGCGGAGAACGCGCCGTCCTTGCCCGCGACCTGCTCGTACGTGACGCCCTCTTGCCCGAGGAAGCGGCGCATGAGCGTCGCGAGATCGTGATGACGCTCGTTGGGGTGCAGGAGGTGCGAGGCGATCATGGCGTCGAAGCGGAGGCCGCGAACCGAGACGCCGTGGCGCTCGAGGACCGTGAGATCGTACTTCAGGTTTTGGCCGATCTTGTCGAGCGTCTCGTCGGCGAGGAGCGGGCGCAGCGCCTTCAGGACGCCCCCGAGCGGGAGCTGCGACGGCGCGCCGAGCGCGTCATGCGCGATGGGGATGTAGTAGCCGAGCCATGGCCGGGGAGACACGGCGATCCCCACGATGGCGGCCTCCATCGGGTCGCGGCTTGTCGTCTCGAGGTCGATCGAGAGACGCTCTGCTGCTTGGAGGGCTTCCAGCATGCTCGCCAGCTCGGCCTCATCGAGCACGGTCCGATAGTCGGCCGTCGCCGACTCGATCGCGACGTCGCCGCGCGGCTCGGAGGGTGCGACGGCGGACGCGGCGCCGAGGTCCTGGAGCGCTGAGCGGAACCCGACGCGCGCGAAGAAGACGCGCGCTCTGGGCTCGTCGATCCCCCGCAGTCGACACAGCTCGCGCACGTCGCCGGGCGCTACGTCGCTGCGCAGGCGGACAAGGTCCCGCGCGAGCCGTGCGGTCTCGGCATGCTCGAGGAGGGCCTGGCGGACTCTCGTGTTGGGGATCCGATCGGCCTCCCGAAGCAGCGCGTCGAGCGTTCCGAATTGCGCGAGGAGTCCGGACGCCGTCTTCTCTCCCACCGAAGGCACGCCGGGCACGTTGTCCGTGGCATCGCCGACCAGGGCGAGGAAGTCGACCATCTGCTCTGGCCACACGCCGTATTGGGCATGCACTCCCGCTCGATCAAGCACCAGGTTGGCCTCGCCCGCACCTCGTCCGGCGGGCCGGAGGAGCGAGACGCGCTCGCCCACGATCTGCGCCATGTCCTTGTCCGACGTCGAGATGAGACACGACAGCCCAGCGTCGGCGCCACGCTGCGCGAGCGCGGCGAGGACGTCGTCGGCTTCGACACCCGGCTCGCACAGGACGGGGATGCCGAGCGCGCCGAGCAGTTCGATCACCAGCGGGAGTTGCTCGGCCAGCTCTTCGGGCATCGGCTTGCGGGTGGCCTTGTACTCCTTGTGCAGCGCGTGTCGAAACGTGGGTCCGCCGGCATCCAGCGCGCACGCGACGTAGGCCGAGGGGTAGTCGCGTAACGTGCGGAGCAGCGCGCGCCAGAACCCGAACAGAGCGTTGACCGGCCGCCCGTCCGGCCCGGTGAGGTCGCGGATGGCGTAAAACGATCGATAGAACAGCGAGTGCCCGTCGAACAAGAGCAGGCGCGAGGCGTCGAGGGGCGCCGGGAGTCTCAGCAGGTCCTCATAGGTAGACGTCGTCGACTCCTTCCGGGCCTCGCGCGTCGAGGAGGAAGCACAGAGCCAGCGCGAGTCCGTCCGCCATGTCGTCCGGCTTCGGCAGCTCCGGCAGACGCAGCAATCGCTGCACCATGTGCTGCACTTGAGCCTTCTGCGCCTTGCCGTACCCCGTGATGCGTTTCTTGACCTCGAGGGGCGTGTAGCCGCGGACCGGAGTGCCGGCGGCAGCCGCGAGAATCGCGCCGCGGGCTTCTGCAGTGCGCATTGCAGTCTGGACGTTCGTGGCGAAAAAGACCTCCTCGATCGCGACGCCGCAGGGGCGGTACATCTGGATGAGATCGCGTGCCTCAGTGCTGAGATCGCACAACCTCTCTGAGCGCGGTTGATCGCTGGCCGTCCGGAGGACGCCCCCGGCCAAGACGTGCCAGCCATCTTCGCCGGCCTCGACGACGCCATAGCCTGTCACAGCGAGCCCAGGGTCGAATCCGATGGCAACCAGGCGGGTCATGGCGAGAGGAAGTCCCCAAGTCGTCGCGACGCCTGCGGTGCCTTCGCGCAGACGTGATCCTGGGTCTCGTTGAGGTCCGCGCCGCACGTGGGGCAGAGTCCGCGGCAGTCGGCGCGGCACACGACGTGGGGGTTGTGCGCTGACAAGATCAGCGACACGACCATTGGGCGAACGTCTACCGCGTCGGCCGCGGGCGGGATGGGCACCGTGAACGACTCGTGCAGCGTGAACGGGCACTCGAGCGGTCGCGCGCAGCGGCCGCAGGGCTGAGAGATCGTCGTGTGCATCTCCACGTCCAGATAGAGGGTTGCCAGCTGCGCGAAGGCGACGCCATTCAGGTGCACGTCGCCGACCGTGCGGAGGTCGTCGGCCTCATCGAGCACGTGCGCCAGCACCTCGTGAATCTCGAAACGGCGTCCGGGATTGGACACGAACTCGAGCACGCAGAGAGCCATGGTCTAGCCAGCACCTCCTGTCCGATTGTCTGACGGCCGCGGCGCGAGGGAACGCGCTTCCGGCGCGCGTCGCAGGCGGCGCGCCACGTCCGCTGCGCGTCGAGACTCTCTCACGTCATGGACGCGCACCACGTCGGCCCCCAGGGCCACGGCGATCGACTGCGCCGCCAGCGTTGCTTCCAGTCGCTCCTCGGGCGGAAGGTCGAGGATCTCGCCGAGGAACGACTTGCGCGACACGCCGACGACGACGGGGTGGCCGGTGGCCGCGAACCGGTCGAGGTCCTGCAATAGGCGCAGGTTGTGCTCCAGGCGCTTCCCGAAACCGATGCCCGGGTCGATCCACACGCGTTCCCGCGCGATGCCGGCGCGGGTCGCTTCGCGCGCCTGCCGCTCGAGGAACTGCAGCACCTCGCGCGTCACGTCCGTGTAGTGGGGCGCTTCCTGCATCGTGCGCGGTGGGCCCTGCCGGTGCATGAGGATCACACGAGCGTTTCGTTCGGCGACGACTGCAGCCATCAGAGCGTCTCCGCGCAGAGCGCTTGTGTCGTTCACGATCTGGGCTCCCGCGTCGAGCGCCGCACGCGCGACCGGCGCCTTGGTCGTGTCGACGGACAGGACCGCATCGCACGACACGCGAAGGCGCTCGATGACCGGCACCACGCGATCCATCTCCTCTTCGCCGGACACAGGGAGCGAGCCGGGCCGCGTTGACTCTCCTCCGATGTCCAGGATGTCGGCCCCCTCCTCGACCAGACGATTGGCGCGCCTCACGGCGTCCGCCACAGACGGGGCACGGCTGCCCGGATAGAACGAGTCGGGCGTGACGTTGATCACGCCCATCACCAGCACGCGGTCCCGCTCTCTGTCCCACCGCTCGAGCGCCAACACGAGGACAGAGTATACTCCACGCTCCACGCGTGATCAGAAGAGCGGTTTGACGCCGTCCGGACCGACATCTACAATCTCGCCGGACTCGAGACAGGGGTGATGACCATCGCTAAGGTGCTTCTCACGACGACGATTGACAAGCTGGGCCACGTCGGCGAGGTGGTGAATGTCGCCGAAGGCTACGCGCGGAACTACCTCTTCCCGCGCGGTCTGGCCGTTTTGCCGACCGACCACAACGTGAGTCGGTTCTCCAAGGAGAAGGCGGCGCACGAGGCCGAGCTCCAGAAGCGAGAGGAGAAGGCCCGCGCCGTGCGGGACAAGCTGGCGGACCAGACCCTCGTGTTCGTGCGCAAGGCGCACGGCGATCATCGCCTGTATGGGTCCGTGCGTCCGGAGGACATCGCGGCGCAGATCGTCGCCGTCTCCGGCGAGGTGATTGAGGCGTCGCGCATTCACGTCGAGGGCGCGATTGATACCCTCGGCCCGCATGCTGTCACGGTGAGCCTCTACAAGGACATCTCGGTCGAGGTGCGGGTTCGCGTGGACGAGGAGGCGGCGAAGAAGGAGGAGTAGCCCGCGATGAGCGGCGGGTGGCTGGCGGGGGTCGCAGCGTTCCTGCTGCTCGGTCTATTGCCGGGCGACGCCACAGCGGCGTTTTTTGTCAACGGACGGGCAGTTTCCTCCTCGCCCTCACCGCAGATGGACGGGACCGTGACGCGTGTCCCTCTGCTCGCCTGGGCACCTCTCCTAGGGATTGAGGTGGTCGAAGGCTACGGTCGTGTTTCGCTTCGCTGGCACGGCGGCCGATGGGATGCCGTGCGTTCGGAGCTTCCGAGTGTCTCCGGCGTCGCGGCTGCGTCGCTCGATGACCTGGTCCAGCGAGTGGGAGGGACCGTGCGGCGAGCCGGCGACGACACATGGATCGAAGTCCCTGTGGCGCGCGTCGACGATCTGGCGGCCGACGCTGCTCACCTGACCCTCGCGCTATCCCGCTTCGCGCCCATATCCGTCTCCCGCGTTGCGGGGATGAACGTGATCCGCTTCGCCAATTGCCTGGCGGAGGGAGCTGAGCAGAGCGTGACGTTCGGCCCCGGGGGGGTGGGCCGCGCCACGCTCGTTCCGCTGGACGGCGTCACGTGCGAACTGCGCATCACGTTTCTTGAGGAGGCGGCTCTCGCCGTGCGGCGCATTGTCAGCGGCTCCTCCTACTCGTTGGTGATCGCTCCCGCCGAAGAGGACATGGTGATCTCGGCGGTCGACCTCGCGCCGGGAATCATTGGCTTGGAGGCGCGATGCCTTCTTGGGGGCGGGGAGGCGGACGTCGCCGTCGTCACGGTGGGGGATTGGCGGAGCCGCGTGGAGCTCATGCCGCTCCTCTCGGCGGAGTCGCCGGGAGAGGTCATGTCGCTTGCCCGCGTGGCGGCAATGACGGGGACAGCGATCGCGATCGCGTCGCGAACCGGCGCCGAGACGGGCGTGGTCGTGCGCGACGGCGTTCCTTGGTCGCTGGCGGCGGCGTCCCCGATGGCCTTAGGGTTCGACGTGCTCGGCACGCCGTTTCCCTTGGTCTCCGATCTCGTTGCGGTGGCGGTGACGCCAGCAGGTCGCCTCGCGCTGGACGGCGTGAACCAACCTGTGGGGTACGACGAGTTCGTCGCCTGTCTGCCAGGCTATATGGGGGACATCGCGCGCGGGTTCCCCGATGGGTTCCGCGTGGTGCGTGTGCGGGACGGCGCGGTCGTGTCGATCCTCGATGAGCCGTTCGTTGTGGCTGATCCCTCCGCAACCCTACTGGTCGCCTCGGGGCGAGCGAGGAGCCGACTTGACGGCATCGCGCTCGGTGATCGGGTTGAGCTGGCGTGCGAGACGTCTCCTGAGCGGCGAGGCGTTGTAGACGCGCTGTCGATCGACGGCCTCCTGGTGTGGGGCGGCGAGCCGACGTCATCCTGGGCTCCCGCGGCGACCTGGAGTGTCGTCGGCGCAGATTGGCTCGGCGGGTTCTTCTTCCTGTCGCTCTGCGCGCGCGTAGACGTCACGGCCGCCGACGTTCTGGTGGCGCTCGCGCTCCTCTCGGTGCACGCCCGCGACGTCGTGGTGCTGGAACAAGGCGGGTCCGCGTCGATGTGGGTCCATCTGGCGTCGTACCAGGCGCAGTGGGGGTACACGGCCGACGCGCGCGTCGCTCTCGGCGGAGTCACGCGTTGACTGCCCGGCGGAGCGTGGCGCGCGACGTCCTGATGATGGCGGCGGCCACGGCAACGTCGCGCGTCCTCGGCCTCGTGCGCGACGCGTCCATCGCCGACCGTTTCGGAGCCGCGGCGACCTACGATGCCTTCCTCATTGCCTTCTACGTTCCTCAGCTCCTGCGCCAGCTTCTTGCGGAGGGCTCGCTGTCGACGGCCTTCGTCCCACTCTACGCCGGGCTGCGCGAAGCGGGCGAAGATGCCGACCGGTTTGCCAGCAACGTCCTGTCGATTCTCCTGGTCCTGTTCCCGGTCGTGTGCGCTCTGGGTATGCTCACGGCGCCCTCGTACGTCCCGTTTCTGGTGAGCGGGTTTCCCAAGGAGAAGCTCGAACTGGCGATCAGCCTATCTCGATGGCTGTTCCCGACGATCGCCCTGGTCGGCTTCGGAGCCGTTTTCATGGGGGTTCTGAACGCGCGCGGCCGCTTCTTTGCGGCGTCGTTCTCGCCCGTGTGGTTCAACGCAGGCGTGATTCTGGGCGCTCTGGTGGCCGCGCCGCACTGGCCCGGGCTTCCGATCTACGGCCTCGCCGCCGGCGTGCTGGTCGGCGCCGCTGGGCAGACGGTGTCGCAAATCCCATCGCTGCGCCGCACGGGCTTTCGCTTCTCGTTTCACCTGTGGCCGTTGCATCCCTCGGTCGTGGCCCTCGCTCAGAGGATGGCTCCGGCTGTCGTGGTCCTGGCGATGGCGGACATCAACCTGCTCGTGGACAGCAAGTTCGCCTCGCACCTTGCGGACGGGAACATCGCCTCGCTCCAGTACGCGATGCGTCTCTTCCAGCTGCCGCTTGGCGTGTTTGCCGTGAGCATCGGTACCGCGCTCTTGCCGAGGTTCGCCGTGGCCAAAGCCCACGAGAATGCCCCTCTGTTTCGACGGACGTTCACGGACGGGATGGCCATGACGGCGCTGATCCTCGTCCCGGCAACGGTCGGGCTCCTCCTGGTCGGAGAGGGGGCGATCCGCTTGCTGTTTGAGCGAGGCCGCTTCACTTCGGCAGACACGGTACGCACAGCGGGTGTTCTTGGCGCCTACGCGTTCGGGCTTCTCGCCTACGGGTGGGACTACCTGGGGATCCGCGCCTGCTATGCCCTCGGGCGGACGGCGACGCCGATCGTCGGGGCCGTGGCCGCGATGGCGGCGAATGCAGCCCTCGACGCGGCCCTCGTCGGCCCTCTGGGAGCTGCGGGGCTGGCACTGGCGTCGGCGGCGGCGGGCGTCGTGGACGCGGCGATTCTCCTCGTGTTCTTGCGGCGCATGGTCGAGTGGCCGGTACTCGTCCTGCGTCTTGGGTTTGTCGCGGGAGGAACGGCGCTGATGGGAGTCTCCGTCTGGCTGACACGCGAAACCTCGCGCGGTACAGGAACGGCTGCCGAGGTCCTCCTCCCGACCTTGGTCGGATTGGCCGTCTACGGCCTGTTTGTACGCTTCACGCCGTTGTGGGGGCTCGTCCGGCGCTCGTCCCGCGGCGCGTGATCCGGCGCGGTATCACTACGAGTGGAGCGAGGCCGCCAGGCGGCGAGCCCAGCGGTCGGCGGCGAGAATGGAGCCTAGATCGAGGGACGAGCGTTCCTGAACGCGTTCGACGCGCCAGCGGTCGAGAACGGCGGCCAGGCCGGCCGCGATGTCGTCGAAGCCGATGTCCCCCGCGAGGAAGCGCGCCACGAGCGCCTCATCTGCAGCATTCACCGCCGCGGGCGCCGTCCCGCCTTCCCGCGCGGCGGCGAGGATCGTGGTGAAGGCCGGGAACTCCTCGGGATCGATGGTGCGCAGCTCAAGCCCGCGAAGCGCGGAGACATCGAGGCGGGGGAGTCCCGTGCCGACGCGCGCCGGATGGGTGAGCGCGTACTGGATCGGGATGCGCATGTCGGGCGCCGCGGCTTGGGCCAGGACGGATCCGTCGACGAACTCGACGAACGCGTGGATGAGGGAGCCGGGATGAATCACGACCGCGATGCGGTCCAGAGGCAGCTCAAACAGGTGGTGCGCCTCGATGACCTCGAACGCCTTGTTGGCGAGCGTCGCGGAGTCTACGGAGATCCTCTTGCCCATCGACCACGTCGGGTGGTGCAGCGCGTCGGCTGCGGTCACGGACGCGCGATCCGCTCGGCGCATCCCGAGGAACGGCCCGCCAGATGCGGTCAGGATGACGCGCGAAACCTCCTCTTTGCGCCGAGCTCCGAGGCACTGGAAGATCGCGCTGTGTTCGCTGTCGACGGGGACAAGGCGCCCGCCGCGCGTCAGCGCGCGCCGCACCAGCACGCCGCCGGCGACGAGGCTCTCCTTGTTTGCTAGCGCGACGGTCCGGCCGCGTTCCAGGGCGGCGAGCGTCGCCGCCAACCCCGCGGCACCGACCATCGCATTGACGATCGTATCGACGTCTTCGCCGCGGGCGATCTCGGCGGCAGCGTCCTCTCCGCCATAGACACGGACTTCCGGGAACCGCGCGCGAAGCCGCGTGGCGCCTGCGGCATCGGCCAGGCCGGCCGCCGCGGGGTTGAACGCCTCAATCTGCTCGGCCAGACGGTCGCTGTTTCCCCTCGCGGCGAGCGCTGAGACACGAATCGGGTAGCTCTGCTGGCGGAGCCGCGCGACGACGTCGAGGGTTTGCGTCCCGATCGACCCGGTCGATCCAAGGACGGCGAGGCGCGTCGCGGGGTGGCTCATCCGCTGGCGGGGGCGGGAAGGAGCTGGTTCAGGAGGCGCGTCAACTCGTCGCCCGAGATCTCCTCGCGCTGGAGCACTTCGGCAGCCAGTTGGTCGAGCGCGCCCCGATGCTGTGCAAGAAGGGACTTCGCCTTATCGTAAGCAGTCAACAGCAGCCGCCGAATCTCGCGGTCGGCGAGCGACGAGGTCTCCTCCGAGTGCTCGTTCGACTTGATGATGTCCTCGCCGAGGAAGACGTTTACGCGATCGCTGCCGAGGCTGATTGGGCCGAGTTCCTCGTTCATGCCCCACTCGATGACCATCTTGGTCGCGAGCCGCGTGGCCTCCTTGAGGTCGCTTCCGGATCCTGCGGCAAACTCCTCGAACACGACCTCTTCGGCCGCGCGGCCGCCGAGTATGGTCGCGAGCTCGTTGCGGAATTCCTGCTCGGTCGGATTGAAGCGCTCCTCGAGCGGCAGCGATTGCGTCACGCCCATCGATCCGTGGGACCGCGGCAGGATCGAGATCTTGTGCACGACCATGTCGTACGGTTTGAGCAGGAACCCAAGGAGCGTGTGACCGCTCTCGTGGTAGGCGGTCAGACGGCGCTCCTTGTCCGTCGGCACGACGCTCTTGCGGCGAAGTCCGAGGTACAGGCGATCGGTGGCCTCCTCGAAGTCCTCCATCTCGATCTGCTCTTTGTCGTGGCGCGCGGCAAGCAGTGCGGCCTCGTTGCAGAGGTTGCGCAGGTCTGCGCCGACGAACCCCGGCGTCTTGCGGGCAAGGGTCTCGGGATCGACGTCGGCGGCGACCTTCCGCTGCTTCAGGTGCACTTTGAGAATCGCAATGCGGTCCCGCAGTGCGGGGAACGGGAGCTGAACGCTGCGGTCGAAACGCCCTGGGCGCAATAGGGCCGGATCGAGAACGTCCGGGCGGTTTGTTGCCGCGAGGATGATGATCCCGCGATTGGGCAAGAACCCGTCCATCTCGGCCAACAGCTGATTGAGCGTCTGCTCGCGCTCGTCGTGCCCGCCGCCCAGTCCGGCGCCACGCTTGCGTCCCACGGCGTCGATCTCGTCGATGAAGATGATGCACGGGGAGCTCGCCTTCGCCTTCTCGAACATGTCCCGCACACGGGCTGCGCCGACCCCGACGAACATCTCGACGAAGTCCGACCCGCTGATCGAGAAGAACGGGACTTTGGCTTCTCCAGCGATCGCCTTGGCCATCAACGTCTTCCCCGTGCCGGGGGCGCCGACCAGCAGAATGCCCTTTGGAATCTCGGCGCCCAGTTTGGAGAAGCGGCGCTGGTCTTTCAGGTACTCGACGATCTCCTCGACTTCTTCCTTGACCTCGTCGATGCCCGCTACGTCGGCGAACGTGATCTGCGTGGTGTCCGGCGTGAACAACTTGGCCTTCGACTGGCCGAATGAGAGGGCGCCGGCCCCGGCCTGGGTGCGTCGCATCATGTAGATGAACACCGCGACCAGCAGGAGAAGCGGGATGAGGGTCGCCGCGAC
>JBFYQX010000048.1:0-9652 GCA_041302525.1 Candidatus Bipolaricaulota bacterium | reverse complement strand
TCCGATCTGGCGATGGCCGTTCGGCACACGGCGACGATCGCGCAGCTGGTCGCGGCGCGCGGGCGCGACGCCGCGATCGGCGAGGCCCGGGCGGCCTTGTACGCCGAAGGAGTCCGGCTCGGCGGCGAGGCGCGCGCGCGACTGGGTATGCGCGCCACGCGGCGCGACCTCCTGCGTGCGGCGCGCGTCCTGTACGGCGTCCTCGGCATTGACTTCCGCGCGGCGTGGACGTCGGACGAGACCGCGTGCGTGGAGATTGGCCGCTGCGCCTTGTCGCGCGCGTACTCGCCCGACGCCTGCCACGCGCTTTCGGCGACCGATGCGGGCGTCGTTGCCGGTCTGTGGCCGAGCGCGCGGCTCGAGTTCAGCGAGCGCATCACGGAAGGGCGGCCGTCGTGCGTCGCGCGGTTGACCCTGCTGAAGACGTCTGGCGAGGAGGGGGAGTGAACGTCGTCGTGGTCGGGTCTGGTGCGGGCGGCGCGACGGCTGCACGCGAACTGGCCCTACGCGGCGCCAGCGTGCGTGTCCTCGAGGCCGGCGGCCCCTGGCGCCCGTTCTCGCGCCTCGCTCCTCGATTGAGTCCTCTGCGCCACGTAGGGCTGTTCAGGCCGTGGACGCTCAACAGGGTCGTGCGCGGCCTCGAGGTGTCTCGCGTCGGGGCCGAGCTGCTTGCCGTGCGCGCGGTGACCGAAGGAGGCTGCACGGCGATCACGTGTGGCAACTGGGTGCGTGCCGAACGGGGGCTGGCCGAGATCGGCCTCGATCTCTCGGCCGAGTACGCCGAGCTCGAGGCGCTGCTCGATCCGCGCCCCCTGTCGCGCGACGTCTGGCGGCCGACGACGCAGGCGATGTATGCCGCCGCCGAGCGTCTCGGGCTCGATCCGCGGCCGACGCCGAAAGTCGTCGACGCGGCGCGCTGTCGCGCGTGCGGGTTGTGTGAGATCGGCTGTGTGACAGGCGCGCGGTGGGACGCACGGCGCTTCCTGGCGGACGCCAGGCGGCACGGCGCGACGATTCGCCTCAACGCGCCCGTGCGGCGGGTTATGATCGAGCGCGGCCGCGCGCGCGGCGTGGAGCTGGCCCGATCGCGCGAGGTTGTGGCCGCCGACGCCGTGGTTCTGGCTGCCGGCGGGATCGGCACCGCGCGCATCCTGCAGGCGTCGGGAATCGAGGCGGCTGCTCGTCTGTGGGAGGACATCGTGCTGACCGTGGGCGGCAGGCGGGCCGGGGCGCGCCAGCTCGAGGAGCCGCCCATGGCGTGGTACGCGCGCCGCGACGGCTACATCCTGTCGCCGTACGTCGACCTGTTGTCGCACTTCATGCATCCGAGCTGGCGTGGCGTCGCGCTCGCCGATCGCGTGGGCTTGATGGTGAAGCTGGCCGACGAGGCGAACGGGCGCGTTGCCGGAGACGGCCGCGTGGCCAAGAGGCTGACAGAACGCGAGGCGGGTCGGCTCGCCGAGGCGACCCGAGAGGCGCGCGAGGTCCTTGCGCTCGCCGGCGTGGAGGGTCCGTACGAGGACGGCGTCCTGCACGGCGGACATCTCGGGGGCACCGTGCCGTTGGCGCGCGAAGACGTCGAATCGATGCATCCCGCGGCTCTCCCTGCGGGACTCTGGGTGGCCGACCTCTCGCTGGTCCCGGAGTCGCAGGGACTTCCGACGATGGCGACGACGGCAGCGATGGCGCTGCGCGTCGCGAGGCGGATCGCTCCCGGCGGGGACGGCTGAGGCGTCGCGCCGCAACCGGCTTGTGCCGAGGCCCGGCAGCTGCCCCCCTGGATTGTCGCGAGGCGTCGCAGCAGATTGGCGCGGGCAGCCGTGCGCACCGGGTGCCGCTCGAGCTGCGGACCCGAACGGCTTAAGCTTGCCGCCCGGCGTGCCATCGACCTGTGAGTCGGGTCGTGTTGAGAGAAGGCAACCGGCCGGCGAGAGGGCCAGACGCATTGTCTCGGCGGCGCGGCGAGCATCTTCTCGATCGAGCCCCGCACGGACTGACCGGCCGATCACAGAGGATCTGCTTCTTGCGCAACGGCCCCGTCCCGGCTCTCGAACAGGCTGAATGCCGCCCACCTCGCGGATCCACTCGGCGTACTTCTCTTGCGCTTCCGTACACACTCGGGTAGACGATGATCCCGGTCGTGGCCACGGTCTTGGGGACATCGCGGCTAGCCTCGAGTCGCCAGGAGCTCAGCGCTTCCTCGCCATGCGCTTGCCGACGAGATCGAACAGCCCGCCGAGCGCCGCCTTCGCCGGTCCCAGACGCGTGCCGTAGTAGTAGGCGGACTCGAACCACCCCTGATCGCGGTAGTAGCGGTAGTCGTAGCTCCTCTCGTCGAGCTCGAGGCTCATCGTGGTTCGGCCGATGCGAAAGCCCATGAGCATGGTCAGGGACGGCCGCGGGTTCGCGGGTCCGAACAGGCTTCGATGGAACCGCTTGCTGTGCTTGTCCAAGAGGCGGTCCACCTTGTGCCGCTCCTTGTCCGTCATCGGCTCAAGGGCCGTGACGCGCGAGCCCGCAACCGCGCTGAACCCGAAGCACGAGCCGCAGAGGTTGAGGTACTTGCCGAGCTTCGCGTCGAACGGGAGACCCTGGGTGACGATGCTCGTGAACGACTTCCCGAAGAAGAACGGGCGGTGACCGTAGAAGGCGAGCCGATCGAGGAACGTCTTCATCGTGCCGGAGACCTGGAACATGTAGCTCGGCGAGGCGAACACCACGCCGTCCGAGGCCTGCATCTTCGCAGTGAGGAGGTCGCGGTCATCCTTGAGCGGGCATGCCGCTTCTCCCTGCTCGAAGCACAGTTTGCAGCCGCGGCACGGGTCGAGCCGGTAGGCGCTCAAGAGGACGATCTCACTCTCGACGTCGCCCTGCGTTTCCAGATGGTCGAGGAACGTGCGCACGGCACCGTACGTGTGTTTCTTGCGAGCGCTGCCGACAAAGGCGGTGACCTTCTTCATCCGTCTCCCCTCCGCAGAAATAGAGTAGGCCGACGGGGTGGCGGGAGGGAAATCGAGCCCCGCGCGGACGACACGCGGCAGAGAACGAGCATCCGCTTCGCGCTTTGGTAGCCGGGGGCTGGGAGAGGACTTGGCCGCCGCGGCGGCGGGGCGTCAGGGCGCCGGGGTTCCCGGCAGCACCAAGAAGCCGTCCTCGGGTCCCGCCGAGGCCAATGGATTGACGGGCTGCACGGCGCATTCTAGACTGATTCGACGCTGCGTCGGTGTAAGGTCGGAGGGAGGGCGCATGAAGATCGGACGCCTCGTGGGCGCGGGAGACCGAGTCATCGCCGGGATGCTTCCGGTGGCCGTCGCAGGGATCGTGGCGAACGTCGTGTGGCCGCAGCTTTTCCGGATGGGCTTTGGCGCGGCCGGGCTGGCGGCTGGGATCGTTCTCTTGACGTTGGGCGTCCCCTTCTGGCTTTGGGCGGTGGCACAGATTCTCGTCTATGTGCCGCGCGGCAGACTCATCACGTCCGGGCCGTTCGCGCTCGTGCTCCATCCCATCTATGTCTCGGTCGCCTTGCTGGTGATGCCCGGCGTCGGTCTCGTCTTGGACACGTGGGTCGGCTTTCCGATCGGAGGGGCGCTCTACGTTTCGTCAAGGATCTTCGCGACGCGCGAGGAACGAAAGTTGGCGGCCCACTTCCCGGCCGAGTACCCGCGGTACCGGGCGCGGGTCCTCGTACCCTGGCTGTAGCGCCGGCGGGACGCGCCGTGAGCGGAGACCCCTCGATGAGCCAGACGAGCGTCGCGCTGATCGGCGAGTTGGCTGCGCGCGAACTGGGCCGGGTCGACTTCGAGGCCCGCGTCATTGGCGCCACGTCGCGTGCCATCTACCTCGAGAGTCGCGAGGGCGAGGTCCTGTGGGTCGCGCCGGAGGACTCGGCGCCGCATCGCCGCGCGATTCTCGCGCCGCTGGAGGGCCTTCGCTGGCGGGTGGGCGACCGATGCGGGCGCGAGGGCGACGGCCTCGTCGCTGCCGGCGGAAACCGGCTTGTCTGGCGTTCGATCCCCGTTTGGAGTCCGCCGCGGGTCCTGGGCGGTGACGTCGGTCGTCCGGCCGCGCGGCAAGCGTTCGGCGACGCGCTGTCGGCGGTCTCGCGGCGCCTCGGAGCACGAGGACTTGCGGCCTTCTGGACCCAGGACGACGGAGAGGCGAGGTCCGGGCATCAGAGTGCGCGGTGGTTGACCCCCGCGCATCGTGCCGTGGTCGAAGTGGCCGAGGCCGGGCAGGTGGAGGATGCCGGACGTCTCTTACGCGCGGCCGACGCCCTGGTCGGGCTTGGGGAGGGACTGACGCCGTCGGGCGACGACTTCCTGGGCGGACTGCTCTTCGTGCGCTGGCACAGGGTGCGCCTGTGTGGTGCTGCGGATCCCGCCGGCGCGGCGATCGACGCCTGGCTCGAGGCAATCCGTGTGCGGACGACGGCGGTCAGCCGCGCGATCCTGGCGGACTTGGCGCACGGCCAGGGCCCCGGCCCTCTTCACGAGCTGGTCGGCGCCCTGGCGAGCGACGCGCCCGCTGACGCTGTCGTTCAGCGCGCGGCAGACGTCGCGCGCATCGGCCACTCGTCGGGCTGGGACCTCTTGGCAGGGGTTGCTGCGGGGCTGGGCATCGCGCCGACAGCGGCACAGGCGCCGTCGGTGGGTGCCGAGCAGCGAGTGCGAGCACGACATGCTCGCGACGACTGACGCCAACGACGGATGGGTCGGGACGGCTGCTGCGAGTCTCGCCCGCCGCGGGCGCGGGGCAAGTGACCCCAAGAAGCCCGTTGCCGGCGTCAAGCGGCAGGACGCAGCGCCTCTGGGCGTGGCTCCGCGGCTGCCTCAACCCGGCTGCCGTATCGCAACCACGCGGGCGAGGACGATCGCGCGGATCACGGCGTCAGGGATCGGGTCGTCGGGCTGGAAGCGGATCGTTCCCTTGCTTGTCGCGAAACGCTCCAACTCGCTGCGATGCGCTTCGAGAGCCTTCGGATCCATGGGGTAGAAGGCGCAGTGCGACGCCCCGGCGCCGTAGGCCACGAGGGGCCTACCCTCGAGGCAGAGCGCGGGCACGCCGTAGCTCATGCACTCCGCTGCGTCGGGCGCACAGCTCCGGATCAAGGCTCGCAGGCGGCCCAGCGCGAGTCGTTGGTCCTCCGGAAGGGCGTCCAGGTAGTCCGTGATCCTCTCGAGGTGCTCGTGCATGGCGAGGAGTGTAGTCACTGCCGAGAGCCAGCGCTGCTACATGCCGCGGCCGGCGAGTTCGTCAGCCACCCACGTCGCGAGCCAGCGTTGCGCCTTGGCATGGATGTCGGGGTGATCGCGGGGCGGGCACACGTCCGGCCGATAGGTCTGCTCATCGTCGCCGCTCGTGTTGAGAAGTTAGACGCAGGAGTTGCAGGCCAGGCACGCGGCTTCGACGCTGCCGATGCCCCGCCGCCAACGGTCGACCAGCTCTGGCTCGCGAATCAGGGGGCGGCACATGCCGACGAAGTCGATCGAGGCTTCGTGGATGATGGCTTCGAGCCAGTCGACGTTGCGGTTTCCGCCGGTCAGGATGAGCGGGATATCGACGTCAACATCCTTGACGAATGGCAGGAAGTAGCTCTGCTTGGCCACGTCTCCAGCGATGCCCGTTCGCGACTCGGGCGTGAGCGTCGGGCGGAACCCCAGTTCCTCTTTCGAGCGGACCAGGCAGTCCCACATCCCACCAGTGATCTCGATCGCGTCGAAGCCGATCCGCTGGAACTCCTCGGCCATGCGGGGAAAGACGGTCTCGTCAATGCCTCCCGGGATGTGGTCCGTCGCGTTCGCCTTGATCAGGATCGGGTAATCGCCCACGGCGTCGCGGGCACGGTCGACGATCTCGCGCAAGACGCGGGTCCGACCCGCGGGGCTTCCTCCGTATTCGTCGGTCCGACGATTACCATACGGCGAGAGGAACAGACTGAGCAGGGTGCCATGACCCGCGTGCAGCTGAGCCCCGTCGTAGCCATTCTGCTTCGTCCGTGCGATCGCGATGGCGAAGCTGTCCGCCAGTCGAGCGATCTGCGCCTTCGTCATCTCCGGCCCCGTGGACGACCACCAGTAGACGGGCGGGATCACGGAAGGCCTCTCTTTGGGGTTGATGCCGAGTTGGCCTAGGATGCGGGCGTCCGGCCGCTCGGCGTGCACGACGCCAGCGACGCGGTCACCGCCAACCACGCTGTGTCCGGCAGCGTCATGCTTCCACGCCTCGAAGTCCTTCTCGTCGAGGCTGCGCGACATCGACACGGGTCCCGCGAAGACAAGCAGCCCGATGCGGCTCCGCGCCAACCGCCGGTAGAGATCGATCGTCGAATCGGGAACCCGGCCGGTGCGGTAGAGGACGAGATCCTCGGCCGTGGCTGAGCGTACGAAGCGGTTCGCGATTGCGAGGGTGCCAATCCTCCCCGGGGAGAAGAGGTGGGGTACTTGGCTTCGCCGAGCGCCATGTCCGGTGTCGTGGTCCACCCTCCTCGCCGCCGCAGCCTACGCCGCCGGGGCACCCTCGAAGGCGCGCCGCCCACGTCGCTGTCGGGGCCCAAGCCGATCTGACGGAACTCGGCGGCACGCCTGGGTCCGTGGCGCCGAGTGTAACCTGGATCACATGGCGCGGAGGACGTGCGGTCTGGGACTCAGACGCGCAGAGGCTCCGCAGCAAACCGGAGTAAGCAGCCGCCTGCAGCGCGGCCATCAGGCGCTGGCGTCTGGGCGAGGCGCCGCGGCAACCAGGCGACCGCCCGAAGCTGACTTGGCGAGAACGCTCTGGAGCGGGCCGGCGGCGGGCTGTGCCGCTTACGGACGCGGCGCCGCCTGCCACTCCTCCATCCGGGCGTACTCGATGCAGCCCTGCCTGGCGAAGAGGCGCAGCATCGCCGTATTGCCTTCGCTCGTTCCGTCGTGGTAGATCGTCGCGCCGAGGGCGCGCAGCGTGGCGATCCCGTGTCGGTGCACCTGAAGACCGAGGCCGCGCCCGCGATACGCCCGAACGATGCCGATGAACGCGATCGTCGACCAGCCGTCCTCGGGCGTCGCCAGACAGAAGAGCACTGCGACCGGCTCGTCCTTCAGGTAGCCGACCTGGACCGTTCGCGGGTCGAGGTCGGCGTAGTCCCCGTCGAGCTGGCTTTCGATCGCAGCGGGTCCGAGGCTTGTGTCCACCCCATCTGGGGAGTCGATGCTCGCGTCGTGGAGGAGACGGAGGACGAGATCCTGGCCCGTCTCGGCCATCGTCTTCCACACGAAGTCCGATCGATCCTCCGCCGACATCTGCGCGAGCGGAGTCTTGTACTCCACGCGCCGTGCGACGACCTCGAACCCTGCGGTGACGAGAGCGCTCCGGTAGTTGGCAGTCATCTGCGCATCGTGCACGCGCGTGCGCAGCTCGCGGAGCCCCAGTTCGCGAACGCGGGCGCGAGCTTCGAAGAGGAGCCGTGCGATGCTCTCAGCCGTTCCGAGCCCCTCTCGGCCGCGCCATGGCATGAGGACCGCCTCATGCTGCCCGCGGCGGACCAGGCGGAGACTGCCCGTGACCTGGCGTCCGTCAGGACTCAGTTCGACGAAGACGTTCGCAAGATCCAGTTCTCCGCTCTGGAGCCGGCGAGTCATCCGCGCGAGGACGGCGGAGGGATCATCGCCTTGGAGAGGGGCCACGAGCTCCGCATACGCTGGCAGGGACGAGAGGGAGAGTTGCATCGCGCGCAGTCTACGCGGCGGGGCGCATGCCCCGCAAGGAGAGGTTGCGAGCGGCGATGCTGCAGAGCGGCGTGCCGCCACGCAGCCCAGCCGCGACGACCCGGGCGGCGTTGCTCGTGGCGACGGACGTGTTGTACCAGGTGGTGGGCCGCGAAGGGAGTTGACGAGAAGCAACCACCGCCTCGATCTTCGCCACTCGGCGGCGCAGCCCGACGAACGTCGAAACCGAGGAGGAGGAGCCTGTGGTCAAGGAGCAAGCAGGATACCTGGCGCGGCGCAACAAGCAGCTTGAAGCGGATGACCAGGACATGTTGCGCGAGGCAGGCTCCTGGCGTTTTGGGGCCTGGGGGCGGTCAGAGAACGCGTGTGGCCGTTGCGGAGTGATGAGGGATGACGATCCGCCACCTCTGGGGCGCTCGGGAGCCTCCCGCCGGCTGCACTCAAGGCGCTGCATGCTTTGCAGATGGCGGGACCTCTCTTTGTGGCCGGGTCCACGTGAACCATGTGATCCAGTTCTGCTTCACTGGAACCTCGGCTCTGACCATGACTCCGGCGAGCCTGCGTCAGTCCGGCAGGCGGCTGCGCTCGAGCATCGCGGCCAAAACGGAACATCCTCGGTCGCCGTGCGCCAGAGGATGTCGAGGTTGACGTCGAAGTAGGCGTGCACGAGACGGTGCCGCATGCCGACCAGGTCCTCCCACGGAATGCCCGGAAGGTCTCGCCGCGTGTCTGCCGAGACCTGGTGCGCAGCTTCGCCGATGATCTCGATGGCCTTGACGAGTGCAAGGGCGAGCTGACGGTCGGTGTCAAGATCAGCTCGGCAGCGCCCGCGGGAGAACTCCGCGACGTCGTGCGCTGAGTCGAGCATGTGGTGAAGCCGGGCGCTATCGTCCTTCCGCATAGTGCACCTCAGCATGCTGGAGTACGCTCTGGCGGAAGTAGCGGCTCAGGTCCTCTGGGGTCCGGAGGTCGACCTTGCGGCCGCCGAGGGCGGGAGAGAGCTCGCGTTCCATGCGCGCGATCTGCAGGAGGCCTGGAGCCGAACCCGGCTCGAACTCCACGAGCACGTCCACGTCGCTATCGTGGCGAAAGTCATCACGCAGGGCGGACCCAAACAGTGCAAGCCGTCGGATCCTGTGCTCGCGGCAGAATGCTGCGATCTTCTCTTCGTCGACCGCAATCCGCGCCATGTTCCGTGCCTCCGCATCCAAGGTTGCGGTATTGTACAAAGCTTCGCTGGTCCTCGGCATCTCGAGGTCGCCTCTCCCTGCCCGGTCCTGATCTGGCATGTCCCATTCCGAGGCGGGCTGAGGGCAGATCAGACGCCTTGTACGCGTCGGCTGAGGGACTTGCGGCCGGGCGGCGAGGACGTCCTGGGGCGGTTTCGGGGACGCAATACTGAACTCCCCTCACGGAAGGACGAGGATCGAGCGTTGGGTCTGCCGAGTCTCCTACCGCCCTCGCTTGCGATCGTCACGATCGAGGTACTCGGCCGTCTAGGTCGATGGTGCCGAACCTGGCGCTGTTGGTGTTGAAGCTTTCGGCTCGCTTCGGCGCATCACAGCATCCGGATGTGATCCCGAACCGCTCACCGCGCCGGTGGCTGGCGGCTCTTCTGGGAGTCTCTCCCGAGTCGCTGCAGCGAGCGCTTCGCACGCTTCGTGACGAGGGGGTTGTGGCAACGGCCGACGGCGAGGTGAGGATCCTCGACAGACGGTGCCTGCGCGAGAGGGCGAACATCGACGACGCGGCCCTTTGGCTCCTCGCGGGGCAGTGAGGCACTCGAGCCGCTGCGGCTTAAGTGCCTAGCGGCTAGGGGTTGACGACGGTCAGCGTGAGCGTTTTCGCAGCTGAAGCGAAGTCGTACGTGCCTTGCTCGGGGTGGAACACGTAGTGGGGGTTGTCCCGGAGCTCCGCGGATGTGCAGGACTCCGGGTACCAGATACAGG
>JBFYQX010000047.1:0-10192 GCA_041302525.1 Candidatus Bipolaricaulota bacterium | reverse complement strand
TACATGGCCTTCGACATCCTGGATCGTCTGGACGCCGTGCCGAGGTCGCCGTAGGTGCACCAGGTCGAGCCGCTAGGCCTCTGTCGTCACGAACGGCCTCTTGTCGGCGCTGCACATGAGCTGCACGACATGCCGGCCGGTGGACACGGCGGGCGGCAGGCCGCCCCCGGGCGCAACCCACTGGCCGACCATGTAGAAGCTCGCGAGTCCTGGCAGCGTCTTACGCAGCCCCTTGCCAAGCGACTTCGCGTTCGGCAACCAGCCTTCGTAGCTACCTTTCCAGTTCCCCGTGTAGCGCTCCCACGTCACCGGCGTCGCCACGTCTTGCATCTCGATCTTGGCGCGGATGCCGGGAAGCCGTTGCTCGAGCGCATCGATCACGCGCTCGGCTGCCAGTTCTTTCTCGGCGCGGTAGCGCGCCGGATCCTCTTGCAGGGCCTTCCAGCGGTCGTAGTCCGAGCTCAGCATGACGATGGCTACGGTCTTGCCCTTCGGCGCGAGGGATCGATCGAAGTTGTACACGTGCACCGAGAGCCGGTCGCGCTTTTTGCCGTCGATCTCGACCTTCGGGTCGAGCGGGAAGCTGATGCCGGAGTTCGTCTGCGGCAGGTTGTCGAGCGGGTCAGCGATTCCCAAAGCAACGTACAGCAGGGGTGGAAACGGCGCCATTCCGCCTTCGTAGGGCTTCTTCACTTCGTCGTTCACGTAACGGCCTTCGAGCATGCGGAAGATCGTCGTGTGACCGTCGGCGGCCGAGATGACGATGTCGGCGCGATGCTCGCTCCCGGTCGCGAGTCGCACGCCAACGGCTCGGTCGTTCTCCGTGAGGATCTTCTCAACTCGCGCCGAGTATCGGATCTCGCCGCCCAGAGCCAGGAACCGCTTCTCGATGTTGCGCACGAAGGGAAGCGAGCCCCCCAGTGGATACCCGGCCGACTTCGTCGCCTGCCACATGAGGGGGAAGATCAAGCCGAGCATCGGCCACGACTCGGCTTCGCTCGCCATGCTCGAGAACGCCTCCTTCAAGAGAGGGCTCTTGAGTCGGCTCGCAAAGTCCCGAACGCTCATCCTCCCCCACTTTGCAAACGTGGGCAGTAGGGGCACGATCCGCGCCAGGCCCGAGACCTTGTCCGCGATCGAGGCCAGTTCGGGCGCCTTCTCCGGCGACATGTCGAAGCGGGAGAGGCGGCGAATCGCGTTGGTAAGCGAGCGAATCGCTCTCCCGTCCTCGGGCCCCAACTCGAGGAGGTGCTTCTCGAACCGATCGACGTCGCGGTAGAAGATGAGCGCGCGGCCGCCCTTGAATTCGGCGCGCGTGAACTCGTCTTGGTCGATGATCGTCGATCCCTTGAGCGCTCCCACTTCGCGCCACAGCTTGTGGTATGAAGATGCAGGGCTTGTCCCAACGAGCCAGTGAATGCAGCTATCGATCGTGTAGCCGTTCCGCTGCCACGCCGTGCACACGCCGCCTGGCAGATTGTGCATCTCGTAGATCGTCGCCTGGTAGCCGTTCATCTGCGCGTAGCACCCAGCGCACAGCCCCGCAACGCCGCCGCCGATGATGGCAACCGTCTTCTGTCCCCCGCGCGCAGCATCCTCTCCCATGACGCCCTCCTCACTCGCGCCGGTGAGCCTAGCGGGCCGCACGCTGTGCGGCAAGAGGCGGCCCGCCGAGCCGCAGTCCCGGCCGCCTCCCAGGGATGCGCGCGGGAAGAGCTCCCGCGCCTGGAAGCACCTCCCGAGCGGCGCCGCGGTCTGTGCGCCCTCTCCCGCGTGCAGGAACGGCGCGTACACGCCCTCGGCCTACGCACGTGCGACCTAGGTCTCGCTCTCGACCATGCGACCGCCTTGGAGCACGGTGATCTGGTCTGCCCAAGCCATCGCCGACTGGCAGTGCGCCATGGCAGGGGTGATCCCCATCACACAGATCGCTAGGGGTATTGCCAAGGCCAACGTGACGCGCATCACGTTGGCGAGGCGCCGCGGCCCCATCACAGAACGCACACGAGCCGTTCCTCGTCTACGTCCTTCCCACCTCATGCAGCTGCGGGTTCTTCGCTCCGGCAACGTCGCCGTGCTTGGTCAGGACGCACTCGGCCTTGACGGCCATCAGCTCCTCGTAGCGGTCGTCGTCGACCATGGCCACGATCCGCGCGATGGAGCTCTCCCCGTCGACGAACCGCCACGGGAAGCACCCGATCACGGCACGCTGGTTGAGGAGCAAGTCGATATCGCCGCCGAGGCACTCGGCGTGGATGATGCCGTGGTTGAAGAGCTCAATGTGCATGAGCTGGTACTTGCCGGGATCGAACCGCTCGGCCAGGGGCTGGCCGTACTTGGCGCGGAAGTGCGTGTCGGCCTCCTGGGCCTGACGCGGCATCCAGTCGCGGATGATCGTGTTCATCGGGTGGTCGGCCGAACCGCAGTCGACGCCGATCCAGCGGATCTTCTTCTCGCGGCACCACAGCGCGAACTCCCGGTCGGGTCCCGGGTGCTTGACCATGTAGCGCACCTCGTCGGCCGTCGGCTGGTCCCAGCCGTAGTGGTGGTAGCCGGTGTGAAGGATGAGGATGTCGCCCTCCTTCACCTCGACGCGCTCCTCGATCATGGCCGGCGTGTAGATGTCGTAGTCACCGACAGCGTCGGAGAGATCGACCACAACGCCGTCGTGGACGAGGAAGTCAAAGTCGAGCTGCGCGATGTCCTTGCCCGGCGTGTAGAAGTGGATCTCGCCGTCAAGGTGGGTGCCGACGTGATTCGAGTGCGTCACGAGCTGCCCGTTCGCACCGTTGGGCGCCAGGCGCTTGAAGTACTTGACCTGCAGGGGTTCGTACGTCGGCCACGGCGGCGTGGCGATCGAGAGTGGAATCGTCAGATCGATGAATCGCATCGCTACCTCCTACGACGAGAAGACTCAACGCGGAGCGCGCAGAGGCCGCGTTGGAGAACGCAGAGGCGAGAGTCTAGCGGCCGCGTTTCGGTTCTGGTCGGCCGTCCCGCCCCGTGGCTCTGGAGTGCGACGGGTTCCGTCACCATCTCCATCAGCCACCCTCCACCCGACCTTCTGCATCCCCTTTGGATCCTCCATGCACTCTGTGCCACTGCCTGCCTCATTCCGGCTTACCCCGCGAAGCGTAACGCACAGGACGTGGGGCGGTACGTGTCTGTCACGGGTCCTCGCACGGTGTCCTCACTCTGATTCCCATCGGCCGCCCCATTACTCCTCTCTCTGCGTCCTCTGCGACTCCTCCCCGCGCTCTGCGTTGTGCTTCTCGGCCTCTTCGATCGACTCGGCCAACGCGCGGACGGCCTGCGCGAAGCAGTCGATCGGCGGGGTCACGAGCCCGGCGCCAATCATGCCGACACCGGGATCCCTGTGCGCGATGCCGGTGTTGATGGCTGGCAGGATGCCCGTCTGAACGACACGCAACGCGTCGATCCCCGTTGGGGTCCCGCGGAACCCGAGCGCGGGGATCCGGTAGGCGAGGCTCTCAGCCAGCGTGATCTTGCCCATCCTCCGCGTCGTGTCGATCGCCATCTCCGGGTCGCCGCCCACGAACTGGACGATCGCCGGGGCGGCCGCCATCGCGAACCCGCCGTACCCGGCCGTCTCCGTGATCGCCGAGTCCCCGATGTCGAGGGCCGCGTCGGCAGCCCCGTATCCCGGGAAGTAGAGCCCTTCGACGCGCGGCGCGGGCGCCGTGAACCACCGGTCGCCCGTCCCGGCCAAGCGGATTCCGAACTCGACGCCGTTGCGGGCCATCACGGTGACGAGCGAGCTGGCCAAGGTGTCCGCTGCAGCATCGAGCGCGCACTTTCCCGCCGCCATCGACAGGTTGAGCGTGAAGTGGTCGTTCCCGTGCAGGAACTCGAGGGTGCGCGCCACGTCGTCGCGCCGCGCAGTGAGGCGCACGAGGTGCGGCGCCAGCTCGCGGATGAGGAGCGATGTCGCGGCGCGGTTCCGGTTGTGCCCTTCGTCGCCCATTTGCAGCGCCTGCGCAAGAAGCCCTCGCAGGTCGAGCGGTCCGTGCTTGCGCATCGCCTTGGCGAGCAGCGGGGCCAACGCGTCGCGCATCCAGACCAGGCGAACGATCACCTCTTCGGAGTACGCGCCGTAGCGCAGCACCTTTCCCAGTCCCTCGTTCAACGTGGCAAAGGCGCGATTGCCGAACGCCTCATTCTCGACCACCCAGACAGGCATTGATGCGGTGATGACGCCGGCCATCGGCCCGACGGCCTGGTGCTCGTGGCACGGCGAGAAGCGCACACTTCCCGACCCCGCGACCTCCGCCGCCTCGGCGGCCGTCGCGGCTAGACCCTCGTAAAGGAGTCCTCCAATGACGGCTCCGCGCATCGGGCCGCACATCGCGGTCCACGTGACGGGCGGACCCGCGTGCAGCACGGTCCGCTCCGTCATCCCAGGGATCACGCGGTCGGCGCGCGCAATCCCTACCACGCGCGGCGTCGCGGCAAGCAGGCGACCGACGGCCGCGGCGTTCGCCGAGGCAATCGGCTCGCGCCAGCCGTACCCTGCCGCGGCCTCAAGCTCCTCAAGCCGCTGTGCGAGACCTGAATCCCCGCCGGCGGGCGGCCGCCAGTCGACGTGCGTCGCCTGCCCACCCGCGGCGCGGATGCTGTCAGCGAACGAGCGCAACCCGAGGTTGACCACGCGCAGATCGGTCCGTAGGAGATCGTCGACCCGTGATCGGCTGTTCACGCTGCAACCTCCCCGCCGCGGTGCTTGACCAAGAACGCGGCGCACCACTCCGCGGCCTGTGCATTCGACTCCGCCACGCGGATGCCAACCTCCTCGAGCCGGCGACGTTGGTCGCGGTATCCCTGGGGGTCGCGGTCCGTGCCGGTCACCGAAGCGACGACGGCCGGCCTTCGGCCGGCCAGGACCGCCCTCCCGCCGGCTGGACCGACCTCGGCGGCGCGTCCGACGGCGTGAGCTAGGCTGCCCGCAGGGTCGGCGTGTGCCCCGTAGCCGAGGACGCAGTCCACAAGAACGATGCCGACCGTTGGATCCGCAACAGCGCGCGCGACCTCTTCGTCGCGCAACGACGGCTCGATCATCGGATGCGGCCGCCCCACGGTGAACGCGTCGTCGCCCAGGTCCCAGACGACGTTCCCCGCAACGTCCTCCCTCGCCTTCACCTTGTGCGACGGATCCGCGGCAACGTTCGAGCGAACGTCGACTCCGCCCCGGCGCAGGACGACCCACGCCTCCTGCGCCAACGTGCCTCCGCAGAACAGGCCGCGCAGCGGACCTCGACCGGCCGAGAAGGGAGCCTCGTGCGCGCCGATCGGACTTGGCGTCGGCAACCCAGCAAGTTCGAGTGCGCGGCGCGCGGCGTCGGCGAGCGTGTCGGCGAAGACGACCAGCCCGCGCGGCTCCTGAGGCAGAGAGCCGACGAACTGCACCACGGCAGGCTTCTGCGTCTGGGCAAGCCGAGCGAGAACACGCTCAGCCACCGAGACCTCCGGCGCCTTCGATACGACCACCAGGATGCGCGTGCCGGGATCGGCGGCAAGCGCGTCGATCGCGGCCAACATCGACCGCCCGCCAACGGCCTTCGTCAGGTCGCGACCGCCTGTCCCGAGCGCGTGAGAGATCCCGCCGCCCATTCGATCGATGAGCGAGGCGATCTCCTGGATTCCCGTGCCGGAGGCGCCAACGATGCCCACGGGGCCGCGACGGGCGACGTTCGCGAATCCCAAGGGCACCCCGCTCACGATCGCCGTGCCGCAGTCCGGACCCATCAGGAGGAGGCCACGCCGAACGGCCTCGTCCTTGAGCGCGATCTCATCCTCGACCGGGACGTTGTCCGAGAAGAGCATGACGTGGAGCCCGCGGCGAAGGGCGCGGCGGGCCTCGGCCGCAGCGTAGGCTCCGGGCACCGAGATCAGGGCGAGGTTTGCTCTAGGATCCTCTCGCAGCGCGTCGCTCAGCGTGGCCGGCAGGCTCTCGGCAGCCACGCCGCCTGACGGCCTTGCGGCAAGCAGCAAGTCGAGACTCTCCTCCACGTCGCGCAGGGCGTCGGCGTCGCGCGCCTCGACGGCGATGACGAGATCATCGGGGCGCACCGGCGCGGAGAGATCGGGCACAGGAGCGCGAGCGTCCGTCGCGCCCGCCGACTGCGCGTCGCCCAGCACGAACCCGACGCGCGCGAGATGCTCGAGATTGGCTGGCGTGCCCATCGCCGCCGACGCATGGGCGACGCCCGGCAGCGCCTCAAGCGACCGGCTGACGCGCAGGAGGAAGACCGAGTCAAGGTAGCGGCCGCGATGCACCCAGACGCGCTTCATGAGAGGCCGCGCCGCGCCGGGTCCTTGCCCCGCTCGCGGGCTGCGTGGATCTTCGCCAGCACGCGCTCCGGAGACAGCGGTAGGGACTCGAACTCAATCCCAAGCGCGTCGTAGAGCGCGTTGCCGATGGCCGACGGGACGGAGATCATCGGGTGCTCAGCAATGCCCCGGGCCCCGTAGGGGCCACCCGGCTGCGCGTTCTCGAGGAGAATCGGAACGATCTCGCGCGGAAGATCCTTGGCGGTTGGGATCTTGTAGTCGACGAAGCTCGGATTGAGAAGGCGCCCTGATGCATCGAAGCGGAACCCTTCGAGGAGCGCCGATCCCAAGCCCTGCATCACGCCCCCGATCACTTGCCCGCGGCACGACAGCGGGTTCAGCACCTTGCCGGCGTCGAGCGCCGTCACGATGCGCAGGATCTCGACCTCGCCAGTCTCTGTGTCCACCTCGATCTCGACCGCATGCGCCCCGTAGGTCCAGAACTGCGCCGGCCTCCCCTGGCCCGTCTCAGGGTCGAGGTTCGTGAGTCCCTGGGCAATGAACCGGCCGTGCCCGATCACCGGACCGCCCACCGCGTTCCCGTTCGGAAACGTGTACCCGAGCGCCAGCGATCGGTAGGGAATGGCTCGATCGCGCTCTCCCACGGGGTAGACGGACTCTTCGCCGCACACGAGGTCTGCCCCCGGCACCCCGAGCGCCTGTGACGCCGTCGCTCGCAGTTGGCGCAGGCAATCCGCGCAGGCGTCGATCACTGCGTTTCCTCCCATGTAGGCGAAGCGGCTGGCCACGGTCTGCCAGTCGTAGGGCGTCATAGCCGTATCGCACTCCCACGTCACGTGCACCTTCTCGATCGGCAGCCCGAGTTCCTCGGCCGCCACCTGCCGCAGGGCCGTGTAGGTGCCTTGGCCGTAATCCACGCCAGACACCAGAATGTCGGCGGCCCCGTCCTCGTCAAGCTTCACGATCGCCGCGCATGACGTGTTGGTGGGCATCGCCGGCGCCTTGTGCAGCATGGCGATGCCGCGGCCGCGCACCTTGTGCCGGTCGCGAGACGCCGCGAGCGGGTGCTCCCAGTCCACGGCCCGCGCCGCGGCCTCCAGACACTCGATGGGCTTGCCGTGGCCCGGCGTGAAAGGCTCCCCGGTGATCGTCGTGTCTCCATCCTTGAGGAGATTCCGCTTTCGGAACTCGACCGGGTCGAGGCCCAGCTTGTGCGCCATCTGATCCATCGCCCGCTCGACGCCCCACAGGACCTCGAGGTGCCCGAACCCGCGGTACGCCGTGCCGTAGACCTTGTTTGTGTAGACCACGAACGAGTCGATCGCGCAGTGGTCAAGCGCGTAAGGACCGGCGCCAGAGTACGCCGCTGCGCGCCCGACGTTGACGCCGTAGTCGGCGTAGGCGCCGGCATCCCAGACGTACTCCGCATCAAGCGCCATCAGGCGACCATCGCGCCTCGCCCCGAGTCGGATCGTCGTGTAGAGACCCTGCCGAGAGGGGATCGTGTTGAACTCCTGCTCACGGGACATCGCCACACAGACCGGGCGCCCGCCGCAGGCTCGTGACAACACGTAGGCCAGCGGCTCGACGCCGAGCCCGGCCTTGCCGCCAAACCCGCCGCCGACGTGAGGCACGTGCACGCGCACCGCAGCGTGCGTGAGCCCAAACGCGTGAGCCAGCAGGTGGCGCACCGTGTACGGCGACTGGCTCGACGTCCATAACTCGACGCGACCGCCCGGAAGAGCTTGTGCAATCGCCGCGTGGGTCTCCATTGGCACGTGCTGCACCGGCGGGTTGTCGAACGTCGCCTCGATGCGAACGTCGGACGATGCGAGCGCGGCCTTTGCGTTCCCCTTGCGGACTTTCTGATGGTGCGCCACGTTCGTGCCCGCCTGAGGGAAGAACACGCCCTCCATGTGCTCGTATGAGCCCAGCTCGGGGTGGACGAGCGGCGCCTCGGGCTGCATGGCGCGGCGCGGGTCGAGGACCGCCGGCAGCTCCTCGTACTCCATGCGGATCAGGCGGCATGCCTCCGCTGCGGCGTCGAGCGTGTCCGCGACGACGGCCGCCACCGCCTCGCCCTGGTACCGGACGACGTCCCGCGCCAGGATGCGCTTGTCGCGCAGGTAGAGACCCAAGCGGACGTCAAGGTCGGCGCCCGTGACGACGGCTCGGACCCCCGCGACCGTCCGCGCTCTCGCCGTCTCGATCCGCAAGATTCGCGCCGACGCGAAAGGCGACGTGACGAGGGCGGCGCGGAGCATGCCGGGCACCGCGAGGTCGGTCGTGTAACGCGCCGCGCCCGTGACCTTGTCGATCGCGTCTTCGCGGACCACCGGCGTACCGACCACGCGCAGTTCGCGAGGCATCATCTGCCTCCCGCCCGGGGAGCACGCCGAGCCTCTCGACGAGGGAGAAACCGCCTCTCCTTCGAGCCGGCTTCTCCTCCAAGCGAGCCGCCCGCTGACTGGCTCGCGACGGTTTCTCCTGTGAGCGGGGCATCCAAGCGCTGCCGCGCGGCTGCGACGCGCACCGCGCGAAGAATCGCCTCGTAGCCCGTGCAGCGACAGAGGTTCCCGGCGATGGCCTCCACGATCTCTTCGTCCGTCGGGTCGGGATTCCGCCGCAACAACCCGCGCGCCGCCATGATCATCCCCGGCGTGCAGAACCCACACTGCACCGCGCCCGCTTCGACGAAGGCCGTTTGGAGCGCCGACAGCTCGCCGTCCGTGGCTTCCCCCTCAACCGTCTCGACGGTCGCCCCGTCCGCCTCGACAGCCAGCACAAGGCACGCAGTCACCGGCTTGCCGTCGAGAAGCACCGTGCACGCGCCGCACTCGCCGATCGAGCAGCCCTCCTTGGTGCCCGTCAGGTGAAGCCGCCCGCGCAGGAACTCGAGTAAGGTCAGTCCCGCCGGAACCCGCGCGGTCTCCACCACGCCGTTCACGGTCACGCGCACCTCGTGATCTATGGCGAACCTCCTTCCAGCAGGTTGGTCACCACGCGCCGCGCGAGGACCGACAGCACGGCCCGCCGGTAGTCGGCCGACGCTCGCACGTCGCTGATCGGCGCCGCCGCCGCGAGGACCCGGCGCGCAACGTCCTCGCCGGCGCGTTCCGCGACGTTGCCCTTCGCCTCGATCGGCGCGACCAGCACGGGCGTCGGCGCGCAGCTCCCGAACGCGATCTGCATCCGCCCCGTGCCCGGATCGTAGGTTCCCGCGACACTGGCCACGGCCAGGTCATGGCCCCGCAATCGCTGTTGCTTGAGGAATGTCGAGCGCAGCCCGCTCGCCGGCGGGGGAACCAAGACGCGTGTCGCGAGCTCGTGAGCGCGCATTGCCGTGCGCTTGACTCCGACGACAAACTGCGGCAAGGGAAGCGTCCTCTCCTGGTCTCCGTGAACGACAATCGACGCGCCAAGCGCGAGCAGGATCGGAGCGAGATCAGCGGCGGGGGAGGCGTTGCACAGGTTACCGACCGCCGTGGCTCGGTTCCGCAGAGGGTACGTGGCGATCGACGCGGCCGCCTCGCAGAGCCCGGGGAGAACCTCTCTCACGCGGCGGTTCTCGAGCAGTTCGTTCAACGTGACAGCTGCTCCGATCGAGACGCCTCCCTCCACGTCCACGACGAGCCGGCGCAGCGCGTCGATCCGCTTCACGTCGACCAGGAGCCGCGGCGAGGCACGGCCAGCGCGGACGTCCACGAACAGGTCGGTCCCCCCCGCCAGGACCAAAGCGCCTGGGTTGCACTCGGCGAGAAGGGTCAGGGCCTCGTCGATGGTGCTCGGTCTCTCGTAGCCGAAGCTTCCCAGCACGCCGCGCTCCTTCAGCACTCCGCGGGAGCAATGACGCGCGACCCCGCTACAGATCGCGCGTCTCACT
>JBFYQX010000044.1:0-6352 GCA_041302525.1 Candidatus Bipolaricaulota bacterium | reverse complement strand
CGCAGTGCCATGCACGTATCAGCGCCCGCTGCGTCGGGCTCGAGCACATCGGGCAGCGGTGGCGTGCTCTCTCCGTTTGGGTAGAGGAGAGCCCGTACAAGTTTTCACCGAGCGGCGGGCGATGTTTGGAGGAGTTCGTGAATCCCACTGAGCAGGATCGCTCGAAGTCGGTGATCGACCTCTACATCGAGATCGTTGCCTAGATCGCGACCGGAGGCGCCGAGGCCTATCTCGCGCGCCTCTCGTCGGCCATCCGCGCATCCGCGGCCGCGAGCGCTTCTTCGATCGGCGTTCCGGTGTCCGGATGTCAGAAGATGTGGCCGACGGAGACGGTGACGTCGACCCCGCTGATCTCGCGGAGCTTGCCGCTTCCCGTCACGGCTGCGCGCACGCGGGCGCCGCGCCTTGCGATCAGGGCCGCCGAGGATGCGGACGAGAGCCGTGTTCACGTCGACGATCCTGCCGTCCGACGTCGTCCGATAGAGACCGATCGGAACGTGGGCGAAGAGCTCGCCGTAGAGCCGGCCATTGCCTCGCGCTGCGTTGTCGGACATGACAGATTCTCGGGAGAGTGCCGGCAGATACGCCGACACAATGGGAAGCGGCCCTGTCCTGCAGAGACTGCGGTCCGGCGAGGATCGGCGAGAGGCGGCGAGGAAGAGTGAGTGAGAGTGAGAGCAGCAGGGCTGTCAATGCACCATTGCTGGTGGGAGTGGCCGAAGGCACGCGATCCACGGCCCATGATCTTGTGCGCGTTGAGTCACGGCGCAAATTGCGGATGGAGCTCGAATTCCCGCTGCGTCGCGCGCTACCACGCCGACGTGTCGGCGTGTTGCGATGCTGGAGCTGCCACCTGCACGACCAGCACGGGGCAAGGAGACTCGCGTACGACGAGTTCGGTCGGCGACGCCAAGATCAGCCGCCGCAGCCATGACCGTCTGCGGAGGCCGATGACGATGAGGTCGGCGTGCAAGGTCGCCGCTGCCCGCAGGATGGTCTCGGCTGGAGAGCCCAACAGGGCGTGCACGTTGCAGGGCACTCCCATCGCCAGGGCATCGGCCGCCAACTTGCGGAGGGCGATCGTCGCGCCGGCAATCGCGCTGTCAATCGCCGGCGCGCACGCCATGGCGCCGGTGCCGGACCCCTCGTGAGTGGCCATCGCGAACTGCGTCGGGTTCACCACGTGGATCAGCACGAGCTCCGCTGACAGCGCGCGACATAGTTCGCATGCGGCCCGTACGACGGCTCGCGCCCCATCACCGAGATCGGTCGGACTCAGGATCCTTCTCATTGGTAACACCTGCGACCTCCCTCTCCGCCGCGGCGGACCTCGTCGCCCAACGTGAGGCCTCTATGCCTCGCAGTCGATCAACTTGTGCATCGCTGGCAGCGTGGAGGTGGGGAGTTGCATCCGTAGCAGCACCTCCACGCCTGATATGCCCGGCAACGGGATCCTCATCCATTGCTGAGCAGGCCGTGATCGATCAAGAACTGCCTGGCGACAGCCTCAGGTTCAAGGCCCTCGTTGTCGACGCGGCCGTTGAGCTCTGTCATCAACGCCTGCGCATCCTCGGGGAAGGCGGCCACGAGCTCACCCAGGACGTCTGCCAAGCCTGGCGAGCGGCTGAGCGTGTCGGTCAGAAGGACGGGCGCGAGGTCGTAGGGCGGCCAGAACGTCCTGTCGTCCTGCAGGATCACCCAACCGTACTTGGCGATCACCGCGTCCGTTCCGAACACCACCGTAGCTTCAACGTCTCCCTGGGCAAGATACTGGGCTGTCAGCCCCGGCATCACCGGAGTGACGTACGACGGCTGGAATGCGAAGCCGTAGTGCAACTGCATCCCGATCAGGCCGTCGGGGCGAGCGTAGAATTCAAACGTGGTCGCAATGCGGACCTTCCCGCCCTGGCTCTTCACGTATGCCGCGAAGTCGGTCAGCGTCGTCAGGCCGTTGGCCTCGGCGAACTCCCGCGTCACGGCGATGGAATAGTTGTTGTTGCACCAGATGGGCTCAAGCCACGTGATGCCTCGCTCTGCGTCGTATGCCTTGACCTTCTCGAAGAGCTCGTGTTGGGTCTCGCCCTCGAACAAGTGCTGCGCATAGCTCAGCCACATCGTGCCCGTGTAGTCCATGCACAGGTCCATGTCGCCGTTCTCGATCGCCTCACGCAGGACCATGCTCGACATTCCCGTTCGTAGGTCGACGCTGTAGCCCCGATCCTCCAGGATGAGCTTCATGAGGTATCCGCCGATGAACTGCTCGGTGAAGTTCTTGGTGCCGATCCGGATGGTCTCGCTCGCGGCACAAAGCGCCCCAAAGGGCACTGCGATCGCAAGGAGTCCCGCCAGTACGATGGCTGCAAACCTCTTGGTCATCTGTTCCTCCTTCGGTGTGTATGTGGATTGCACAAGCCTCGTTCGGCGATGCCCACCCACTTCCTCCCAATCTGCATTCCCTATGCCTCTGACGCATCCCGCCGCAGGGAGAGACGAAGGCCCTTCGGAGTGGCGCGGTTGGCGACGGCTTCGAGGATCCTGTCGAGGAGAATCGCCAGGGCTGCCGTTGGAGCGGCGCCCTGAAGGATCATCTCGACAAGCCGCAGCGACACGCCGGTCATGATGATTTCTCCCAGCCCGCCGGCGCCGATCATCCCCGCGACTGCTGCGGAACCGACGTTGAGCACGGTGGACGTCCGGATCCCGGCCATGATGAGCGGCGTCGCGAGCGGCAGCTCGACACGCCACAAGATCTGCCGTGGGGACATGCCCATCCCTCGCGCCGCTTCTCTTGCCCCGGGGTCTGCCGAGACGAGGCCGGCGCGGGTGTTGCGGACGATCGGCAACACCGTGTAGACTGCCAGAGCGACAATAGCAGAGCGCAGTCCAAGTCCCATCATGATGGAGAAGACACCTACCAGCGCCAGAGTTGGCACCGTTTGCCCAACACTGGTGATCGCGGAAAGGATCGGGGCGGCCTTGCGGAAGGACCGCCGAGACAGCGCGATACCAAGCGGGATGCCGACGGCGACCGCGATCGACTCGGCGATGAGCACGATCTCAAGGTGTTCCCGAAGCGCGGCGAGCAGCTTCTCCGGGGGAGCCATCATGAAGAAGCCGACGCGGCCGAGGCTCGTCACCCAGCCTGTGAGCGCGGACAGAGTGACCAACAAGACGACCAGAATCAGGCTCCGCCTCATCGCTCCTCCGTTGTCCCTCGATCCGCACCGCCTTGGCGGAGGCGCTCGAACAGCCGGTCGAAGGTGAGAGTGCCGACAAGTCGTCGATCCGAATCGACGACGGCGAGGCTGCCGGTCGCGCTCTCGAGCATGAGGGCAAGTGCCTCATTGAGAGGCATCCCCGGCGAGCCCAGCACGATGTACGGAGTCACCCGCTCGCCGACACGGGAGTCCTCGGGTCCCGTAGTTGCTGTGCGTCCGATCCAGCCCCGGAATACGCCATCGTCGTCGACGACGGGGAGAAAGCTCCTCTGGAGGGAATCGAGCAGCTCCCGCGCCATCGAGACATGATTTGCCAGATTCACGGAGACGGGCTCAGGATCCATCACTTCGCGCACGGTGGTGAGACGGAGCGCCTTGAGCGTGCGGTCGGTCCCCACGAATCCGCGAACGAAGTCGTCTGCAGGCTGAGACAGAAGCTGCGCCGGCGTCGCGTGCTGAATGAGGTGACCGTCCTTCATCAGCGCAACCTTGTCGCCGAGCTTGATGGCTTCATGGATATCGTGGGTCACGAACACGACGGTCTTCCGAATCTCGCGTTGGATGCGGAGAAACTCCTCCTGGAGGCGTTCGCGCGTGATCGGGTCTATCGCTCCGAACGGCTCATCCATGAGCAGGATCGACGGATCCGCTCCGAGGGCCCGCGCCACACCGACCCGCTGGCGCTGCCCGCCGGACAGCTCGGCAGGATATCGATGGAGGAAACTGTCGGCGGGCGTGAGGCCGAGGAGGTCGAGCAGATCGCGCACCCTGGCGCGACGGCGACGCGCAGGCCAGTGAAGGAGCCGCGGCACGGTCGCCACGTTCTGAGCGACGGTCATGTGAGGGAACAGGCCGATCTCCTGAATGGCATAGCCGATGCTCCGGCGCAGGTCGGTCGCCCGGAGCGAGCGGATGTCTCTGCCGTTGACTGTGATCTCCCCCGCCGTGAGCGTGACGAGGCGGTTGATCATCTTCAGAGTCGTCGTCTTCCCGCAGCCGGACGGACCGAGCAAGACGCAGAACTCGCCCTGCAGGATAGTCAGCGTGACGTCATCCACGGCGCGCGCGCCGCCCGAGAAGGTCTTCGTCACATTGCGGAGTTCGATCATCTCTTGGCCCCCTTCCGGACACCTCGGGGCGTGACAAGACGCTCGACCGCGCCCAACGTCACGTCCAGACCTACAGCCAGGAGCGAAACGCAGATTGCTCCTGCCAGGACAAGATCAGCGCGCGTATTCGCGATCCCGCGGAAGATGAGCTGCCCGAGGCCGCCCGCACCGATGTACGCGCCGATCGCGGCAATGCCGACGTTCATGACGACGGCCTGCCGCAGGCCGGCCATGATGGCGGGAACGGCAAGAGGGATGCGCACGCGCCAGAGAATCTGCGTCTCCGACATGCCCATCCCGCGTCCTGATCCGATCATGGCCGGGTCAATGCCGCGGAGAGCCGTCGTGGTATTCCGAAGGATCGGCAGGAGACCGTAGAGCGTCAGTGCCGCCACCACTGGAACGAGGCCAATGGACATCATCCCAAGGGCGGCGAGAATGGCCATCAGGATGCCGTAGAGCGCGAGAGAGGGCACGGTCAGAAGGATGCTGGCCGAGTACAGGACGAGGTCAGCCAGGTTCTCGCGCCCGCGCTTCGAGATGAAGATGCCAATCGCAAGCCCGATCGCGACGGCGAGACCGTTGGCAATGAAGACAATACGAAGATGCTCCAGAACAAGCTGGCTGACGTACTCCCAGTTCCCGACAAGGTAGCGCCAGGTTGTCGAAAGCATCGCCAAGTGTTAGCGTAATGCAACAAGAAAGTCAACTGGCGACTAAAGGTTCTCTATGGACACACCTCTGACAAACCCAAGCGGCGTCTGGCCGTAGTTCCTGTACCCGAGATACGGTTGGACGGTGTTGTACTCCTCGAGCCAGACCGAGAACTCCTCCTGCCACCCCGCAAACGGGGCGGTGAGCCACTCCCTGCGGCGTGGCGCGACGAAACCTCTCAGGAAGTCCTGCCAGAACCTCTCAAGGAACCCGTTGTCATGAGAGTCTGCAACATGCACAGCGCGGTGACGGATGCCCGCGCGCGCAAGGGTTGCCTCAAACGGGTGCCGCACAGATCCCCAGAACAGCGGTACATCCGGGGTGACAAGCGACTCTACCGGTCGTCCGATCTGCGCGTAGAAAGGGAGAATGTCGGCTTCGAGCAGCGAGATGGCGTCGACCGTCTGCCGCACGGGCCGCAGCAGGGCGAACGCGAGCCCGCCGTACGAGTCCACCGCGAAGTGGACGTAGACGCGCGCGGCGCGGGTCGCGTGGCGCACGTCCTGGAACAGCGTCTCGCCTGGACACGTGCTCTCGTGGCCCCTCTCCTGAAAAGCGGGGTTCCATGTCTCCATCCACGCGATCTGTTCCGCCGTGCACGAGGCGGGCACGGCGCGTACGCTCTCTTCCAGACAGAGCCAGCGCTCCTGCGCGGTTCCTAGGCCGTGTCGGGTCAGGAGCTTCTGCACCGTCGGTGCGCTGACGGACGCACCCTGGTCGTGGAGGTAGGCAGCGAGCCGCACGCATCCCCACGCGGGATGTGCAGATGAGAGCTCGACGAGCCTATCCTCAACCGCGCGAGGGGTGGTCAGTGGATGGTGATTGTGTCGCGGGGGCCGGTTGCTCAGGCCGGACAGGCCCTGTTCGCGCAGCCTGCGTCGGTAGTTGTAGTACGAGCTTCGGGGGATGCCTGCCCTACGGCAGGCCTCAGAGACGTTTCCCAGGCGATCGCCTAGCTCGAGGATCTCCTTCCGCTCTCTGACAACCTCTGCATCATTCGTCTCCACACGTCTCCTTGCGCCTTGCGAGCCGCATTCTGCACGGTCGGCGCGGCGGTGTCAACGGCGGCGCAGTCCGCGGTCGCGTGGGGGGGAAGGAGACGCGCACGCCGTGTGCTCGCGCGGCCGTCTCAGGTGAAGTTGGTACGCGAGGCCGCGCTGATTCGCCGCCAGGACCTCGAACCCGACCGAGCGGGCGAGGTCGGCGATGCCGTGGGCCGACATCTCTCGTCCCGCCCACGGAACGCCGTAGGCGGTGCGGATCGTCCGCCCGGGCAACAGGGTCTTCACCGGGACGACGAAGAGCTTCTGC
>JBFYQX010000036.1:0-3331 GCA_041302525.1 Candidatus Bipolaricaulota bacterium | reverse complement strand
GCGAGCGGCTGCCGCACGGTCCACGGGATGACGTGGACTCCGAGGGACTCCATGACCCGGAAGTCGTTCGCCATCTCGAGCCTCCGCGCACGCACGGCGAGGTCAAGCGCCTCGTCGTCGGGCTCCGCCGCGCACTCGAGTTCGAGGGCATCGGCGTAGAACACGAGGACCGAGCAGCCGCGCGCGCGCAGCTTGGCGGCGACGAGCGCGTCACCAGCGCGCGACACGGGGCTGACGATCAGGACCTGCGACCCGCTGGGCAGCATCTGCAGCGGGAGGTTCGCCAGGTCCTCGAAGGCGAAGCTCCGCGCCGGGCGGGCGCGGGCGATCATGCCGAGGATCTTGTCGAGGTGCATGCGCCCGCCTGCCGGTTGGATCCAGTCGATCGTCTGGCCGTACATCAACAGGCCGACGCGGTTGCTCTGGTGGATCGAGTGCGCGGCGAGGCTCGCCGCGGCGCGGCACGAAGGCTCGAACGTCGACTCCATGCCGGCGCGCACGTGGGCGTTGGCGCGGACGTCGAGGACGACGATCACGTCGGTCATCCGTTCGTCCTCGTACTCGTTCACGAGCGGCCGGTCGTGCTTGGCGAACGAGCGCCAGTTGAGGCGCCGGATGTCGTCGCCCGGCGCGTAGGCGCGGCAGCCGAAGAACTCGACGCCGGGTCCGGCCACGCGCGCCTTGACCGGGCCGACGGCGATGTGCGTCTTGCGCGGGCGGACGGCGAGCGGCGGTAGGGACTCGATCTCCGGGAGGGCGGCGACGGACGACGCGCACGCGAAGCGGTACTCCTCGAGCGACAGGCCGAAGCGCGCCCACACGAGGACGCGCAGCGCGGTCTGCACGTGCAGGCCGCGCTCGGTCCGCAGACGGTAGCTGATGCGCAGCGTGTGCTGACGGGGAAAGGGGCCGCAGACCGCGGGCTCGCCGGAGACGAGCGTCGCGCCCTCCGGCAACTCGTCGAGCACGGCGGCGAAGGCCACGGACGGGCCACGGTTGGTGATCGCGACGTTCATGTCGACGAGGTCGCCCTCGGTGACGCGGGCGACCGACGGGGCGCGCGTGGCGTCGAGATCCGGCCGGCGCATCACGGTGTGCGAGGCCAACAGGGCGGCGGCGTAGAGGAGCGGCGGCACGGCGAGGAGAAGCAGCGCCGCGGACCGGCCGTACAGGCCGGTGACGATGAACGCCGCGCCGAGCAACAGCCCTACGGGCAGCCGGCGGTCGCTGTCCATGCTACGAGACCTTGGGCACGACGGTCGAGTCCAGCACGGACTGGACGACGGTCTCCGTCGACGCGTGTCGGGTCCAGAACTCCGGGCGGAGGATCATGCGATGGGCCAGCGCGCAGACGGCGAAGCGCTTGACGTCGTCGGGGATCACGTAGTCGCGGCCCTCGATCGCCGCCCAGGCGCGGGCGAGCTTGAGGAGGGCGAGCGAGCCGCGCGGGCTCGCCCCGACGTAGACACTGGGGTGGGCGCGCGTGCGGGCGACGAGATCGACGATGTACGCCGACACGCCGTCGCCGAGGATCACGGACTCGACGGCCTGGCGCATCTCGAGCACCTCGGCGGCGCTCGTCACCGGAGCGAGGGCGACCTCGTCGTCGCGGCGCTCGGCGCGGCGTCGCAAGATCTCAATCTCGTCCGTGGGCGTCGGGTACCCGACGGCAAGACGAACCATGAACCGGTCGAGCTGCGCTTCGGGCAGCGGGAACGTGCCCTCGTACTCGATCGGGTTCTGGGTCGCCAGGACGACGAACGGCTGCGGCAGCCGCCGGGTGTCGCCGGCGATCGAGACCTGCGTCTCCTGCATTGCCTCGAGGAGCGCGGACTGGGTCTTGGGCGTGGCGCGGTTGACCTCGTCGGCGAGGACGACGTTGGCGAACACCGGGCCGGGCGCGAGGACGAAGCGGCTCGTCTCGCGGTCGAAGATGTGCGAGCCGGTGATGTCGCCGGGCAAGAGGTCGGGCGTGAACTGAATGCGGCGGAAGTCGAGCCCGAGCACGCGGGCGAAGCTCCGCGCGATCAGCGTCTTGGCCAGGCCGGGGTTGTCGACGAACAGGACGTGGCCGCCGGCGAGGACCGCGGCGGTCACCTGCCGCAGGACCTCGTCCTTGCCGACCACGGCGCGCGCCACCTCGCGAACGATGGCCTCGCTCCTCTCCTTCACTTGCAGGACGTTCATCACGCCTCCTCTTGTTGGCGTTCGAGGGCGTCGAGCGTCTCGCGGACGAGGGCCGCGAACTCGGCGCCTGACAGGTTCATCATCTCGTGACGTTCGAGGAACTCGGCGACGCGGGGGTGCGTTGCTCGTAGCCGCTGGCGAGCGATCTCCCAGGCTCGTTCCTCGGTCCCGCCGTACTGACTGGCTGCGAGGTCCGTGGCGATGCGCGCGAGACGGCTCACGGCGCGCGACTGGGCGAGGCGACTCTCGCCGGCCAGGCGGAGCGACCGCGCGAGCGGGGCCAGCGAGCCGCCGGGCAGGACGGTGGGCTCGGGGTTGCGCAGGCGATGCCAGTGCGGCCGGACACCGAACGCGAGCGCGATGAGAATCGGCGTCGCGAGCAGCGGCGGCAGGATCCAGACGACGGCCTGCGGCAGGACGGCCAGCGCCTCGCGCAGGGTGGCGCCACGCTGCAAGGGCTCGGCGAGCAGCGCGAGGAAGAGAAAGACAAGCGCCAGCACGCAGAGGGCGGGCACGAGGACGATTGCTTTGCGCATCATGCGGTGGGAGCCGGGGCGAGCGCCGCCAGGCGCGCGCGCAGCTCGGTCATGCACGACAGGGCGCGCGGCGCCAGATCATCGTCTGGGCGGCGCCCGTAGCGAACGAGCTCGAACAGGTTGGTCAGCTCGTCGAGGGCCGCGCCGCCCAGCCCGCGGGTCGCGAGCGAACGCGCGAACTCTCGGGGCGTCAGCGCGCGCGGGTCGACGCCCGCGGAGGCGGCGAAGCTCTGCATCATCTCGCGGTAGCACTCGATGACGACCCCGACGGCGTCGCGTCCCTGGGCCAGGCCGCGCAGCGCGTGGTCGAGGGTCTCTGCGAGGGCTGGCGGCGCGGGGGGCTCTGGGGCCGGTCGCGGCTTGCGCAGGCGCCACGCGGCGACAAGGAGGATGGCCGAGGTCCCGAGAGCCGCGACGGCCAGCAAGATCTCGAGGAGCCGGGCCGCGGCGTTCGCCTCGCCGGCTGGCGTCTCGCCGGTGCCCGCGTGGATCGTGGTCGGGAGGGCCTCAACGCCGGGCTCTTCCTTGGCGAGGGTCTCCTCTGCGACCGCGGCGTCGGCCTCGCCCTCGTACGTCCGCTCGAGGCGGCTGCGGGCGAAGAACAGGAC
>JBFYQX010000035.1:0-12825 GCA_041302525.1 Candidatus Bipolaricaulota bacterium | reverse complement strand
CGCTCGCGCGACATGCGGGCGGCGAAGCTCCGCCGTGCGCGCACGTGATAGACCGCCGCGGCGATCAGCCCGAGGAGCGAGATGACCATCACGGGAATCGGGAACGTGAAGAACGGAATCGGACCACGCCACGGCCCGGTTGTCCACCACCCGCGCGACGGGATGGGCTCGTCTTCGATGGACCCTCCCGCGCGGATTCGGATGCCGGCTCCGCCCTCGATGAGGCGGGCCGGGAAGAACCCGGCGCCCTTGGAGTGTTCGACGATCGCTGGCCCATCCAGGGCGAAGAGCGCGACCGCCTCGTCGCGCGAGGCCACCACATCCGTGCCGACGCCGAGCACGCGGACATCGGGCTGCAGCGTGTGCCACGACGCCACGCGGTTGACTGCGTCGAGCGTCACCTCGAAGTCAGCCGGTTCGGCGCTCGCGGCCTGCGTGCGCAGGCGCGCGCTGCCCGCAACGATCTCGATCCGCACCAGAGCGGGCGAACTGGCCAGGAACAGGACCTCGGTCTTGGCGGTGAGGCTGACCGAGCCCCAGGCCTGCCCGCCGCGCGTGATGACGATCGACGCGTACCCCTTATCGCCTGTGCGAACGGCCACACCCGGGGCCAGCAGCGAGGGGAACTTGGCGACGGCGGGCCAGGGCGTGACCTGGGGAGTGAGCGTGACAGACACCTGGCGGCCGGCACGCAGCGAGAATTCGAGCTTGTCCGGCTCGGCGTCCGGAAGGACGGTCGTGAGGAGTTCGACGATGCGCGCCCAGACGTCGGGAGACTCGGTCAGGGCCGGCGCCGGGTCCAGCAGTCCCGGGGCATGCACCACGCCGTCGAAGCGGATCTCGGCGACGCCGTCGAGGTGCGACGACGCGGCGCTGACGATGCCGTCGTCCTGAACGGTCGCGGAGCCTTGGCGCGACGCGGAGAGCGACGAGGGGCGCCGCCCGACGAGGTTGACGTACTCGGCCTTGCGCGCGCCGGTCGGCGCCAAGGCGCGGAGGAACGTCGACGCCTCGCGGACTTCGGCTGCCGCGATCGGGTGAGCGGCCAACCAGCGGACCGCCGGGGCGCCCACCTCTTGGTCGAGCCAGGCGAGCCCATGGTTCGGCGTGCCGACGAGAATCAGACGGCGCACGTCGCCGCGCGGGTCCTTGCCCTCGAGCAGGCTGCGCGCGACCACGCCGGCCAGGCTGTGCGCCACGACGTCGACCGCGGCGATCCGGATGCCAGCGGTCTCGTACGCGGCGCGCGCTTCGGCGATGCGCGTTGCCAGGTCCTTTGCCCACTCAGACAGGGACACGTTGCCGGGCGCCCACGAGATCCCTTCCCCGGTCACCAGGGCGTCGAAACGCTGCGACCGCGTGTAGTCGAGGAACTTCGTCCAGGTCGCTGTTCCTCCGAGGTGCGACTGCACGAGCAACACAGGCGGGCGGCACAGCTGGATCGATGCGGTGGTCGTCCTTGCGGCTCCATCGAGGTCCGTGTAGCTCACGGTGAAGGTCACAGGCGCCGCGGCGATCGAGCGGGCAGACGACGCGCTGCCCACGACCACGGTCTCGGTCAGCGCCTCTCGGGGCACGGCGACGGGCGGGATGTAGACGAGGGTCCCGCTACCGTTCCTGTCCAGCACAAGCGGCGAGCTGCCGGAGGCGCGCGCGAAGGTGCCGAGGATCGGCGTCGAGACCGCGACGCTTTCCGGGCGGATGCCGTGACTCGTCACCTGCAGCGTCAGCTGCGACGTTCCGTCGGCCGCGACGCCGGTCATCGTCACACCGCCCGATGTGGGGAAACCCACGTCGACGGTCGCGCGCTGCACGCTGAGGTCGATCCGGCGCACCATCAGCGCGGTGCCTGTCCCGAACGCCGACAGCTTGTAGCTGCCGTCGAGAAGCGTGCGGGTACTGGTCGCCGCGCCGGTCAAGGTCACCTCGGCGTCGGGGACCGGGAGGCCGCGGTCGTCGACGACGGTCCCGGTGACCACAAGGAGCGACACGGCGTCCGACGACAGCTCCAGCGGCATCGAGACGGCGAGCGTCCCGTTGGCCTTGGCCCGCACGACGAACGGCTGGGCCGGTTCGCTCGACGCCACCGCGGACGATCGCATGAGCAGGGCCGCGAGCGCGAGCAGCTCCTGGCAGTAGGTCTCTTTGTAGGTCTTGCAGTAGTCGAGCACCTCCTTCTTCACGATCTCCGCCTGCCCCTTGTACTGACTGCGCAACGTCTCGACGTAGCTGCTGGGAGCCGATGCCCCGGGAAACTTCTGACGGATCGAGAGGAACACCGTCAGCTTCACGTCGCCCACCGCCGACCGCGTCACGGTCAGCGACAAGCTCGTGTCCAAGGCGACGACGTTCCACGAGCCGGGCGACACGACCACGTGATACACCACGACCATTCCGTAGTCGGCGTCGATCTCTTTCTCAAGGTAGTAGTTGTCGCCGCACAATCGGCGGAACGCGTAGCCGTTCTCGCATCCCCAACGGCCTGCGCCGTAGAGGGGGCCGTACGTGTTGCGCTCCGGGGGCTGCTTGCACACGGCGAACTCGTGCGCCTCCAGAGCCTGCGCCAGCGCGCTGGCCGTCGGAGCGAGGGTCGCGGCCAACTGGCGTTCGAGAAACGACCGCGCAGCCTGCTGCGGCGTGTTGGCCTCTGCACACGGGACCACGGGCGCGGCGCTGTTCGGGCCGTCACAGCCGATCGACTGCCCGGCCGCCGGCGTGCAGAACGCGACGACCATGGCCGCCCAGACCCATCGCAGTGCGCGCCGTCGTGCCATGACACCTCCTGGACCGCGCCTATTCTACTTCACCCGCCGGAGTTCCGAGACTCGAGCAGGGAGAGCCGAAAGGAGTCGCGTGACCTATGTCTCCCATCACCCGCATGACCCATGGCGGTGCCTTGCGCGCTGACTTGACAGCGCGCGCGCGAAAGGTAGTCTGATAGGGACCCATTGTGTACGATCGGGGTGAATCCTGAGGGGATGCCTCAGCCCCCTGGGGTGGACGAGATGAGGCAAGGAGACGAAAAGGCTATGAAGCGCCGAACTTTGATTGTTTCTGCAGTATGCGTATTGATGAGCGTTGGGCTCGTTTTCGGTCTTGCCGGCTGCGGCGGCGAGAAGAAGCCTGCGACCACGACGACCACGCCGAGCACCACCAAGCCGGCGACGACTACGACCACGCCGACGACGTCGACGACAGCGCCGAAGCCGGCGACCACGACGCCGGCGACCACGCCGACGACGACGACGACGCCGAAGCCGGCGACGACCACCACAACGCCGGCGACCACGACGCCGACGACGACCACGACGACGCCGAAGCCGGCGACAACCACGCAGACGCCGTCGGTGACGCCGGCTCCATCGCCCGCGCCGACGGTCACCCCGACGGTGACGCCGACGACGCCGTCCACGCCCCCTGTGGCGCCAACGACCTCCCCGGCCCCGTAGTACGCGGTGCCAGGACAGCTCGAGGCCCCCAAGGGCGCGAGTGGGCGTTCGCGTCCGGCGCAGCGCCGGCTCGTAGAACGCGATGAGAAGACGGGATTCGGATTGCGATCCGGGTCCCGTCTTCTCGCACGATGCCTGGATTAACGCGTTGGGGGCGCGGCGACCCGATCGGCGAGGTGAGCCCTGTGATTCGAGCCCTGATCTTCGACTTCGACGGCCTGATTCTGGACACCGAGACGCCCATGTTTTCCGCGTGGGACGAGCTCTACCGCGAGGCCGGGCTCGTGATCACGCCGCGGCAGTGGTCCAAGGGCCTCGGAAGCTCCTCGGATCCTGTGGCGGCGTACGAGCTGCTGGAAGCCCATCTGGGAAGACCGGTCGATCGCGCGGCGCTGCGCGCTCGTCGCGAGGTGCGGGAGTCGGCGCTCCTGGCGCGGGAAGTGCCGTGTCCCGGGGTACGTGAGGTCCTTCGGGAAGCGCGGATGCTCGCGCTGCCATGCGCGATTGCCTCAAGCTCGGAGCGAGCGTGGATCGAGGGCCACCTCGCGCGGTTCGGGCTCCGACCGTTCTTCACCGCGGTGGTCTCAGCCGACGACGTGCGTGAGACCAAACCGGCTCCGGACCTTTACCACGCCGCGCTCTGCGCCCTGGGCGTCGGGGCGTCGGACGCCATCGCCTTTGAGGACTCGACGCACGGCGTGGAGGCGGCGAAGCGCGCGGGGATCTTCTGTGTGGCCGTCCCCAACCGGGTGACGCGCGGCGGGGACTTCTCGCGCGCCGACCTCGTGCTGTCGGCAGTCGACGCGCGCCCGCTTGCTGCGCTGCTCGGCATCGCGAGCGCGGGCGCCTGACCTCCCCCGAGCGATGTCGCAGGCGTCGCGGGGCGGTCCTCGCGAATCGGACGACGACCCGTCGCGGGTTGCCGCGAGGGCATGGCGGGCCTAGGATCTTGCGAGCCGAGAGGAAGAGATGAAGATCACGTTCTGTGGCGCGACGGGCATGGTCACGGGCTCTTGTCACCTTGTTGAGACCGGTGGCTGGCGCGCGCTCCTGGACTGCGGTTTCTTCCAGGGCGCGCATGATGGCAATAACCGCGACGCGTTTCCCTTCGATCCTGCTTCTCTTGACGCGGTCCTTCTCTCGCATGCCCACCTCGACCACGCCGGCCTTCTGCCGCGCCTGGTGCGCGAGGGGTTCTCGGGGCGCATCCATTGCACGCGGCCGACCGCCGAGATCGCCCGACTGATGCTCGCCGACTCGGCGCACCTCCAGGTGGAAGACGCGGCCTACAAGTCCCGCAAGGCCCGTCGAAGGGGCGGGCCGAGCGTATCGCCGTTGTACAACATGGATGACGTCCTGCAGTGCACGGAGCAGTTCCGCGCGGTGTCCGGGTACGGTGCGGCGGTGGAGCTGGCGGGTGGGGTGTCGGCCGTGTTTCACGACGCCGGTCACATCCTCGGGTCTGCCTGCATCGAATTGCGCACGCCTGACGGCAACTTGCTGTACAGCGGAGACATCGGGAACCGTCACCGCCCGATCGTGCGTGACCCGAGCGTCCCGCCGCGGGCCGATGTCGTCCTCGTGGAGTCGACGTACGGGAACCGGAGCCACCGGACGATCGAGGCTTCCGTCGCCGAGCTCGAAGAGGCCGTTCGCACGATCATCCCGGGCGGTGGCAACCTGCTGATCCCGTCGTTTGCGCTGGAGCGCACGCAAGAGATCCTCTACGAGCTGTTTGGGTTGTGGCAGCGCAAGCGGCTCCCGCATTGCTCGGTGTACGTCGACAGCCCCTTGGCCACCTCGACCACGCGCGTGTTCGCCCGCTTCCTTGAGTACTTCGACGACGAAGGGCGGCGCATCTTCGCGGCGAAGCCCAACCCGTTTGAGTTTCCTCCCCTCGAGTACGTCCAAACGATGGAGGAGTCCAAGCGCCTCAATGCCCAGCCGGGCGGCAGCGTGATCCTCGCCGGCAGCGGGATGTGCAACGGCGGCCGCATCGTTCACCATCTCCGACACAACCTTTGGAACGCGAAGGCGGGCGTCGTGTTCGTCGGCTACCAGGCGGCGGGGACGCTCGGGCGAACGCTCGTCGACGGGGCGACGTCCGTGCGGGTGTTCGGCGAGGAAGTGGCTGTGCGAGCCAGGATCTGGACTGTGGGCGGTTTCTCGTCGCACGCCGACCAGCCCGGCCTCTTGGCGTGGTTGTCGGCGACGGCGGCGAAACGCCTCTTCCTCGTGCATGGCGAACCAGCGACGCTGGGCGCGTTCCGCGACGCCATCCGCGGGGAGCTTGGGGTCGAGGCCGCGATCCCCACGTGGCGCGAGACGGTGACGCTCTAGCGGCGCTCCGGAGACCCTCGTGAGACGCGCTACGGTTTGACTTCTCCCTGCGCAAACGGGGCGGGTTAGGTATGATCGGCTCTTTCCCCCCGACGAGGCGGAATCCCTTCCCCACGGACGAGACGGTGGACGAGGAGGTCCATGAAGGTCGGATGGCTTGCCCCGCCCGAACGAGATGAGATTCTGCATGGACCGGCGCTGCGAACGATGGTCCGCATTGGCACTCCCGCGGTCCTCGCCGCCGTGCTCCACACGGCATACAACCTCACCGACGCGTACTTCGTCGGGCTTCTGCCCGCCGGGACACCGCAGGCCGTGATGGCTGGGATTCAGATCTCATGGCCGTTTGTCTGGTTTCTCGTCTCGTTCATTGGCGGGTTCGGCGGCGCCGTGATCGCCGCGCTGGTCTCGCAGAACATCGGAGCCAACCGCCCCGGCGAGGCCAACCTCGCGCTCAACCAGACGTTCAGCGTCGGGATCCTGGCGAGCTTCGCGATCGGCATCATCGGCTTCTTCTTCATGCCGCTCGTCCTCGCGGCGTTCGTCGGCCATCCCGAGGTGACGGACCAGGCGGCGATGTACATGCGCGTCATCTTCCTGGGGATGCCGGTGATGATGGCGCACCAGCTCTTTGCCGGCGCGCTCCAAGCGACAGGGGATACGCTGTTGCCGCTCCTCATCACACTGATTGGCGTGGTCATCAATATCCCGCTGGACGGGGCACTCGTCCTCGGCTGGTGGGGGTTCCCGCAACTCGGGATCACCGGGGCGGCGATCGCCACGGTCATCGCCCAGATCGCCTGCACGGCCATCTTCCTCGTGATCTTCCTCCGCGGGCGCGGGCCGCTCCGCCTCGATCGCGCGCTCCTCAGGGTGCGCCGAGACTGGTTGGCGAAGAGCTTCCGCATTGGGGTTCCCGCGGCCGTCGGCAACTCCTCGGTGGCCTTCGGCTTCGTCGTCATGATGACGGGGATTGGGAGATTACCGAATGCCGTGGCCGCGCTGTCGGGGTACGGGGTCGCCGACCGCGTTTTCGGTCTCTTGTTCATCGCCACCGAGGGCCTCGGCGTCGGCCTGACGACGATGATCGGCCAGTCCCTGGGGGCGGGGTTGCTCGACCGGACGCGCGAGGTGGCGCGGAAGGGAATCCAGGCCTTGTTCCTGATCGTGATTGCCGAGGCCGCGTTCGTCTACTTCGCGCGTATGCCCCTCCTGCGCATCTTCATCCATGGCGACACGGCCGGCGCCGCTGAGTCGCTCCGCGAGGGCGCGCGATTCATCGAGCTGTTCGCCGCCGGTATGCCGTTCTTGAGTGCTTTTTTCGCCGCGCAGGCGATCTACCGGGGCTCGGGCCACAACGTGCCGTCGATGGTCCTCGGGATTCTCAGGTTGTGGGTGTTCCGCATTCCGCTGTCGTACATCTTCGCGTTTGCCCTCGGCATGGGCTCGGATGGAGTCTGGATCGGCATGTCTGCGTCCAACGTCCTGTCAGGACTTGTGGCCGTCGGTTACCTAGCGTGGAGGGGTGGCTGGCAGCGGTCGCGTCTCGACGCGCCCGCCGGCGATCCTGAAGAGCCCCGCACGGAGGCTCCGGCGTCCGGCTAGGCGGACACGGAGGGAGGCTCTTGGCGCGCGGTCCGCGTCGGGACGACGGCCCGCTCGCCAGCCAGACCGGTCAGGATCGCGAACTCCATTCCGTACGCCTGGAGAAGCGCATCGGGCGTGATTGCCTCCTGCGCAGGCCCAGAACGCACCACCGTACCGTCCCGCAGGAACGCCACGTGCGTGCCGTAGAGCAGAGCCGTCTCTGGGTGGTGAGAGGCCACCACGAAAGTGGCTCCCCCTGCGGCAAGCTCCCCGACAGCGGCGAACACGTCCTGCTCATGACAGGGGTCCAGGTGCGCGGTCGGCTCGTCAAGGAGTAGGCAGCCAGCTCCCTGGGCGAGGCCGCGAGCGATCCAGACGAGCTGGCGTTCTCCGCCGCTCAGGTGTGCCATCGACCGATGGCGGAGCCTCCCGAGCCCGACGGACTCGATCGCGCGTTCGACGACCCGCCGGTCCTCACGTCCTGGTCGGGAGAAGAGCCCGACATAGGGGGCTCGGCCGAGACCCACAGTGTCCTCAACGCTGTACGCAAACGCGGCGTCGGGGAACTGCGGGACGACGCCGATTCGTTTTGCCCGCTCCCGGGGAATGAGCGACCGAAGGGAGATCCCGTCGATTCGCACGTCGCCCGCCGTTGGCGTGCGCGTGCCCGCCAGACACGCGAGGAGCGTCGACTTTCCCGAGCCGTTGGCACCGAGAAGGAAGGTGACCCCCTCTGGGCCCGCGGCGAGGGACACGCCATGCAGGCATGGAGGGCCGTGGGGATACGCGTACGACAGATCGCGTGCCTCCAGCTTCATCGCGTGCCCCCTCGGGCACGAACGTAGCCCACAAGAAGCAGTACAAACGCCGGAACGCCGAGGAGGCCTGTGAGAATGCCGAGAGGGATCTCTCCGGGCAAGGCCGTTCGTGCGATCGTATCGAGGACGACGAGGACGGCCCCGCCGAGCGCAGCCGAGGCCGGGACCAGATGCACGTGGTCTGAGCCCACCCATGCGCGCGCGACGTGCGGGATCACCAGGCCGATCCAACCGATCATCCCCGCTTGGGCCACCGACGTGGCCACGAGAAGCGACGCTACCACGACGACCGAGATGCGAAGCGCGCGGACGCGCACGCCCAAGGACGCGGCCTCTTCATCGTTCAGGGTCAACACGTTCAACCGCCAGCGGATGAGGAAGAGAATCCCTAGACCCGTTCCCGAGATGGCAACGAGGGGCACCAGGTTCGACCAGCGGGAGGCGTGGAGCCCGCCGAGAAGCCAGTACGTGATCGCGGGAAGCTTGCTCAGCGGGTCGGCTACGTACTTGACAAGTCCGAGCAACGCGTCGAAGAAGGCACTGACGGCGATACCCACGAGAAGGAGAGCGAGCGGCGTCGCGCCGAGCCGCCATCCCACTGCGAGAACCACCGCCACGGCGAGGAGCGCGAAGGCGAACGCACTGACCTGCACGGCCAGCGCGCTCCCCGTGAGGAGTATGGCCAGGCAAGCTCCGAACGCCGCGCCCGAGCTGACGCCGAGAATGCGTGAGTCCACGAGGGGGTTCCGAAAGAGCCCCTGCAAGACGGCGCCTGCGACGGACAGATTCGCTCCGACGAAGAGCGCGGCGAGTGTCCGTGGCAGCCGCACGCGGAGGATGAGTGCGCGCAAGGTCTCGTCCGCCCCTGCAGAGAAGACCGAGTGAAACGCCGCGCCCACTCCGTTCCCATAGCGACCGACGAAGAGCGCCGCGAACGCGAGGGCGACCGGGAGCGACAAGAGCGCGATGCTCAGGGCGCGACGCCGCGCGGGCGTCATGGAACCAGGAATGCGTCAGCCTCCTCCGTCGAAAGCGCGTAGCCGTAGTACGCCTGGTAGAACGCGATCGCGTCGGACCGGACGTCGAACAGGGCGCGGTCCGGGTACAGGGCGGCGGTCAGCCACTCAACGCCAAGCAGAGACTCCGGAAGCGGCGTGTCCATGGTCCCGAAGACCCGCGGCATCTTGAACACGCGTCCCGCCCGCACGGCGCGCACCGACTGCCAGTCTGCGCTTTCCGTGATGCTCTCGACCGTGACGTTGCCGTAGGGCGCGATGACGATCACGTCGGGGCTCCAAACCAGGACTTGTTCGAGGTTCACGGTATTCCACGAACCCACGAGATCGGCCGATACCGAGACCCCGCCCGCCGCTTCGATGAGCTGCGTCTGGTACATCGCGCCGCTCGCGACCGACGACAGGCTGGTCCCGAGGAAGAGGACGCGCGGGCGGCTGCCTGCGGGCGTGGCGGTTGCGGCGACGGCGGCCTTGCCGTAGACGCGGGTGAACTCGGCGGCGAGGGCGTCCGCCCGCGCCTGCGCCTCCTCGCCAAGGATGGCGCCGAGCAGGAGCGCGGTGTCCACGACTCCCTGCGCCGTCTCCGGCCCGAGAATAAGCGTCGGGACCCCCAGGTCGCTCATGGGGCCAGCCACCGCCGCGTACTGCGCCGCATCGGCGAGCACGAGGTCGGTCCCCTGCGCCGCCAGATCCTCGACGTTTGGGTCGCCGGCGCGCAGCAGCGTGTCGAGGCGGGGCTCCATCGCTCGCAGCGACGCGGGCGCCTGCGCCGCCGACTTCACGCCCACGAACCACGCGGCGACGAGACGGTCGCCGGCGCCGAGCGCGTACACGTAGTACGTGCCGATTCCGTAGGCGCTCGCGATCCGCTCAACCGGCTGTTCTACGGTCACCGCATGTCCGGTTGTGTCGGTGACCGTGACGGTCTGCGCCGCCGCGGCGAGCGCCAGGGCGACGACCAGAGTCGCAACAAGCCACGCTGTCTCTTTCATCGCTAGTCCTTTCGTTTCTTGCGGAGAGAGCTGCGGACCTCGTGGATCCACGCGAGCGCGCTCTCGGTTTGGTGGCGTCGGAACGACTGGGCGACCGAGGCAATCCACGGGTCGCCGCCTAGGGTGCCCCGATCCGCGATGGCCCGGCGAAGCGCATCGGACTGGCGGGCGAGAAGTGCGTCGAGCTCCTGCGGTGCGTGCCGCCGAACGAAGTGCATCTTCGCCAAGAGATCGATCCGAACGTCGCGCAGGCGCCCGACGGGCGCGACGACCCACTCGAAGAACGCGCGGCGGCCTCTGGGGGTGATGGAATAGGTGTGGCGTGGAGGCCCGCTGGGCGAATCGCAGGTCGCCGTGACAGCCCATCCCTTCTCCTCGAGTCCGTGCAGCACGTGGTAGAGCTGGCTCCACGCGACGCGCCACACCGGCCCGAGCCCCTCGCGCAGACGTTCTTGGAGGTCGTACCCGTGAGCCGGTCCATCCAGCAACAGCCCAAGGACGCCGTACTCGGTCGGAAGCCCGCGGCCGCTCCGGTATTCCATAATGGAATAGTAACGCCAGAACCAGCCTCATCCAAGCCGCTCGAGGCTCAGGGCGACGTCAGCGGCGGCGCAGACAGCGAGATCGCGGCCTCTCCGCCCAGCAGGTACACGGGCTCGATCCCCAGGTTGAGCGAGAAGGTGGCCGCGTGGCGCGCGCCTTCGGTCCCCTCGATGCTCTCGACGATCAGCGAGCTCGCCGGCGTGATCCACAGCGCGCCCTCGCGCACCCAGGGATCCTGCCACAGGACGGTGACGGTCTCGCCGCCTCGCCGGAAGCGCGCCCACGTGACGCCGTCCGCGCGGGACCAGTCCACGAGCGTCGCTCCGGCGAGGCGGTCGACGAGGTGGACGAAGGCGCGGTAGCCGACCTTTTTGACGCCGGCCCCGCGATCGGCCGGGCCGATCCCGTCGTAGATGAGGCCGGACTGGTCGAAGAACCCGACGCCGGTCCCCTCGAACTGCGGCTCGGTGAGGTACGTCCAGAGCGCCTTCTCCACGCCGAGCGCCCACAGCAGGACGAAGCGCTTCACGAGGTCGGCGGCCTGCTCGGTCTCTGTCTGCTCGATCGGGCCAAGAATCCCGGAGAACGTTGACATCTCCGTGACCCAGATCGGCGCATCGGCCTCTCCGTGGTTGGCGAGGAGGCGGCGCATGCCCTCCACGATGGGGACGGCGGAGTCGTACAGCATGTCGTCCGGAGAGAGAGGCGACGGCCGGGCCAGGCCGTAGTAGTGAAACGCGTACACGTCGATCCACTCCCCGCCGCCCTCGGCGAGGAACTGATCGAGGTACGGGAGGAGGGCCATGTCGCCCATGGCCGGTCCGTCGAGCAGGCCGCCCATCACAATCCTGCACGCCGGGCACGCGGCGCGGATGCCGGAGGCGACGATGGCCACGCGGCGCGCGTACTCCTCGGGAGAGCAGGACGTCCGCCACACCCCGTTCTGCTCGTCGCCGACCTCCCACGCCAGGATCGGCGCGCCGACCGCGGCCGCTCCCTCGCCGGACGTGTAGTGCTCGACGATCTGGCGTGCGGCGTCGGCCGCGCTGGCGTCGACGTTCCCGAGGTAGAACGTGCCAATCGGCGTGATGCCATAGTGCACGAAGTCGCGGAACTGCCGCGTGTGCAAGGCCTCCTTGTTCGAGCCGGCGAAGTCGGCCGAAGGCCCGATCCAGAACCCCGACGTCGCGCACTCGACCTTGAGCTCGTCGAAATACGTGAAGTCGGGGATGATGCCCGAGATGCCAAGGAAGCCGTCCCGCAGCGGCGCGTCCGACGTTCCGGACGCTGACCCCACGATGGCCAAGAAGAGTCCGACGATCCACACCCGTTTGCCCATGATGACCCTCCGTCAGGACCTACCCCGCGTGGCGGGCGGAGGTTCCTGGCGCGGCGGCGCCCAGATCACGGCGGTATGATGACGCCATGACTCCCACGCGGCGGGCTGCTGTCCGCATCCACCTTGCCAGCCTCGGGTGCGCCAAGAACCTGGTCGACTCCGAGCGGCTGCTGGCGCGGCTGGCGACAGCCGGAGCCCTCGTGGGCGCTCCGGCCGAGGAGGCCGACGTCGTCTTGGTCAACACCTGCGGGTTCATCGACCCGGCGCGGCGCGAGTCCCTTGCGGTGATCGACGACTACCTCAAGCTGAAGAGGACGCGGCCGGAGCTCAAGCTGTTCGTGCTCGGGTGCCTCGTCGTGCGCGACGGCGACGCCCTGCGCCACCGATTGCCCGGCGTCGACGGGTTCTTCGCGCTGGACGAGCACGGTGCGGTGGCGCGCGCGATCGGCCTCGGCGGCGAAGACACCGGCGACACGCGGCTCCTGCTCACCCCGCCGCACACGGCGTACCTGCGCATCTCCGATGGGTGCGACAACCGCTGTAGCTACTGCACGATCCCGTTGATCCGCGGGCCGTTCCGCAGCCGTCCTGTGGACGACGTCGTCGCCGAGGCTCAATCGCTCGCGGCGCTCGGCGTGCGCGAGCTGAACGTGATCGGTCAGGACACGACGGCGTACGGCATGGATCGCGCGGAAGGTCCGGGGATCGTCGAACTGCTGGAGCGATTGGACGCGATCGACG
>JBFYQX010000017.1:0-2973 GCA_041302525.1 Candidatus Bipolaricaulota bacterium | reverse complement strand
CCGGCCGCCACGTCGCGGGATCCGCGACCGGACCGGCCACGACGAGCCGCGGCCCATCGGCCTCGCGCAGCGTCGGGCGCCGGCGGCCGTCGGGGCGGGCGTCGATGGCCCAGGTCTCGCCGAGCGCTCGCAGCGCGATGGCGCGCGGCAGCGCGTCGGGCGGGGCGGGATCGAGGAGACGCCGCTGCGCGGCCATTTCGCGTTCGGCGCGGGCGATCCAGCGCGCCTTCGCCTGCAGGAGGTCGGGGATCTCGCGGCGATCGAAGCCGGGCGGCACGACGACCTCCAGGCCGCCGCGCAACGAGAAGCGCAGGTGCACGTGCTTCGCGCGGGCGCTCTCGCGGACAGTGTGCGGAGGAAGCGGCGTCACGGTTGGGTTGTCGGCCGGCTGCGTCGCGCCGTGTAGAGCGCGACCGCGACGGCGGCAGGCAGGCTGAGCGAGTCGATCTCGGCCGATTGAGGGATCGCGACCGTCTGCGCCAGTTCGTGGAACTCCGGGGCGAGCCCGCTCGACTCATTGCCGAAGACCAGGGCGCACGGCGTCGGAAACTGGGCCGCGTCGAGCGGGACTCGACCGTCGGTCATGAACGCGACGGCCGGCCGCGGGTGGGCGCAGCTGTAGTCCGCAAAGGTGTCGAAGTACGAGAAGGCTAAGCGGAACAGCGCACCCATCGATGCGCGGACTACCCTGGGGTCGAAGGCGTCGACGGCCGGGCGAACGAGCGCCAGGTCGCGGAAGCCAAAGCCGAGCATCGTCCGGGCGATCGTGCCGAGGTTGCCCATGTCCGCGGGCTCGACGAGAACAACGTGGTCTCGCTTGGCGTCCAGCGGCGCCTCGTACTTGCGGAACACGGCGAGCGCGAGATGGCTCTGCCGCGGCGAGATCCGCTCGATCGTCCGGTCGTCCTCGTCCACGGCGATGCCGCGCGCAGCGCACGCGGCGCGGATCTTGGCAACGCCCGCACTCGGCGCGCCGCGGCTCGCGAGAAGCACGCGATCGACGGCCTCCGGCCTCGCCGTCAGGAGCTCGAGCGTCGCGAACACGCCCTCAGCGTACGACGCGGCGGAGTCCTTGCTGTATCGCTTCAAGTGCGCCTTCACAGAAGCCATTGTAGCGGTCGCGTGATGCGGGGTTCTATGAACATACAAGATAGAACGTAGCACCTATACGTACCACGAGGTATGGCACTTGACACCCTCGGCCCATCGGCCTATTGTTGGCGAGTTGTGCCACGAGCCCGAAGGGATCGGGTTCGCGGCGGTGGGGCGGGATCCTGAGGGGGATCCCGTCGGCAAGGGGGAAGGGGTGGAGCTCTTGTGCGCGGTACGGCTCGCTAGTTTTCGTAGCGAGTCTTTTTTGTTTGTCGGCAAGGAGGCAGACGACGCGGCCTAGGCCGCGTCGCCCGTGAGGCGAGGAGAGAAAGAAAGGGAGCGCTACGAAACACGACATGGTCCCCTGCCAGGGAAGACACAGCGCATCCGCGCACTCCCTTTGTTTTATTCCGGCTCATTCTACCCACAGTCTCCGCGTCCGTGCGCGGACGCTGAGGGTTTGGCCGGAAGACAGGTGTCCTAAGCCGGAGGAGGTCGGGAGCATGATGAGGGGGAGATCCGCCGGGCCCGAGGGGGGCGCTGGACGGCGGCGAGAACGCAGACCCGTGCGGGGAACGAGGGGGCTGGCCCTTGCGGTCACGCTCGTGTGTCTGGCGATGTGGGGCGCGGCCGCCACGGCGCAGTTGTCAGGTCAGCTCGGCCTCGACTTTGTGGCGCGAAGGATCCCCACGACGCTCTCGGATGAGATCGCGCTCGACACCCCGAGCGAGTTCGCGATGCTCGAGTTCGCGATCGCCTCGAACCTCGACGTGAAGGTCGGGTGCGGCTTCGCCGACATCCTGCTCGACCTTGGCACGAACATGGCCGGTCCCGAGCACGGCGTTGGCATCGTCGACGCGCGCATCGCTCCCATCGACCTGGGCGATGTCTCCGTCGAGAACATCCATGCGATCGCCGAGCTGTGGTTCGCGGTCCCGTTTGAGGGCGTGACCGACGTGAACAACCTGCCGAACTGCGTTGTCATCCCGCCCGGGAACCCCCTGTTCGTCACGGCGCGGTTCACGACGTCGTTTGACTGCGCGGGGTTCAGCGCGCGCGTCCTGTTCATGCTGCAGGACGTCACGTTTCCCAACCCGAGCGCCGAGTACGCGCCTCTGTACTACGAGCACGCCGACCAGGACGTGGGCCTCGGGAGCATCTGGAACGTCTCGTGGAGTTCCGCGATCGGGCTTCACTTCCGGCTCACGGCGGGCATCAACGCCAGCCCGGCGCCGACGGTGGTCAAGGGCTACTCCGCATCCTGGCGCGTCGACTCCGGGGAGTGCACGCCGGAGTGGGGTAACTGCTTCCTCAACGGCGGGGTGACGGGGATCCCGCTCTGTGACCTCTCGCTGGGGTTTGTCGACATCACCGACGTGACGATGGGCCTATCATTCAGCGTCTCGACGACGCAAGAGCTCTCGGCCATGCTGTCGGTCTCCGGCAAGGCGTTCGGCGGCCTCTCGATCGGGACCTCCCTCAGCCTGACCTCCGGGCCTCCCGCCACGAGCGGGCTCTTGCTCAGCGGGTCCGTCGGCTGCTTTGAGTTTGGCTTCCTCCTGGACAAGCTCGAACTAAAGTCCCTGTCTGCCGGGTGCACCACGCCGATCCAGCTCGGCCCGATCACCGGCTCGTTCGACCTGAGCGCGACTGGCCTGCACGCCGGGCTGACCGGCATCTCGGCGCGGTTGTCGCTCTCGCAGGGGCTGTTCTCGGCCGGGACGAGCGTGACGTTCGCCCAGCTGGGCACCCAGTTTGGCTTCGCCAGCCTCGGGACGCAGCTCGCCTTCCGCTTCTCGCCGGGAACGATCACGGTCCAGGCCACCTTCGGCCGCTTTGGATTGACGCGCGCGTCGATCAGCACGGGCGTCAGCTTCTAGA
>JBFYQX010000089.1:0-40860 GCA_041302525.1 Candidatus Bipolaricaulota bacterium | reverse complement strand
GGACCGGACCGTCCAGCGGCGGGTGGACGAGTTCCACCGTGTACACGGCGCAGTTCACTCACAACGGGGCGCAGGAGGAGATCGAGAACGTCGCGCTAGCTCGCGTCGCGAATGGCAGCGGCGCGAGGGACCTGGCGGGGAACGCCGACGTGGGCGACGACTCGCCCGTCTTCGACATCGATACGCGCAAGCCGCGGGCCACGGTGACGGTAGACCGCACGATGATTGCCGACGGGGCGCCGGTCTTCGAGGACGCGCTCGTGCTGACCGTGACGGTGACCTACGACGAGGCGATGAACCCGACGACGCAGCCGGCCATCACGCTGCCCGGCGGCGGCGCGAACTGGGGTGTGCAGACGCCAGTGGGGTGGTCTGCCGGTGACACGGTGTATCGTGCGACGTTCACCCACAACGGGACGGAGGAGCCTACTCCCCCCGCCGGTGCGCTTGTTGCCCTCGCGCGGGTTGCGAACACGAGCGGGGCGCAGGACCGGGCCGGGAACGCTGACGTGGGCGACGACTCACCCTCTTTCGAGATCGACACCCGTAAGCCGGAACTCACTCCGGGTGTCGCGGCCGTTGCTGTGGACACCGACCCCGTGTATGAGGGAGACCTCGTGCAGGTCGTCACCGTAACGTTCGACGAGGCGATGCGCTCAGACGGCACCGCGGAGCCGACGATCACGTTCAGCCACGGCACCTGGATTTCCGGAGCGGCGGGCGCATGGTCGAGCGGCGACACGATCTGGACCCGTACGTATACGGTTGTCGACAACGACGAGGAAGTGGCTGACGTGACCGTCGATGTCACCGGAGCCCGGGACGCGGCGGGAAATGCCCAAGAGAACTACGTGCCAGTGCGCGAGTTCACACTCGACACCCTACAGCCCTGGATCGTCAGGATCGACGCCGACGGCGAGCAGGCATGCGGCGGCTTCTACTGCAGTGGCGCGGGCGACACGGTGGTCGTGTTCGTGACCTTCTCCGAGGGCGTCGAGCTGCATCAGGCGCCGTTCTCGATCCAGCTTGATGTTCTGCCAGACGGCTTTGAGCATGAGTTCCCGATGGGCGCGTTCTCGCCGAATCCCGCACTGCCCGGTCGATGGGACGACTACACGATCGAGCACGACTATGTCGTCCAGGCAGGCCACAACAGCTGTGACCTGGAGTCGACGGCGGCCACCTGGGTCGCGGGCGAGCTGACGGATATTGCTGGGAACCTGGCGATCGTGGGCATGCCGCCAGCCGGGCAACGCATTGCGGCGCTGGAGGACATCATCGTGGACACCGAGCCGCCGCTCGCCATCGAGGACCCGCGGAGCATGGACGCCTATGTCTTCGTTCGGCCCACGTTCCTGTCGTCGCACGAGTTCGTCGAAGACCGCGAGCGCATCCTGGTCCGGGAGGACTGCCCGATCTACATCGACGTCCTGGCCAACGACCACGACAACTGCCACGCCGGGCTCTCGGTGCTGGCAGTCGACGTCCCGGCGCCGGCCTATGGCTGGACGTCGCGGTTCACCGACGGGGGGGCTGAGGCGTACCCGTTGCTTCCGGGAGCCTGTGACGCGAGGGTCGTGCGCTACGAGCCGAGCGCGGGGTACTCGGGCCCGGATGAGTTCGGCTACACCGCGCGGGACTGCAGCGGCAATGTGTCCGACGCGCGCGTCTCCCTCTACGTGTTCGCCAAGAACGTGCTCGCCAGCGCCGTGACCAACGCGTTCTCTGGGGTTCCCGCGCCCTTCGTGCTGGAGACGCGCGACGATCTCTTGCTGCGGATCGCGGATCCGGGAAGGTTCCGCTACGCGTTCGCGGTGCCGGGAGCCACGGAACACGGCGTGTTGGCCTGGACCGAGAGCGCGGTGTGGTTGGACTCCGGCCGCGGGGCCACGGGTCTGTCGGTCGTGTACACTTCGGCGATCGGGTACGAGGGGCCGGACGGGTTCGCCTGGAGTGTCACCGACCCCTTTGGCGTGACCCAGGAGGTCTGGGAGGCCTTCCTCGTGGTCGCCGGCGATGCGTCCTTGACTCCGCTCGAACCGTCGCTGCGTCTGACGTCGGCGGACGTCGTTCACCTTGCGGTGCCCGACGCGCTGTTCGCACTCGGCGGGATCTCCGCCTTGCGCATCGAGCGCGTCGGCGTGCTGGGCGACGTGTTGGGAGAGGTGACGAGGGCCGACGTGGTCGAGGCGGTCGCTCCAGCCCTTGGCCTCGGCCCGAGCGTCCTTCGCGTCGACCTCTCGAAGCTGCCGGCCGGCCGACTCAGGATCCGCGTGCCGATGGGTGACGGCACAGAGTGCGCCGTTCTTCTGGACACGCAAGGAGGAGAGCAGTGACCGCGCGAGGGTGGATCTGTGTCGTCGCGCTCTGGCTGGCTGTGACCGCCGTCGCGAGCGGGGCGCCGCTCGCGGGAGAGGACCTGCGGCTCTCAACGATACGCGATCGTCCTCTTCCCGTGCGGGTTGTGGTCACGGACCCCGGCACCGATCCGCAGTCTCCCGAGTCGCACCGCGTCGAGTTCTCCATCCTTGACGCCCCGCGTCATGGGACGCTCGTCGGCCGGCTCGACGCCGTGTCCTACGAGCCCGGAGGCGTCGTGGCGCTCGTCGTCACCTACGCCCCGGCCGCGAGGTTCACCGGAACCGACACGTTCCGCGTCGCGGCGCGGGATCCCGGAGGCGAGGAGGCGACCGTGGCGGTCACCGTGGACGTCGTTCTGAGGAGCGCGGCCGGCCAGCTCAGCGGGCGCTCGACGGTGGCGGTTGCCGTCGACGTGGAGGCGGCGACGGTCACCGCATGGGACTGGACGGTGGACGCGAAGCTATGCATCGATGCGATCTCCTTCGAGACTGGGTTGCGATTCAAACGCGATGCGGTGGACACTGGGTTCGACGACCTCGTGGCCCGGATGGCTGCACCGGTCGCCGGCATCGGCGCGGCCTCAGTTCGTTTCGACTTCAATCCCGGGATGCCGGCAGACCTGTTTGACAGCGCCGAAGCAGCGCTGTCCCTGTCCCTGCCTAATCTCACGTTGTCTGGCTCGCTGTTCACAGACGGGACGCCGGTCGGAGCGCGGATGTCGGTCGCCTTCTCGGGCGCGCCCGAAGAGGGGACCCTTCTGGTGAACGGGCGAGCGACGTTCACGACGTGCGCCTTGGGCTTTGACTCGGCCTCACTCACGCTGCGCATGCCGCACGCGGCCGACTGCATCGAGGAGCTCAGCGCGACGGTCGCGTTCTCCAGCAGCGGGTTCGACCAGTTCTCACTCCTCGCCAGCGGCGTCGATCTGCCGGACGTCGGCTGGCTCACGGCCGTGCCGTCGGCGAGCGTCGCCCTCGCGTACCGCGTAGAGGAGAAGACGCTCTCGATCCAGCCGGAGATCGACGCGCCATGGACGGAGTGCATTCAGCTCGGCCTGGAAGCGGAGTGGGTGGACACGACCTTGACGGCTCTCCGTCTCGCCTGGATCCGCCTCGACTGCACGCTCGTGGAGGGCGTGCGGCTGCGCATGCAGTCGTCGCTCGACCCGACGGATCTGGCGCTGAACGAGTCTGTGACGGGATTCCTCGATTACTGGGAGTCCACGGTGCTCTCCGGCCGGTTCCGTCCCTGTGCCGGCCTCGACGGCACGTGGGAGGTGCGCGCCTACTTCGCGCGCCCCGGCGTGGGCGCACAGCTCTTCGATCTCGGGCGGCTCGACCTGCGGGCGAGCTTGGCCTGCGGCCGGCTCTGGGGCCTGTCGAGCGACTTCATCTTCCGAACCGGCGCGTTCGGGGGCCCCACCGCCGAATGGATGCTCGGGTTTGAGATGACCTGGTAGACGGCCGCCTGAACGGCTTAGGGGGCGAGGGCGCGCCCAATGGCGTCGGCCGAGTTCGGGCCTGTGTCGGCGAGGAGCCGGCGGCGGCCGCGCTCGGCGAGCGCCGCGGCGTCGGCCAAGGCTTGCGCGCGGAGGAGGACGCCGCACCTGAGAGGCCGCGCGCGGTCGCCGCGCACCGCGACGTCCGCGACCGGGTCGTCGACGAGCATCAGGAACAGGCCTCGTCCCGCGTCTCCCTTGTGCAGCTGGCCGGTCGAGTGGAGGTACCGTGGGCCGAACCCGAGCGTGGTCGCACAGCGAGTCGCGCCGCGGATCCGCTCACGGAGCGTGGCCAGTCGCGGGCCGGCGTCCGACGCCGGGTCCAGAAACGCAAGCAGTGCCACGTAATCCCCGTCCCTCGCCTGGGCGAGCGTCACGCGCATGGCTTCGGCCGTGAGCGGTACGACGGGGCCGGCCGGGCGCTCGCCGCTCGCCGCGTAGGCCTCTAGCAGCGCGCGCGTCAGGCGCTTGGCGGACTCGACATCGGGCTGGTCGAACGGGTTCACGCCGAGCAGGTGGCCGACGAGCGCGGTGGCCATCTCCCAGAGGAAAAACTGGCCGCCCAGCGCCTCGGGTCCCGCAAAATCGACGTCAATGTGCGGGGCGAGGGGCGCCGCGGCGGCGCCGAGGCGCACGAAGACCCGGTCGTCGCCGTACGCGTCGGGCGCGCCGAGCGGTTCGCCCACCACAGGGACGAGACCGCGCCCCGACTTGCCTGTGCTCTCGGCGAGGAGCTGCTCGACCCAGTCCCCGAAGCTTGCGAGTCGCGGTGGCACGACGAAGGTCACTTTGTCGCGCCCCTCGGTCGCGCAGGCGGCGAGAACGCTCGCCAGCCGGGCGGCCGGGTTGCGGGCGAGCGGGACCCCGGGGCCGCACTGGGCGGCCGCGTCGCGGCCGCTGGCGAGGAGCGCCTCGAGATCCAGGCCCAGCAGGGCGGCCGGGACCAGACCGACAAGCGTCAGCGCCGCATAGCGACCGCCGACCTGCGGGTCGTTGAGGAAGACGGTGCGGAACCTCTCTCTGGCGGCAAGGTCGGCGAGCGGACTGCCGGGGTCGGTGATCGCGACGAAGCGCCGACCAGCCGCGGCGTGGCCGAGTTCCGCGACCGCGCGCGCGTGGAACACCCGGAACAGGGATAGTGTCTCGGACGTCGTGCCCGACTTCGTAGAGACAATGAACAGCGTGTTCGACACATCGAGGGTCTCAAGCGCCCGTTGCACTGCGGCGGGGTGGAGGGTGTCGAGCACGGTGAGTGGCACGGCTGGAGCGCGCGCGGTTTGCGCCAGGGTCTCCGGCGCCAGGCTGGAGCCGCCCATGCCGAGGAGCACTACGGCTGCGTACCCTTCGTCGTGAACGCGTCCGGCGAACGCGCGCAGAGACGGGACGTGCGCTGCCATTCGCTCCGGGGCGCGGAGCCAGCCGAGTCGGTTGGCGATGTCGTCAGGTCGCGGACCCCACACGGTGAAGTCCTCGGCCCACAATCGCTTGACGATGTCGCTCTCCGCGAGGTGATCGAGGTACCGCGCGGCAAGCAGAGGTTCCCCGGTCGTGTGCACCATGGCCCGTCCTTTCGCTGTGGCAGACGCCCAGCGTACCGCAACCAGGCTCGGACGTCAGGTCGTTTCCCGAGCGCGGCGCATGGCGCGCAGCGCCGCGCCCCACAGGATGGCGTCTGGGACAATCACCGCACGCACGGGCAGTCCAGCGAGCCACGGCGTGAATCGACCCTTGGCGCGGAACGCCGCGAGCGCGCGAGGTTGCGCGAGGACGGGGAGAAGGCGCGCCGCCAAGCCTCCACCCAAGACCACGCCCCCGGTCGCGAGGGTCTTGAGCGCGAAGTTTCCGGCCTCGGCGGCCACAGCATCGCAGAGCAATGCGACGGCCTCACGACAGACGGGACTTGCGCCGGACAGGGCGGCGTGGACGATGGTCGGCGTGGGATCGGTAGCGGAGGCGAGTGCGGCGAGCACCGTGGGGTCTTCGCACCAACCCTCATCTTCGATGAGAAACCGGTGCAGGCGCGGCAGTCCGAGTCCCGAGGCGATGCGTTCGACGCTGACGTGGTCAAACTCCCTGCGCAGACGCGCGAGGAGACGGTCGTGGAGCGGTGCGGAGGGAGCGAAGTCGCCGTGCCCGCCTTCCGAAGGATGGACTCGCATCGTGCCACCGTCGTGAGTGACGTAGGCCATGCCCAAGCCTGTGCCCAGGGCAAGAACAGCCCGCGGCCCCGTCGGATCCTCGACGCCGTCCTGCAACGTCGTCCTCTCGTCGGGCGTCAGTGCGTCGACGGCGACGGCCAGTGCCGCTACGTCGTTCAGAACCTCGACCGAGGGGATGGAGAAACGCGCCGCGATCCTCGGGCCATCGACGCGGAAGGCGAGGTTTGTAATCTGGGCCGCGTTGTCGTGCACGGGTCCCGCCACCGCGAACGCCGCGGCGACGGGCCGTGGGCCGCGCCCCAACAGGTCAGCCAGGGCCTCATCGAGACCGGACAGCGTCCGGCTCTCGTACGTTCGCGTGAAAGACGGCGCGCGCACGTCTTCCGTGTCGTAGGCGGCGAGGATCGTCTTGGTTCCGCCGACGTCGCCGGCGACGACGACGGAGCCTGGCCAGCGACGGGTCACCGTTGCCTCCTGACCACTCGCCGTGCTGCTAGACGAGCGTCTTCTGCGTCTCGGAGTCGAACACGTGCACGGCCTGAAGGTTGGCGACGAGGCGGATCTCCTGGTCAATCTCGACCTGACGGTGCGGGTCGAGGCTGGCAACGATCTGCTGGGCTTCGCCGACGTTGCCGTAGACTAGGAGCGAGTGCCCGAGCTGCTCCTTCACCGTGACGCGCACGTGCAGCGCGTTGTCTGACGTCGTCGCCGGTCCGTCCAGGTCCTCCGGCCGGATGCCGAGGACCACGCGCTCGGGGAGCGGCGCATTCTCGTCCGCTGGCAGCTCCAGGCTGAACCCCGCCCCGGACAGCGCTACGCTGGCGCCCCGCCGAACGGCCGTCGCCGGAAGGAAGTTCATCGCGGGGCTGCCGATGAAGCCGGCGACGAACTGGTTGGCCGGATGATCGTAGGTCTCCTGCGGCGGCGCGTACTGGTGGATGACGCCGTCCTTCATCACCGCGATCCGGTCTCCCAGTGTCATCGCCTCGACCTGATCGTGCGTGACGTAGATCGTCGTCGTCTTCAGCTTGTGGTGCAGCTGTTCGAGTTCAGTCCTCATCTGGACGCGGAGCTTGGCGTCGAGGTTGGACAACGGCTCGTCGAACAAGAAGACCTTCGGGTTGCGCACGATGGCGCGTCCTACGGCCACGCGCTGCCGCTGTCCGCCGGACAGCTCGCGCGGCTTGCTCTTCAGCTTCGCCTCGATGCCAAGCATCGCTGCGGCCTCCGTGACGCGTCGCTTGATCTCTTCTTTCGGGTACTTGCGCAGCTTGAGCCCGAACGCCATGTTGTTGTACACGTCCATGTGCGGATAGAGGGCGTAGTTCTGAAAGACCATCGCGATGTCCCGATCCTTCGGCGGGACGTCATTCACCACCCGATCGCCGATCCGGATTTCGCCGCTCGTCGCGTCTTCCAGGCCGGCGACCATACGCAGCGTGGTCGTCTTTCCGCACCCCGAAGGCCCGACCAGGACCGTGAACTTGCCGTCCTCGATCACCATCGACACGTCGTTCACGGCCACAAAATCGCCGAAGGTCTTGGTTACGTTCGTCAGCGTGACTTCCGCCATGTCCCTCGCTCCCTTCCGAAGCAGCGCAGATGAAGTCTGCTCGTGAGTGTAGCACGCGACCCGCCCTGCAAGCCAGCCGGCCGCAGGGCGACAAACGAGGTACGCTTCGTCTGGCGGCGAGGGCGGCAGGAGGAGCGACAGCATGGCGCACGTCGGCGAGCACGGCGAGAGCGAGGCCGAGCGGCGCGAGGGTCTCTTCCACTTGGGCGTCGTGTCAATCATCTGGGGCAGTACCTACCTGGCAATCCGTGTGGCCGTGCGGCCCGAGGGCGGGTTCCCGCCGTTCGCGTTAGGCACGCTGCGGATGGTGCTCGCCGGCGGCATTCTTCTGGGCTGGGCGGCGTGGCGCCGCGCGCGGCTCGGTCTTACGCGGCGCGACGCCGTGACGCTGGCTGCGGCCGGCTTGCTCATGTTCCCTTTGGCCAACGGGCTGGTCAACTGGGCCGAGACGCGCGCCGCCTCTGGATACGCGGCCCTGCTCATCGGGGCACTCCCAATCTGGACCGCGGTGCTCGAGGCGCTGCTCGACCGGCGGCGCCCGTCGCTGCGCTTCATGCTCGCGCTCGCGGTCGGGTTCGGCGGCCTCGTACTGCTGGCGGTCCCGCAGCTAGCAGAGGCTGGGAAGGCGGACGCCGCGGCGATTGTCGCGCTCCTGGTAGCGCCGGTGACGTGGGCCTGCGGCTCCGTCCTGCAGGCGCGCCGGCCTGTGTCGGTCACACCGACCGTCGCCGCGGGGTACCAGCACATGTTTGGCGCCGTGGGTTTCCTCGTGATTTGCCTCGCGTTGCGAGAGCCGCTGCCGGCGCCGTCTGCGGCGGCGTGGGGCGCCTTCGCCTACCTGGTGCTGGCCGGCTCCGTCGCGGCGTTCACGTCGTTCGTGCGCACCCTGCGCCTCCTGCCGACCGGCGTGGCCATGACCTACGCGTACATGAACCCGGTCATCGCCGTGGCTCTCGGCGCGATCGTGCTCGGCGAACGGCTGACGGCGGCTAACCTGGGCGGCATGGTCCTCGTGCTCGTGGGGGTCTGGGGCGCTCTCCGCGAGCGGCTCGGCGCGCGCCGCGGCGAGCCCTAGGCCTTGAGCGCGTCGAGGACGATGCGGACGATGAGCAGGACCCAGCCGATGATGATTCCGACCCAGATGATCTTGCGCGCGAACTCGATCAGACCGAAGAAGACCAAGAGGAGCGTGATGAACGCCAGGTAGCCGATGGGCTTCTCGAGGTCGCTGGACAGGCGGTCCCCGGTGATGAGGTTGAGGACGTACAGCAACCCCTGCCCGAGGTAGTTCGAGAGGGTCTCGACGAACGTCAAGACCTGGTCCACGGCGCTGGGGCCGGCATGCCGCGCGCTCGGCGGCGCGGCCACCTGCTGGCCGACACCCACCAGGGCGGCCGCGAGGAGCAGGCCTGTGAGACCGAAGATCGCGATGCGCTTGCCGTTCTCCATGTCGATCCTCCTTGTGGCGGATCATCGTACCACGGAGGGCGGCCTCCCGGCTCGTCAGGTGTCTCGCCGCGGGGTGCCGAGGGGCAACTCCGGCGTTGGCCTCAGCGCACGGAGCGCCCCTTGCCCGAGTCGAGCACGTCCGTGAGGGCCTCGGGAAACGGCGCGAAGAACACCTGGTCGGCGAGGTATTCCACACCGAACCGCACGATGAGCGACTGTGTGAGCCGCAATGCCGCGGCCAAGGGCAGCCGGCCCGCGCGGTACTCGTCCAGCGTGTCGAGGAAGAACGCCTTCTCCCGCGCATCGAGCGTCTCGGAGACATAGCCCAGCGCGTGTTGAAGCACGTTGATCGCTGAGGTCCGCCGCGGGGGCCGCGCGAGCGCATGCGCAAAGCGAGACGCGTACTCCGCGCCGACCTCGTCGAACGGGCGCCGGTCCGCGTTGGCGACGACGCGTCCGAGCGCTCGCATCTCGGTCTGGTGATAGGCCATGAGCAACAGCTTGTGCCGGGCCTGGAACGCCACGAGATCGGCCATTCGCCCGGTGCTGAGTGTCTGGCGCAAGCGAGCGTTGGCGAAGAGATGCGTGAGGAAGTGCTGGCGCAGGTCGAAGTTGTGCAGGCGTCCCTCGTCCTCGATCGCCCAGGTCGGCCCCTTCTCGAGCACGCGGCCGCCGAAGGCGCCGAGCGTCTTGGTGTGCGCCGCACCTCGCTCTGCGCTGGCGTACAACCTGACCTCACGAAGGCCGCACGATGGCGACCCGGCCTTCAACACGGCGCCGTCACACGGACCGATGCGATCGAGGAACTCCTCGGCGAAGCGATCCATGGCCTCGGTGAGGTCGCGCCCCGTCTCGGGCTGAACCAGGCGCGGGCCTTGCGGCGACGTGACAAGGCGGATCGGAGCGCGGGGAACGCCGAGCCCAATCTCCACCTCCGGGCACACCGTGACGAAGTCGACGTAGGGTTCGAGTTTCTCCAGCACAGGCTCGCGAAGGACGGCGCCGTTGTAGCGGCAGGGGGCGAACCCGAGGCAACGACTGGCCAGGACGCGCGGCCGCTCGGCCGGCGCTGCCAGGCTAGCCACCCGCAGCTCCTAGACTCGCGGGGTCGAACAGCGAGGCAGGCCACTCGGCCGCCGAGGCCTCCAGGATCTCCGACGTCGTCACCCGGCCGAGGAACAGGCGGTTGGTGATGACCTGGTTCGCCACGTAGACATCGCCGTTGTCGCGGGTCGCGTAGCGCTCGTAGGCGACATCGTAGAACGGGATGCCGCTCAACGCATAGAGCGTTGCCCCGAGCGGGCGCAGCGTCGCTGGATCGACGCGGAGCGTGATCACCTGGAAGGCGACGCTGAAGTCGACGGCGGCGAGGTCAAGCTCCAGGAGCTCGCCGCCGTCTGCGCCGACAGCTACTCGCCGCTCGGACACGGTGTACTTGTCGGCGAAGCGGATGCCGCTGGTCTGGGCGACCGCCGAGTCGCCAAACACCTCCGCGGTGGCCGAGGTCTTGATGGGGAACTCGAGGTCGGGACCGAAGAAGTAGGTCGCATCAGGCGTGGACAGGTACGTCTGGCCGGCCAGCTCTGGGGGGGCCAGAAACTCGATGCGCGCCGCGTCGTCTTCGTCCGCGTCGCGGAAGCGAAGCAACAGCGTGGCTTCGCGGGTCTCATCCGGCGTCGTCGAGAGGATGCGGACGCGGAGGGTGTTAACCTCCGGGTCGAGGAACCTCACCGCGTCGAGCGCGGCGAGCAGCTCCGCGTCCGTGGCCGGTGTCTGGGCGGCGAGCCCGAGGGATGCGAGGGCGAGAAGACCGGCGGCGAGCGCAACCCCCACGCGCCGGCGCTGCGAGAGCTTGCGAAGTGTGCGGTTCATGTCGTCTCCCTTTCGGCGGCCGTGCTAGACGCTCTGTAGCGCCTGGACCACGCGCAGCCGCGAGTTCTTCCACGCGGGGAGGATCGCGCTGGCGATCGTCGCCGCGACGACGGTTATAAACGGGACCAGGACTGTAGACAGGTCGAGCTCAAGGCGGATCGATTGGGCCGACGCGGCGCCTGGGGGCGTCCACGCGAAGCCCACGGCATTGAACACCAGGGCGAGCGCCAGTCCGACGGCGACGCCGAGCGCCGCGCCCAAGACGCCGATCGTCGCACCCTCGAACAGGAAGCCGCGGAACACGTGCCAGCGCGTGGCGCCGAAGGCGCGGACCGTGCCGACCTCGCGGGTTCGCTCGAGGAACGAGATGGTCAGGATCTCGACGACGCTGAAGAAGACGAGGACGAAGACCGCGACGCCGGCGAGCCCGGAGAAAGCTGTGTAGAACGTCTTAAGCGACTCGTAGCTGGGCGACAGCTCCTCCCACGTGCGGGCGACGAGCGGGATATCCTGGGCGTCAAGCTCCTGTTGCAGGGTGGCCGCGAAGGGAGCGGCCTGCGCCACGTCGTCCAAGCCGATAAGGATGCGCGCCACGCCGTCCGTCTTGAGGAGCCGCTGGACGAAGCCGATCGGGAAGAGGCCGAGCTGCTCCTCGAGCGTCTCGAGGCCGTAGGACAGCTCGCCGATCACGGTCACTGTGGCGGCATTGAAGTTGCCGGAGACCGTACCCGTCGCGACGTTCAGCCGATCGCCGCGACCGACGCCGAGCTTCGCGGCCAGCGCGCGCCCGATCACGACCTCGCGCGCATCGCCCGTTGGGACGGGGAGTCCCTCGATCGCGAAGCAGTCGTAGCCCTTGACGCAGCTGCACGTGGTCACGCCCCGACCGATGATCAGCGTGCTGCCCGCCTCGTCGCCCACCAGGCCCGCGAAATCGAGCTGCAGACCCGTTCCGCTCACCCCCGAGCGGCGCGCGATCAGGTCGACGACGCGATCGCGTGCCTCGGGGGCGATCAGCGCGTCGTAGCCAGTCGCTTCGCCGTCGAGGAGCCTGCGGTCGGCGACCTGGACTGCGCCCGTCTCGCAGACGATCGCCGTGCGCGACGAACGGAGCGCCTCGCCGATGAACCCCAACGCCACGAGGAAAATGGCTGTGCCGACAACGATCACGGTCAGGCTGAAGGCCGTGCGGCGGCGGTTGCGGAAGACGTTGCGCAGCGCAGTTCTCAGTTCCATGGCGTCTCCTACTCGACGCGCAGGGCGTCGACCACGCGCAGGCGCGAGGCCTGAGCGGCCGGATAGAGGGCCGACAGGAGGGTGGCCACGACACTGATGGCAAACGGCAACAGCGCCACCTCCACTTCGATGCGTGAGGCGAGCACGACCGGGTCGATCGTCCCGGGAGGCCGCCACTCGATGCCCACCGCGTTGAACCCGACGGCGAGAAGCGATCCGGCCGCCGCGCCGACCAGGCTCCCGAGGACGGCGAGCCATGCGCTCTCGGCGAAGAACTGGCGGAACACCTCGCCTTGCGTCGTGCCGAGCGCTCGCAGGGTTCCGATCTCCCGCGTTCGCTCGAGGAAGGCGAGCGTCAGGACCTGGAGAATGATGAAGAACACGAGGATCGAGATGGCGAGCGTCAGGAAGCCGAACAATGCGTCGAAGTACGCCGCGAGCTGTCGGTAGAACGGCGACAGCACGTCCCACGTGCGGGCCTCGAGCGCCAGGCCGTCTCCGGCGAGACGCGCGGCGACGCGCGCGGCGGCAGGCTCGGTGCTGGCGACGGCATCGAGGGCGACGACGACGCGGTCGAATCCCGCGGTGTTCAGCAGGCGTTGGCCGAACGCCAGGGGCACAAACACGACCTGCTGCTCGAACTGCTCGTTGGAGTACTGGTAGATCCCGACAATGAGGAACGGACTGGCGTTGTACGCGCCGTCGACCGTCGTGAGCGTGACCGTCACGGCATCGCCGACCCCCAGGGACAAGCGTTCGGCGAGCGAGCGGCCGACGAACGCTGCGGCCGTGTCGGCTGCGACGAGGCCGCGGCCGTCCACGGCGAGGTCAGCGAAGTCGAGGATGCCGTTCTCCGGCTCGATGGCCGTCACGGTGATGACCTGCGTCAGCCGGCCGGCTCCCAGCAGGCCCGAGAATTGCAGCTGGCGCGTGCTGCCGCGGTACGTGGGCTCGCTAGCCCACACGGTGTCAAGCCGTGCCGCGACGTCGGGTGCGATCAGATACTCGAACCCTTCGGCGGTGTCTTCCCAGAGGAGTGGCGAGGCGATCTGCAGGTTGCCGTATTGCTGCACCGTCGAGTCCTGGATCTGCAGGCGCGAGTTCTCGAGGAAGCCGAGCACGAACACCGAGACGGCCGTGCCCAGCGCGATCACGGCGAGCGACAGGAGCGTGCGGCGACGGTTTCGCCACAGACTACGCAGCGGAAGCCGCCATCCCATCGCGCTCACCCTCCTCGAGCCGCCCGTCGTGGATCCGCACGCGTCGGCCGGCGTAGCGCGAGACCGCGGGGTCGTGCGTGACCACGATGAACGTCACGCAGTGCTCCTCGTTCAGGCGGCGCATCAAGTCCATAACCGCTTCGCCGGTCTTGGAGTCGAGGTTCGCCGTCGGCTCGTCGGCCAGAACGATCATCGGCCCGGCGACCAGTGCGCGGGCGATCGCGACGCGCTGGCGCTGCCCGCCGGAAAGCTCGTTGGGACGTCTCTTGGCGAGATCAGCCAATCCGACCTCGTCCAGCATCATCGCCACGCGTTCGTGCCTCTCGGCGCGCGGGCGCCGCTGCAGCAGGAGCGGGTACTCGACGTTCTCCGCCGCGGACAAGACGGGAATCAGGTTGAAGGACTGGAACACCAGTCCGATCTTGGTCTTGCGGAGATGAGCCAGCTGCCCCTCCGACTGGGCGCTGGTTGCCTCCCCTTCGATGTACACCTCGCCCGACGTCGGACGGTCGATGACCGAGATGAGGTTGAGGAACGTCGTCTTCCCGCTGCCCGACGGCCCGTTGATGACGATGAAGTCACCTTGCAGTGCTGCGAAGTCGACCTCGCGCAGCGCGTAGACGGTCTCTCCGCCGACACGATACGCCTTTGTCAGACGCTCGGCGTTGAGGAAGCGTTCTCCCCGGACGTGGCAGAACCGACTTGCCGTTCCCATGATCCCTTCCCTTCGTGAGGTTTCACTGTATCGGGACAGGATAGCGCCGGCAAGCGCGTTGAGGGCCGGCTCGTCTGCGAGCGCCGCGTAACCTTGCGCGTCTGCCGGGATGCCGGTGGACCCAGGAGGCTCACATGCTGGTGATTCGCGGCGCAAAGGTGCTCACGCCCGACATCCGGTTCGAGCGCGCGGAGGTGGCCATCGATTGCGGCCAGATCGTCGCGGTGGGCCAGGCACCCCGCAGCAAGAAGATCGAGGTCGTCGACGCGTCAGGCAAGTACGTCGTCCCCGGATGGATCGACGCGCACTGCCACGTGGCGTTATTCGCCGACGGGATCGACGCGCGGCACTACGATGGGAACGAGATGACGGATCCCGTCACCCCGCACGCGCGGGCCCTCGACGCCGTGCATCCCGAGGACCTGGCGTTCGCCGACCTGCGCCGTGCCGCGGTGACGACGATCAACACAAGCCCTGGGAGCGGCAACGTCGTGGGCGGCCAGACGGCCATCGTCAAGACGGCGGGGCGCACGGTCGACGACATGCTCGTGCGGGCCCCGGGAGCCCTCAAGATGGCCCTCGGCGAGAACCCCAAGCGCGTCTACGGCGAGCAGAAGAAGGCCCCCTCGACGCGCATGGGGACTGCCGCCGTGTTGCGCGAGGCGCTGAACCGAGCGCGGATCTACGCAGAGCGGGCGGCCCGTCACGTCGAGAAGGGGGCCGGGTTTGCCGCGCGCCGCAAGGGGACGACTCGTCCCGAGCCGTTCGACCGAGACCTACGTCTCGAGGTTCTCGCCAGCGCCCTTGCGCGCGAGATCCCGACCCACATCCACGCCCATCGTGCTGACGACATCGTGACGGCGATTCGGCTGGCCGAGGAGTTCAACCTCGATCTGGTCTTGATCCACGCCACGGAGGGCTACAAGGTCGCCGATCTCATTGCCGAGAAGGGGATCCCCTGCATCGTCGGATCCATCCTGTTCTCCCGCCTGAAGCTCGAACTGCGAGAGCTGACGCCGCGCAATGCCGGGATCTTGGCCAAGGCCGGCGTCAGGGTCGCGCTGCAGACGGACGAGGGGTCGGCGACCCGGTACCTCACCCTCAACGCCGCGGTCGCGGTCAGTGAGGGCATGGACGAGCGCGAGGCGCTGCGCGCCATCACGCGCACGCCGGCGGAGATCCTGCGCATCGACGATCGGGTGGGTTCGCTCGCTCCGGGCAAGGACACTGACCTTGCCATCCTGTCAGCACATCCGTTCGACATCCCGCACGCGCGCGTCGAGCGCGTTTGGATCGGCGGCCAGATCGTCTACGACGAGACGCACGTTGGATAGGCGGAGCTAGTCGACGTCGCGGTCGTCGAGGACGGCCTCGTACAGCGTCCGCAGACGCTGCCCGACGAGGTCCAGCCGATGGGCTTCGGCCAGCGCGTCCGCGGCGGCCGCCAGCCGCTCGCGCTCGCCGGCGTCGCTCGCCAGCCGCCGGATCTCGCGCACGAAACCGTCGACAGAGTCAGCGGCCAGGTACTCGTCGCCCTTGCGCATCCAGCGGTCGTACTCCGGGAGGTCGCGCAGCAAGAGCGGGCGGCGCAGCGACGCGGCCTCGAGGACGACCATCGGCTGGTTCTCGCCGAGGCTGGGGAAGAACAGCGCGTCGGCGGCGCTGAACGCGCCGGCCGTGTCGCGCACGAAACCCGGCAGGAACACGTTGCCCGACCGGCGGTCGATCCGCGACTGCATCCGCGGCGCGAAGGAGACAATCCGACTCCAGCGCTGCCCGTACCAGATGAAGTCGACCTCCGGAACGCGCTCGGCGACGTCGAGAAAGTCGACCACGCCTTTGCGCGGGAAGAGGTTGCCGGCCGCGTAGACGGCGAACCGCTCGAGGCCGAGGCGTCTCCGGTTCTCCTCGCGGGCCTCGGGGCGGTACTGGAAGCGCTCGCGGTCGACACCGTTCGAGACGACGGCGACCCGCTCGAAGCCCTTGGCCAGCAACATGTCTTTGGCGCGGGGGCCGGGCGTGAACAGGCAATCGGCGCGGCGGTACACCCAGTGGAGGTACATCTCGTAGAAGGGCGCGATCTGGGTGGAGAACGTCCAGCTGTGGTGCAGGTCGAACGCGCCGATGCTGTGCGCGTGGACGACGACCTTTGTTCCGCGCCGTCGGGCGCGGTAGATCTGGCGTACCGACCGGGGTCCGAACCACTCGACGTGCAAGACGTCGTGCGGCTCGTTCGGGTTGGTGGTCGCCTCAATCCCGGCGCGTCCGAGGGCAGCGAAGTGGTTGCGGAACGCGCCGGGGAACCCTGACGGAGCGAGGAACTCCGCACCCTCCAGAAACAGGCAGACCTTCATGCGCGTCGCGTCCTTCGCCGGGAGATCGATCTCGCGCGTCGCCGCGGCGCCGCGAGCGTAGCAGGGCCTTGAGACTCGGTCAAGTCGATGGGATCACGCTCGCCGGGTTTCGACGATTCGCGCGTTGGACCCCGGGGCCGGCGTGGCCAGGGCGGATGGGCTACCTAGCGGGTCCTGCGCGCGGGCGGCGCGAGGGACGCTGAACGCGGGCGCGCGCTATGATGGTCGCCGGCTGGGGGTGACCATGGAACACAAGCTGTTGGGTCAGACGGGGCTTCGCGTCTCGGAGCTTTGCCTCGGGACCATGTCGTTCGGCGACATGACCGACGAGGCCGGGTCCGCCGCAGTCTATCGCCGCGCGCGCGATGCCGGGATTGACGTCTTCGATTGCGCGAACGTCTACTCCGCGGGCCGCGCCGAGGAGATCCTCGGTCGACTGATCGCCGGCGAGCGCGAGCGCGTCGCGATCACGACGAAGGTCGGCTTTCCGATGGGGGCCGACCCCAAGGATCAAGGCCTGTCTCGGCGTCACGTCGTCGCCTCCGTCGAGGCGAGTCTGCGGCGACTCGGAACCGATCGCGTCGAGATCCTTTTCGTACACGCGTTTGACCCGGCGACGCCGATCGAGGAGTCGCTGCGAGCCCTCGAGATCGTCGTTCGGCAGGGCAAGGCGCTCTACGTTGGGGCCAGCAACTGGGCGGCGTGGCAGATCGCCGCGGCCCTCGGCGTCGCGGCGCGCGAAGCGCTCCCGGCGTTCGCCTGCGTCCAGCCGATGTACAGCCTGGTGAAGCGCCAGGCGGAGGTCGAGATCCTGCCGCTGGCGCAGGCGGCGGGGCTAGGGGTCATGAGTTACAGCCCCTTGGGTGGTGGCCTCCTCTCCGGCAAGTACGGGCAAGGCCGGCGGCCGGAACGCGGGCGTCTCGTGGAGAACCGGATGTACGCTGCGCGCTACGCCGACGAGGGGTACTACCAGACTGCTGACGCCTTGGTCGCACTGGCGCGCGAGCTGTCGTTGCCCCCGGCGGCTCTCGCCATCGCCTGGGTCAAAGCGCACCCGGCGATGACGGCGCCCATTCTCGGGGCGCGCAACGTGGAGCAGCTCGAGGCCTCGCTGACTGCCGTGCGGGTCGAGATGTCCGACGCGCTGTACGCGCGCATCGCGGCGATGGCGCCGGCGCCGCCCCCCGCCACCGACCGCAGCGAGGAGCGCCGCGGGGTCGTGTACGGCGGGAGCACGGAGAAGTACAAGTAGGTCTGGGAGCGGCATGAGCGTTGTCATCCTCGACTTTGGCTCGCAGACGACGCGACTCATCGCGCGCCGCGTGCGAGAGTTGGGCGTCTACTCAGTCGTTCTTCCCGGCGCCGCGCCGTTCGAGCGGATCCTCGCCGAAGCGCCGCGCGCAGTCATCCTCTCCGGTGGGCCGCGAACGGTCTTCGAGCCGGGCGCTCCGAGGCCCGATCCGCGCCTGTGGGCGTCCGACCTGTTTGTTCTCGGCATCTGCTACGGCATGCAGCTGCTGGTGCAGGAGTCCGGGGGCGAGGTGCGCGACACTGGGACCCGCTCGTATGGCGCGGATGCGTTGACCTCCGCGCGGGGGCCGCTGTTCCGTGGCATCGACGGCGCGGTCCCGGTGTGGATGAGCCACTCGACCGCCGTGGCCGGGCTCCCGGCGGGCTGGAGCGACCTGGCGGCGACGGCCTCCAACCCGCACGCCGCCGTCAGCTCTCCCGACGGGCGTCGGGTCGGTGTGCAGTTCCACCCCGAGGTCGTCCACACGCCGTCCGGGGGACGGATCCTCGAGAACTTCCTTGCGGCGGCGGACGTCGAACGGGACTGGACGCCGGAGGCGTCGCTGGACAGAGCGCTTGGGTACGTCCGCGAGCGTGCCGGCGGGGAGCGCGTGTTGGTCGGTGTCTCGGGCGGCGTGGACTCGTCGGCGCTCGCCCTCTTGCTGGCTCGCGCCGGCATGTCGCACCTGGCGGTCTTCGTCGACCACGGTCTCCTGCGCAAGGGTGAACGGGAAGAGGTTGAAGCTGGGCTGCGCCCGCTGGGCGTGCAACTCGAGACCGTCGACGCCTCGGCCCGTTTCTTGGCCGCGCTGCGCGGGATCGAGGATCCAGAGGCGAAGCGGCGCGTGATTGGCCGGGAGTTTGTTGGGGTCTTCGCCGACGTGGCGCGCGCGAAGGGTCCGTTCCGGTTCCTCGGGCAGGGGACGCTCTATCCCGACGTCATCGAGTCTGCGGGCGGCGAGGGGGCGGCGAACATCAAGAGCCATCACAACGTCGGCGGGCTGCCCGCGAAGCTCGGCTTCGAGCTCCTCGAGCCGTTCCGCACGCTGTTCAAGGACGAGGTCCGCGAGCTCGCGCGACTGTTGGGGTTGCCCGAGCCGCTCTGCCTCCGCCATCCGTTTCCCGGGCCGGGCCTCGCGGTGCGCGTTCTCGGCGAGGTCACGGAGGAGAGGCTGCGGATCGCGCGTGAGGCGGACGCGATCTTCATCGAGACGCTCCGCCGTCACGACGCCTACGGTGCGACCTGGCAGGCGCTGGCGGTGCTCACCCCGGTGCGCAGTGTGGGGGTCGCCGGCGACGAGCGGCGCTACGGGTACGTGATCGCTCTGCGCGCCGTCACGAGCGTCGATGCCATGACCGCGGACTGGACGCGCCTGCCGCACGCCGTGCTCGACGAGGCGGCGCAGCGGATCACGCGCGAGATCCCCGACGTCGGGCGCGTGGTGTACGACATCACGAGCAAGCCGCCGGCTACGATCGAGTGGGAGTAGCCGCGGGCTCCCCGTCCTCAAGCGCCGAAGCCGCGAGGCCGAGGAGGGAAACGCGGCGCGCGTCGAGGCGTCGTCGCTCCCGCAGGAGTGCCGGGAAGCGGAAGGGCGAGTGAGCCTCGAGCGCGCGGACGTAACGGGCCGTGAACCGCCGTGGCGATTCGGCGACGGCGCCGAGAACGATCTGCAAGCTGGCCCCGCGCATGAGGTCGCCAAGCTCTCGCGCGCCGGGCGCGTCGCTCGGACGGAACGGCTCCAAGACCCAGGCTCGGAACCACAGCAGACGCGACACCAGGCGGTCGAGGGGCCAGCGGCCGAGGGCCTGCGAGAAGACGGTCAGGGTGCCGCACCGTGCGTCCTCTTCCGCGTCTTGCAGGTCGTCCGCGAGCTGAAGGAGCGCGCCGAGGCCGAAGAACAGTGTAGCGTCGGGCGGGGCGAGGTCGCCGGCGACGAGGTAGCCGTCGGCGAGGACCGAGGCGCCGCCCTTCTCCAGACTGATCCCGAGGACATCGACGCCGTATGGGGGCTCGTCGCGGCACAGGAGCGACACGCTCCGTGTCTGCGCGGCGTGGATTGCGAGCAGGCTCTCATAGACGCGCGGTGCGTCGGCGCGTCCGTGTTCGGACTCGATCTCGGCGAGCAGGCGCCAGAGATCCGTCTCAAGCCGGCTCTCAGGGGCCAGCCATTCGCCGGCGATGCGGCGGCCGAAGCGTTCGTTGAAACGCGCCTTGTCGACGTCCGGGACCGCGGGATCATCGAGCAGGTTGTCGGTGAGTGGGTAGAGCATGCTGTACGCGAAGGCGGACGGGGTGAGCCGGACGGGCAGCCCGAGCATCGTCTGAAGGCCGTTCACCGTCCAGACGTTGCGGCTGGCCTGGATGATGTCGCCGAACGGGATGGCGGGTGCGAACTCGCGGGCGCGTCGCGCGAACTCGCGCGCACACGGGGTGAACCCGCCCTGGAGGAGAAGATCCATGTGCGCGTCGTCGACGCCGAGCGACGACCGGGCGAACGCGCGACCGGCGAGGGAGAGGCGCGCTTCGACGGCCGCGCGCTCGCTGTGGGTCTTCGGCGGACGCTTGAGCTCAGCCAGGAGCCGGCTCACGAGGAGGTGCAGTTCCCGTTCGCGCGCTCGCTGCTCGCGGCGCGGGTAGGCGCGCGGCAGGTTTGGGAGGGTCGACGCTCCGGACCACCAGGCGTCCTCGCACGCCGCGACCGACTCGCGCACAGAGCACGCGACTGCGTTTTCCTCGGCCATCGTCTGCCTCCTGCCCGGGCGCGATGCGCGTCCCCAGCGGAGTCTAGCACAGCGCGCGGGGCGGGCGACGGCGGCCTTCCCGCGCGCTGCGGGGGCTACGGACAGACCGGATCCGGAATCTTGACCGTGAGGACGGCGTTGTAGCTGCGCGGGTCGAACTGCGCGAGCGCGGCGGGGTCGAAGACGGCGTCGGACAACTCGCCCACGTCCTCGCGGTGCTGCACGGTTACCGTGGTCGAGCTCGAATCGAGGACGTTCGTCACGGTCATCTCGGTGTACTCCAACCGCTCGCGGAAGGTCGCCAGCGCGGCGACGCGCAAGACGTCTTGCAGCTTGCCGAGGTTGTTCCGGCTCTCCATGGCGAGGACGAGGAAGCCTTCGGCGTCGACCCAGATCGTGCGGTCGGGAAAGCTCTCCTTGGGGTTGGTTGTGGGATTCGCCGTCAGATGGAGGACGTAGACCCGGCGGGACTGAGCGACGCCGTCGACGGCGACGTCGAGACTCGCCTCCCCGAGGATCTCGCCGGCGAAGTTCTGGGCCAGTTCGCTGCGGCCGATCTGGTCAAACTGGATGTTCGACCCGGCGAAGGAACCCTTGCGCTCGCCGCTGGAGACGAGTTCTTTCGGCAGGCCGAGGGCCGGCAGGTAGAGGTGGAGCTCTGTGGCGACGCCCGGGACCTTGCGGTCGATCGTCAGGAAGATCGTTCCGCAGGTCTCCGCCGGAGGCGCGAGGAAGTAGACCAGACCGGCGTCTGGGACGGCCGGATCTGCGGACGTCTTGGCGAACGACACGAACGCCGCCTGCTGAACGGACCCGTTGCGGTCCTGAATCCGGAACGACAAGTACGCGACTTGGCTCCCGACGCCCGTGATGCCGCCGCGGGCATCGATGGCCGTCAGGATGTCGACGGCGGAGAGAGACTGCGCGACGGCGAGGGGCGCGGCGAGGGCGAGCGCGCCCAGCGCGAGAGCGAGCGTCAAGCCGAGATGGCGCCTGCTGTGCATCATGGGGTGACCTCCTCAGAGGGCGTAGTAGCCTGAGAGCGCGGCCTCCTCTTGTGTCCGGTCAGAAACCGCGGCCGGAGGACGAGGAGGAGGGCCGGGACGACGATGAACGAGCCGAAGAACGACCAGATCATGGTGAGGTTAACGAGCAGACCGAAGTTGCGCAGTCCGTTGAAGGCCGAGAAGTAGAACATCGCGAAGCCTGCCGTGAGCGTGAGCGCGTTGAACAGGATCCCGCGGCCCATCGTGCGCATCGTGGCCTCGTGCGCGTCTTCCAGCGAGCGGCCTCGCACCATCTCCGTCCGCCACCGCACCATGAAGTTGATGGTGTAGTCGATGCCCACGCCGACGGTGATCGAGCCGATCATCAGGCTCGCCAGGTCGAGCGGGAAGCCGGCATACGTCATCGTGCCGAGGTTGATGACGATCGTCAGGATCATCGGTGACACCGCGACAAGGCCGGCGACGAGGGAGCGAAGCAAGACGGTGACGATGACCAACGCGGCAGCGAGGGCGATGGCGAGCGTCAGCGCCGTGTTCGGCACGGTCTCCTGGGCGAGCGACGCCCACGCTTGCTCGACGCCGACGAGCTCCACGGTCGCCAGGTCGGCGAACAGCGTCGCCGCGTGCGCTTTCACGCGTTCGGCCAGTGCGATGATCTGCGCCGTGCCCGTCACGTCGATGCGCGCCACCAACTCGCCCTGGGAGAAGTCCGGCGTCGCCATGTTCCACAGTTCGCCGCCAGAGAACGTGAACAGCGTCAGCAATTGGGCTGCGAGCTTTGGGTCGTCCGGGATCACGTAGTGCGCCGGGTCGTCGCCGTGGAACTTCTGGTTCATCTCGCGCACCACGTTTGCGAGCGACAAGATGCTGTGGCCGTACTCTGGCTGCGCCTCGATAAACTCCTGGAGCTTGACGACGGCGGACAAGACAGCCGGCTCCTTCAACCCGTTCGCGCGCCCCGTCGCCACGTGAAGTGACAGCTGCGAGCTGCCGCCGAAGTTGCGATCGAGGGCGTGCATGGCGTCCATCGCCGGGTGTCGGTCTCCAAGGTATGCGCCCGGCGTGGTGTCGACGACGAGCCGCGGGATGGCGACGGCGAAGGCGACCAGCGTCGCCGCGGACAGGACGAGCACCAAGACGCGGTGGCGCGCGATCGCTCGCCCGAAGCGGACGAGCGCGTTGGGAAGCCAGCCATGTCCGTAGTCCCGGTGCTTCTTCGGCAGCGGCAGGATGGCGAGGATGGCCGGGAGCAGGACGAAATTGAGGAGCAGCGTGAACGCGATGCCGATGGCGATGAACAGCCCGAACGTCCGTTGCGGCCAGAGGCTGGCCGCGAGCAGAGATAAGAACCCCGTGATCTCGGCCAGCGCGTCCATCGAGAGCGGCTTGGCCATGTCGCGCATCGTCTGAATCACGACCTCGCGGCGCGAGAGGACGTTGTGCTCCACCTCCTCGTAGTAGCGGTTCACGGTGAAGATGGCGTAGGCCTTGCTCGTCGTGATCAGCATGACGGGCATGAAGAACGAGAACGCGGTGAGCGGCACCCCCACGAGCACCATCAGGCCGACCGTCCAGACCGTTGTGAACGTCATCAACAGGAACGGCAGGGCCACGCCGCGCCCGGTCCCGAAGGCGAAGAAGACAAGAAGCTCCATGATCAGCAGGACGAGCGGCGTGAGCAGGATCATGTCGCGCATCATGCTGTCGCCGATCGCGGCGCGCAGCGGGGCGATCCCGCCGACGTAGACGGTGAACCCTTCGCTCGCGTGGCGGTCCGCGATCTCTTCCACCGCGGCGACGAGCGTTGACGTGTCCTCGAGATAGGGGCTCGGCTTGAGGATGATCCCCGCCGCGCGTTCGTTGGGGGCGAAGATGTATCCCCGCAGGTTGCGATCCCCGAGAACCTTCTGGCGGAAGACCTCCACGTCCTGCGGCGTTTCCGGCAGCAGCTCCGCCGCGTTCTCGACCGAGATCCGGTCGCCGGACGCCGAGATCACCGTGGCCGTCGTCGGACCGATCACCTGGTCGATCTCGCGCAGGCCCTGGAACTCGAGCTCCATCTCGTGGATCTGCGCGATCGTCTCGACGCGGAACACCGTGTCCGGCGTCTCGACGAGAACCATGAAGAACTCCTGTGAGCCGAACAGCCGCTCGGCATTGCGCATCAGCTGGACCGCACGGGCGTCGTCGGGCAGGTACTTGCCGAAGTCCGTCTGCAGCTCGATCCTGGGGATGAAGACGAGGAAGCCCAGCGTCAGCGCGCAGACGACGACGAGCACGAACCCGGCGTGGTCGACGACCCAGCCCGTGAAGCGCTGCATTACCCCACCTCCCGGGTGGGCGCGTCGGTCGCCGCGCCCTCGCTGTTCTGCGCCTGCGCCGCACCGAGGTCCCGGGCGATGCGAGCCAGGAGCACGATCACCAGGATGGCCGCCACCGTCGAGCCGCCGCGCGTCACGGGGTCACTCCTTGGCCGGCCTCTCCCAGCCCGCTCCACAACAGGCTGGCCAGCTCTTCCGGCGCCTTGGCGAGGAACGCCTTCTGCTGCGACTCCGGGTAGATCATCGCCGTCTCGCCGATCGACTGAACCACGGCGAACAGGGCGGGCGCGATCATGCGGACGTTGCACGCGCGCAGCCAGCCCTCCTGAATGCCGTCTTGGAGAAGGCGCTCGATTCGGTCGAGCATCTTGCGCTGCATCTTGGCCATGGCGTCGCCGATCTCGCCGGATCCGTTGTAGCGCTCGCGGACCAGCACCACCGCCAGATCCCGCGACTCGGCGAGGCGCGCGAAGTGCACGCGGAGAATCTCGCGGAACCGCTCGAGCACCGAGATGCCGCTCTGCGCCAGCGACTCGTAGAGGCCGACCTCCTCGTCGAACTCACGTTCGAAGATGGATAAGAGAATCTGCGCCTTGCTCTCGAAGTAGTTGTAGATCGTCCCGACGGCGATCCCGGCTTCCTCGGCAATCTCCTCCGCCCGCGTCGCGTGGAACCCCTTGCGGGCGAACACGCGGATTGCCGCATCGCGGATCAGGTCTTGCTTGTGCGCCTCGACGGCCACGCTCGCCTCCCGGTGAATGAACGTTCATTCATAGTCTACTCGAGAGCGCGGACCGTGCAAGGGGTGCGCCAGGCGAGTTCGTGGAGCTCGCTGCGGACGGTGTCGGAGGTCGTAACGAGTCAGCCTGCCGGGCGGCACGCTGAGGGTGCGGAGGGTGCAGCAGGCCGTGCGGGACGACGGCGGCTGCCGCGGGGCGATCGGCTGTCAGTCAGACCCCGATCCTGTAGTCGTTGGCCAGAGCGCGGAGCGCCGCGACGCGTGGCCCGTAGTAGCCGGCGTTGAGATCACCGCATCCCCAGTGGGAGACGTTCTGCGCGTGAACCCCGATGTGCCAGATGTGCCGCGCGCAGACGAAAAGGGGGATGGCAGAGACGTCGAGTTCGCTGACCGCGCGCGCGGCGCGGTAGGCGGAGAGGAAGGCCGGCCAGCGCGTCTCCTCCTGCCCTTGGAGCCGCGCACACCACCGGAACACGGCGAGGTCGTAGGCGCGGAACCCCTGGCCGCCGCAGTCGAAGTCGAAGAAGGTGAGCCGTCCGGCCTCGTCAACGTGCGCGTGGTAGCACTGGAGATCCCCGTGACACACGCCGCGTTCGAGGCTCGCTTCCGGGAGCGCGACGAGGGCTTGCCGGACGGCGGCGGCGAACCGACGGAGGTAGTCCCAATTCTCCGGCCATCGCGATGCGTGGGGCTCGGCGCGCTCGAGCGGCTCGTCGATGAGATGGCGAAGGTCGATGACGAAGCGCGGGTGCGGGCTCGCGAAACCCTCGAGCGCGTTGTGCATGGCCGCGACGGCCTCACCGTAGCGACGCGCGAGGGGGGCTGGGTCGCTGCCGTACTCCAGCTCCTGCCCCGGCGCAGACACGAACACGGCGACCCCTCGCGTGCCTTCGGGGGCGGCGACTTCCTCGAGGAAGCCGCCATGTCGCGATGCGAGCGGGAAGGCAACGCGGATCCCTTTCTCGCGCAAGGCCTCCAGGACGTCGAGTTCATACAGCGCGTCCTCGCGCGTCCGCCAGCCGTGGCGATACACGCGGAGGAAGTAGACCTGCCCGTCACGCGACTCGACGCGGTACGTGTCATTGAAGCCGCTCTGAAAGAAGACGACGCGGGCGGCCCGGATGCCGAACCGCGGAAGGATCTCCGTGGTCAGCGCCTCCGGCGACAGAATGGAATGATCGACGGCAAATCGTGGCGTCACGGCGACCTCCGAGGAGTCGGTTCCGGACAGGATAGGCAGCGGGAGGCTCTAGCGCCACCCCGACACCGGATAGCCGGACGGGACAGCGCTTTCGCACCTGGCGCACGCCGTCTCGTACCACCACGTGGCCTTCCCGCACGATGGGCACGTCCAACGCTTGGCTTGGTCCGCGCACCAGCGCTCAGGGCCGGCGGCGCGGATCTGTTCGAGGTTCCGGACGATCTCGACCAGGTGAGGCCTGCGCGTCTGGAGGTCCTTGAGCGCGCCGCACGGCATCTCAGGGCACGCCGCGCAGGACGCGTACCCCTTGCCGGTCGGGCAGTCTCGATAGAAGCAGCTGCGGCACGCGCCGGTCACCCGGCCGGAGCGGCAGCCGTCGCAGGCGATGCCTTCCTCTGGCCGGCCGAGTGTTGCCGCCGCCGCCGCGACGTCGCCGGTCCGGGTGCTCTGGTAGACAAGGCAGGCGCCGCAGTACAGGCCGCAGTAGGCGTCGAGTCTTTGCTGGGTCACGAGGCTCCTTGCAGCGTTGCGAAGAAGGGGCCGAAGTCGACGTTGCCGCCGGACAGGATGACGCCGACGCGCAGTCCGGACGCGGCGAGCTTGCCGAACAAGAGCGGCGCGACGGCGACGGCGGCGGACGGCTCGATCACGAGCTTGGCGCGTTCCCAGACGAAGCGCAGGGCGGCGAGGATCTCGTCTTCAGAGACGAGGAAGATCTCGTCGAGCGCTTGCTGGCGCAGGATCTCGAACGGCAACCTGCCGAGCGGCGTCCGGAGTCCGTCGGCCACGGTGTGCGGAACGAAGTCGGTGATCCGCTCGCCGGACCGAAGCGAGCGCGCCGCGTCGTCGGCCCCGGTGGGCTCGCAGCCGATGACCCTCACTTTCGGGCGCATGTGGCGCGCCGCGAGCAACGTCCCGGAGAGGAGGCCGCCCCCCCCGAGGGGCGCAAGGATCACGTCCAGGTTGGGCACATCCTCCATCAGCTCGCACGCCGCGGTGGCCTGCCCGGCGATCACGAACGGATCGTCGTGCGGCGAAACGTAGGCGGCATCAGCGTCTTCTACGAGGCGTTCCACAGCCGCACGACGTCCCTCGTGGGTAGGAGGGCAGAAGACAATGTCGGCGCCATACCCACGCGTCGCTTTGACTTTGGCGGGATTCGCGTTCTCGGGCATGACGATCGTCGCCTTCACCTGATGGAGACATGCTGCCAGGGCCAGAGCTTGCGCGTGGTTGCCGCTCGAGTCGGCGACGACGCCGCGCGATCGATCGGCGGACGAGAGGGCAGCCACGGCATTCACCGCGCCGCGGAACTTGAACGAGCCCGTGCGCTGGAGATTCTCGCACTTGAGGAAGACGGCCGACCCGCAGGCGGCGTCGAGAAGCCGCGACGTGTGGACTGGGGTTCGATGCGCGAAAGGCACAATGCGCCCGCGCGCCGTCGCGATGTCCTCCCATGGGATGTGCTCACTCATGCGGGCTCCTTGAAGAACGCGTCGCGGTAGAGGCGCAGCTCGGCGATCGACTCCCGCAGATCGTCGAGCGCGCGGTGGCGCGATCTCTTGGTCATCGTCTCGGCAACGGCCGGGCGCCAGCGGCGGGCGAGCTCCTTGATCGAGCTGACGTCGACGTTGCGGTAGTGCAAGTACGTCTCCAGTTTCGGCATGTGACGGATCAGGAAGCGGCGGTCGAAGCACACGCTGTTGCCGCAGAGCGGGGCCTTCTTCGACAGGCAGTAGCGCTTCACGTAGGCCAGCGCCTCGGCTTCCGCTTCCGTGAGCGAGACGGTGGAAGCGCGCGACGCCTCGAGAAGGCCGCTGGCTGCGTGCTGCCGGGTGCACCACGGGTCAAGCTGCCCGATGGCGTGGCCCTCCTGGTGGACGACGAGATCGATTCCGTCGCCGACCTCGTCCAGGTCCTTGTCTGTGACGAGGCAGGCAATCTCGAGAATGACGCGGGACTCGGGGTCGAGGCCGGTCGTCTCCAGGTCGATCCAGACCAAATTCCCTGGGCTCTTTGCCATCTCCTACCCTCCAGCACCGGAGCGTATCGCGGACCGCGGCTTCGGGCCAGAGCCCGGCCGAAAGAGAAGCGCGGAGCGCCCTGGTGGACGCCCCGCGCATCATCGTTCGGCTGGACGTCTACTTCTTGCTTACGGCGGGCGGAGCCGCTGGGCCCTTCATGCCGAAGAGCGCGACGACGAGACCGAGTCCGGCCAGCGCCATCACCGGCACGAAAACCGGCAGGTACCCGCCAGCGGTGTCGTGGATCAGGCCGGCGAGCAGGTTCCCGGCGATCGCGCCGATGCCGTAGGCTGTGAACACGATGCCGTAGTTCTTGGCGTAGTGCTTGGCGCCGAAGAAGGTCGCCGTGGCCGTCGGGGCGATGGCGAGCCAGCCGCCGAGGTTGAGCCACAGAACCGAGAAGGCGACGAAATAAACGAGTGAGCTGCCCTGCCCGGCGAAGTAGAGGAGCGCCGAGGCGCCGAGGATGAGCGCGAATGAGAGAAGCGCCGTCCCCTTGGGCGTGATCTTGTCTGTCAGCCAACCGTAGAGCGGGCGGCCGATGCCGTTGAACACGGCGAACACCGACACAGCGATCGCGGCGGCCTCGGGGGTGAGCAGCGCGACCTCGCGGCCGACCGGCGCGGCGATGCCGATGGCCATCAGCCCGGCGAGGCAGCCGATGATGTACGAGCCCCACAGCGCGTAAAACGACGGGGTCCTCAGCATCTGGGCGCGGTCGAGTTCGACGGTCGCGCCGCCCTTCGCCTTCGGTCCCGTCCAACCCGCCGGTCTCCAGCCGTCCTTCGGGTTCCGAAGACCGAACGATAGCCCGAGGAGGACGACGAGGAAGGCGATGCCGAAGTACATGAAGGTCCTCGACACACCGATCGACGCCATCGCGATCGTGCTCGACATGAGCGGCGCCATCAGCAGCGCCGACAAACCGAACCCGGCCAGGGTCAGCCCGACGGCGAGTCCCTTCTTGTCAGGGAACCACTTTGCGGCGACGGCAATAGGGCAGCCGTAGAGAATGCCGACACCCGAGCCGCCGATGACGCCGTAGAAGACCGTGAGCCAGAGGATGTCGGGCGCGAACCCGGCGAGGATCCACCCTGCTCCGACGAGGACGGCGCCGAGGAGACTCGTCTTCCGCGGCCCCCACGACGACACGAGTCCCCCGGCGAGCGCCATGAACGCGGCGAACACCGCAAGGAACACCATGAACGGCAGCCCGCTCTGCGTAGCGGTAAGGCCCCAGCCTCCCTCCTCCACAACCCTCTCGAGCGGCTTGCGAAACACGCTGAACGCGTAGACCGCGCCGAGACAGACGTTCATCAGCAGACCGACCAGGACGAACACCCAGCGGCCGGCCTCCGGCTTCATGCCAAAGACCCTCTCCTCCGTCATGCCAACCCTCCAAGAGAGGAGCGGGGACCCACCCGGTCCCCGCTCGCGTTCTTCGTGCGCGGGCCGTCCCAACGGACTAGCCCTTGTAGCCCACGGCCTTCTTCAGTTCCTCGACCGTCTCTGGGTTGAGGAGCGTCGTCAGGTCGCCGACCGGCTCGTCGCGAACGAGCGCCTTCAGGATGCGGCGCATGATCTTGCCGCTGCGCGTCTTCGGAACGTCGTGCGCGAAGACGATCTCCTCCGGCCGACCTGTGGGGCCGATGACGCGGTTCACGGTCGCCAGGAGGTCCTTGCGGATCTCTTCCGACGGCTCGATCCCCCTACGCAACAGGACGAACGCCACCGGAACCTCGCCCTTCAGGTCGTGCGGCTTCGACACGACGGCGACCTCGCTGACCTTGTCATTCTGGGCCAGCGCGCTCTCGACCTCGGCCGTCGCCAGGCGGTGTCCGGCGACGTTCATGACGTCGTCGACGCGGCCCGTGATGCGGAAGTTGCCCATCTCGTCCTTGCGTGCGCCGTCGCTTGTGAAATAGCGCTCCGGGCCGTAGTCCGAGAAGTACTGGTTCTTGAACCGCTCCATGTCGCCGTAGATGCCGCGCGTCAAGGCGGGCGGGAACGGGCTGAAGATCGCCAGGTAGCCACCCTCGTTGACCTTCATGGACTGACCGCCCGAGTCGAGGATGTCGCCCAAGACGCCCGGGAATCCGCGGCCGGCCACGGTCGGAATGAACGGCCCGATGCCGGGAAGATTGTTGACCATGTTCGCGCCGGTCTCGGTCTGCCACCACGTGTCGATGATCGGGCAGCGGCCCTGGCCGATCTTCTCGAAGTACCACATCCAGGCGTCGACGTTGATCGGCTCGCCGACGGTGCCCAGGATGCGCAGGCTAGAGAGGTCATGCTTGGCCGGCCACTCGTCGCCCTGCTTGAGGAGCATGCGGATCAACGTCGGCGCCGTGTAGAGCTGCGTGATCTTGTGCTTCTCGATGATCGCCCACATCCGGCCGTAGTCGGGCATGTCGGGGGAGCCCTCGTACATGAACGACGTGACGCCGTTCATGAGCGGGCCGTAGTTGATGTAGGTGTGGCCGGTGACCCAGCCGACGTCGGCCGTGCACCAGTAGATGTCCCCGGGGTGCATGTCGAAGTTCCACTTGGCCGTCGCGTAGGACTGCACGGCATACCCGCCGGTCGTGTGCATGATGCCCTTCGGCTTGCCCGTCGTCCCCGACGTGTAGAGGAGGAACGACAGGTGCTCGGCGTCCAGCTCCTCGGCCGGGCACTCGGCCGACGCCTTGGCGACGAGGTCGTGGTACCACACGTCGCGCCCGGGCTTCATCGGCGCGGAGCCGTCGAGGCGCTTCACGACGACGATCTTCTCGACCTTCGTCCCTTCGCATCCCAGCTCGGCGGCCTTCTTCAGGTCGATGGCCTTGCCGCGGCGGTAGTAGCCGTCGGCAGTGATGACGACTTTCGCGCCGGCGTCTTCCATGCGGTCGCGCAGCGATTCGGGACTGAACGCCGAGAAGACGACGCTGTGCGCGGCGCCGATGCGGACGCAGGCCTGCATGGCGATGACGGCCTCGGGGATCATCGGCATGTAGATGCCAACGCGATCGCCCTTCTTGACTCCGAGCGACTTCAGGCCGTTGGCGAACTTGCACACGCGCTCGTGGAGTTCCTTGTACGTGAGGCGGACGATCTTCTCCTCCAGCGGCTCGGGCTCCCAGATGATGGCCAGACGGTCACCGTGCCCGGCCTGGAGGTGCCGGTCGAGCGAATTGTAGGACAGGTTCGTCTTGCCGCCGACGAACCACCTGTAGGCCTGCGGCGCGAAGTCGTACGCCTTGTCCCACTTCTTGAACCAGTGAAGCTCCTCGGCGAACTTGGACCAAAAGGCCACGGGATCCGCCGCCGCTTTCTGGTAGATCGCCTCGTCCGAGACCCACGCGCCCTTCTTCATCTCGTCCGTGGGCCAGAAGACATTCTCTCGGTTTGGGTCTTTCCTGACCCACTTCTTCGCCTCCGACACGTTTGGACCTCCTGTTGCGGGGTGTAAGACAGCGGCCCTGATCCTAGCCCACAGCGCGGCAACCTGCAACGCTACAGAGGTAGCGCGGGCGTGATCGAGACGAGGAAGGGGGCCGCGAGGACGATGCGGTAGACGCCGACGCTCCGCCGGACGCGGCGCACGAACGCCTCGGTCTCGGCGTACCCCGGCGCGCTCGCGGCGATCCACTGGTCGACGCGCGACGGGCCGGCGTTGTACGCGGCGAGTGCCTGCTCCACGCTCTCGTAGCGGTCGAGCAAGTAGCGCAGGTAGTGGGTGCCCAAGCGCAGGTTGGTCTCAGGGTCGAACAGGTCGCCGGCGAGAAGCCCGTCGCGCGCGGCGATCCACGCTGCGGTCTCCGGCATGAGCTGCATGAGGCCGCGCGCGCCGCGCGGCGACTCCGCCCCGGGCCGGAAGCGGCTTTCGGCGCGGATGACGGCGCAGACGAGCGCCGGGTCGAGCCGCGTCGCCGCCGCCTGCGCGCTGACCAGGTCGAGCCAGCCGTATGGGTAGAGGACCCGGACGGCCACCGCGCCGGCGTAGAGCGTGAGGAGCCCGGCGAGGGCGGCCACGACGACGCGGACGCGCTTCCGGCGGCGTGCTGTCATGCGCCCATCATACGAGAATCCCTATAATGCTTGGTCGGCCCGTGCCGACGGGGGGACGGGACCAAGAGGCGACTCTTGCACTGGCTTCGCGCGACCTTTGTCAGCGGTCTGCTCGCGATCCTGCCGATCGGCGCCACGGCATACATCCTCTGGATCCTCTACGTTGCGCTTGATAGCCTCCTCGGCAAGGGACGCCCGATCGGCGATGCGATCGAGCGCGCCCTCGGGCACTGGATCCCCGGCCTGGGCATCGTCCTGCTCTTTGCCCTCATCCTCGTCGTGGGGGTGGTGACGCGAAACGTCGTTGGCCGCGCCCTCCAGGCGTCTTTTGAGCAGGCCGTCCTCGCCGTACCCGGCGTCCGACGCGTGTTTGGGACGTTCCGCCAGTTTGTGAACGCGTTGTTCGGCCGCACGCGGGCCGACGCGTTCAAACAGGTGGTCTTGGTCGAGTTTCCTCAGCCGGGAACGTATGCTGTGGGGGTTGTGACCAACGAAAACCCGGGCAAGCTGGCGCGCGCCGTGGGAGAGGAGTGCGTCGTCGTCTACCTCCCCAATTGCCCCAACCCGCTCGGCGGCCGGCTGTTCGTCGTGCCGCGGCGGAGCGTGATGCCCCTCGACATGTCCGTTGAAGACGCGATCTCGATGTTCGTGTCCACGGGCACCGTGCTCTCGGGCGGTCTGGAGAGGGTTGCCGGGCGTGCAAGGCGCGGGCGTGGCGTCTCCGGAACCGTGCGAGGGGGAAGCTAGGATGTCGCTGTTCAAGGAACGGCAGTACCTCAGGATCCGCGTCGATCGAGAGGCCGACGACAGCCTGTGGATGAAGTGCAAGTCGTGCGGCGAACTCGTGTTCAAGCGCCGGGTTCGGGAGAACAACAACGTGTGCCCGAACTGCGGCGAGTACTTCTTCCTCACGGCCCAGGAGCGGATCGAGTCCCTGCTCGATCCGGGGACCTTCGAGGACCTCACCGAGCGGTTGATGACGGACGATCCCCTAGCGTTTGCCGACAGCCAGCCGTACGCCGAGCGGCTGCGCGAGGCGCACGAGAAGACGGGGCTCCTGGACGCGATGGTGATCGGTCGTGGAGCGATCGAGGGGATTCCCGTCGCGCTCGGGGTGATGGACTTTCGGTTCATCGGCGGCAGCATGGGCTCGGTGATGGGCGAGCACATCTGTCGTGCGATCGAGGCGGCGATCGCCGAACGGCGGGCGTTCGTCCTGGTCTCGTCGTCCGGGGGCGCGAGGATTCAGGAGGGCATGTTCTCGCTCTTTCAGATGGCCAAGACGGTGACCGTGCGGCGGCGCCTCGCCGAGGCCGGGCTGCCGTTTCTGTCGGTCATGACCTACCCGACGTCGGGCGGCGTCCAGGCGTCGATCGCCGCTCTGGGGGACATCCTCATCGCCGAGAAAGGCGCGCTGATCGGCTTCGCCGGCCGACGGGTCATCCAGCAGACCCTGTCCCAGGACCTGCCCGAGCACTTCCAGACCGAGAGCTTTGCCCTCGAACGCGGCCAGATTGACCGTGTTGTGCGGCGCGAGGAGCTGCGCGAGGAGCTTGCCCAGGCGCTTCGCTTCTTCTCGGTAGGGGCGCGATGAGCGACGAACGAACTCTGGACCTCCTGGAGGCGAAGATCGAGGAGCTGCGTCAGCTGAACGCGGTCGACGGCATCGATCTGTCCAAGGAGATTGCGCGCCTCGAGGAGAAGCTGCAGCACCTGCGGCAGAAGCTCTACGCCAGCCTCTCCGACTGGGAACGCGTCAAGCTCGCGCGCCACCCCAAGCGCCCGTACGCGCTCGACTACCTCGAGGCGGCGTTCGAAGGCTTCTACGAGCTCCGTGGGGATCGCGTTACTGGGGATGACCGCGCGCTTCTGGCAGGCCTGGCGCGCCTCGACGGCCGCTCGGTCGTCGTGCTCGCACAACAGAAGGGGCGCACCACCGAGGAGAACAAAGAGCGGTACTTCGGGATGCCTCGGCCCCAGGGGTTCCGCAAGGCCCGGCGGGCGATCGAGTTGGCCGACCGGTTCCGCTTTCCCCTGATCTCCCTGATTGACACGCCGGGCGCGTACCCCGGGCTCGAGGCCGAAGAGCAGAACGTCGGGGCGACGATCGCCGAGAGCCTGCAAGCGATGGCTGGAACGCGCGTGCCAACGGTGGCCGTGGTGATCGGCGAGGGCGGCTCGGGAGGCGCGCTGGCCATCGGGCTCGCGGACTGCGTCCTGATGCTGGAGAACGCCATCTTCTCCGTCATCTCACCGGAGGGGGCGGCGTCGATCCTCTGGAAAGACAAAGAGAAGGCCAAAGAGGCCGCGGCCGCGCTGCAGATGACGGCCGACCGGCTGCTGGCGCAGGGGTTGATCGACGGCGTGGTCGGCGAGCCGATCGGCGGTGCGCACCGAGATCTCGCGAAGACCGCCGCGGCGCTCAAGGCCGAGCTGGTCCGCCGGCTCGCGGAGCTGGAGGCGATCCCCGCTGACGAGCGCCTCGCGCGGCGGTTTGCGCGCTACCGGACGATCGGACGCTTCCACGCGGCGCCCGCGCCGCATGCCGCGCCGCCGGCGCCGGACGCGACCACTGCCGCGGATCCCGAGGTCACGCCTCCCCCGACGTAGACTCCCGCAGCTCGTGGACGCGGCGGAAGTACCCGTGCGTCATGGCGATGGAGACGGAGTAGAGCGTCGCCGTCACGACGAACAGCGGCGTGAAGCCCGCCGCGAGCTGGACGTGTCCGCTGATCCACGCCGAGATGGCCCAGCCGGCGTTCCAGGCAAGCATCAGCAGGCTCGCCGCCAGCGGGCGCACGGAAGAGGGGACAATGCCCATCGCGTACGCGGCGAACAATGGCGAGCTCATGTTCATCAGCGCTGTGCGCACAAGGAAGCTGCCCGCCGAGGCACCGAAGACGGGCGCCAGGCCCATCGCGAGGAGCAGGGGGATCGAGAGGGCTTGGCTCACGACGATGGCGCGCACCTTGCCCCACCGCGCCGCGACCCCCGGCGCGACCAGGCCCGCGCAGCCCGTGAGCAGCGACGACATGGCGAAGAGCAGGCCGAGCGTGGCGTCCGAGGCCCCGAACCGCACACGGAAGAACACGTTGAGAAAGGGCATGGTCATGCCGGCGCCGAGCGATCCGGCGAGTTGCAGCGCGAGGAGTTTGGCCAGGGTCGGCCCGTACGGTCGCCAGTGGCCGCGGGGCGGCCGCTCCGCGCGGGGCGCGGGGGCCATGCCACGGAGACGCAGGATCGGGACGACTGCGCAGACGGCGAGGGCAGTAGCGAGGAGGAGGACGCCGCGGTAGCCGGCGCTCGATCCGGCGACACCCCGCCCAAAGGCACGCGTGAGCTGGCCGCCGAGCGCGCTGGCCACGACTGCGGCGAACGTCGTGAGCGCGAACTGGACTCCGAACAGGCGCGTCCGCGTCGAGGGATCGCTGGCTGCAACCATCAGCGGCGAGGAGACGCCGAACAGAAGGACGCTGCCGAGTCCCGAGACGATCGATCCAGCGATGAGGACGGGGCGCAGGGGCCAGACGAGCCATGCGAGCTGCGCGAGCGCGTACACGAGGAGTCCGATCAGGAGCGCCTGACGGAAGCCGAGGCGCGGGACAAGCAGCGCGGCCGGGACTGCCGCGGCCGCGATGACGAGCGAGGGGAGGCTGGCCAGTAGCCCGACGAGGGCCTGATCGTGGCCGAGCGACAAGACGTAGAGGTTGAACAGCAAGTACACCAGGCCGGTCGAGAACGAGACGAGGAATGACGCGGCGAGGAAGAGGCGTGCATTGGGCGAGAACTGCCGCATCATGGCGCGTGTGCTGCGCAGCATACCGAGCCGCCGAAGGCCGCCGACCTACGACCCAAGGATCTCTCGGGCCGCGGCGACGACGTCGTCCACCGTCAGGCCGAGGCGAGCCGAGACCTCGGGTCCAGGGGCGCTGGCGCCGAAGCGATCGACCCCGACGCACGCGCCGCGCGGCCCAGCGTAGCGCTCCCAGCCAATCGTGCGTCCCGCCTCGAGCGTCACGCGCGCCGTGACGGCCGGCGGCAGGACGCTGGAACGGTAGGCCTCCGGCTGCGCCTCGAACAGCTCCCAACACGGCATCGACACCACGCGGACCCGCGTGCCCGCCGCCGCGAGTCGGCGCGCCGCGTCGAGCGCCAGAGAGACCTCCGAGCCCGACGCGATGAACAGGATCTCCGGGGACGGGTCCGCGTCCCAAAGGACGTACGCGCCGCGGCGGACCCCGTCCGCAGCAGCGGCCGCGGTCCGATCCAAGGTCGGTAGCGCCTGGCGCGACAAGACGAGCGCGCTTGGCCCGTCGCGTCGCTCGATGGCCTGGCGCCACGCCGCGACCGTTTCGTTCGCGTCGGCGGGCCGGAAGACGAGCAGGTTCGGGATGAGGCGAAGGCTCATCGTGTGCTCGACCGGCTGGTGCGTCGGGCCGTCCTCGCCCACGCCGATCGAGTCGTGCGTGAAGACGAAGAGCGCGTGGTGACCGGACAGCGCGGCGAGGCGCAGCGCCGGGCGGAGGTAGTCGGAGAAGACGTGGAAGGTCGCGACGTACGGCAGGATGCCGCCGTGGGCGGCGAGGCCGTTCGCCACGCCGCCCATCGCATGTTCGCGCACGCCGAAGTGCAGATTGCGGCCGCCGTATCCCCAGCCGCCGCCCACGGCCCCCTGGACCCCATCGGCCGGCGAGGCCGGCGACTGGAAATCGCCTTGCCCCCGGAGCCACGTCAGCGTGGACGGGTTGAGGTCGGCCGAGCCCCCCACGAGTTCTGGCAGCGACACCGCGAGCGCTTGGAGGACGCTCTCCGATGCCTTGCGCGTCGCCAGCCCCTTGGTGTCCGCGGGGAAGACCGGCAGGTCACGATCCCACGCCGCCGGGAGATCGCCGGCCTGCCGGCGCTCGAATTCCCGCGCGAGGACGGGGTGTGCGGCGCGGTAGGCGTCGAAGCGGAGACGCCATGCCGTGTGCGCCGCGGCCCCGGCGGCCGCGACGCGCGCGAACCGCTCGCGGACGTCGTCGGGCACGGTGAACGTCTGCGCGTCGGGCCACCCGAGGGCTCGCTTCGTCGCGGCGACCTCATCCTTGCCCAGCGGCGACCCGTGCGCGTGGTACGTGTTCTGGCGACGCGGCGCGCCGAAGCCGATGAGCGTCTTGACGACGATCAGATGGGGCCGGTCCTCGGATGCGAGCGCGCCGCGGACCGCGGTTTCGATCGCGGTGAGATCGTTGCCATCGGCTACCGTCGCGACATTCCACCCGCACGCGGCGAAGCGGCCGGCGACATCCTCCGAGGTCGCGAGCGACGTGGAGCCGGCCAGCGAGATGTCGTTCGCGTCGTAGAGGAGGACGAGACGCCCGAGCCGCAGATGCCCGGCGAGGGCGCACGCCTCGTAGGAGATCCCTTCCATCAGGTCGCCGTCGCCGGCCAGGACGAACGTGCGGTGGTCGACGATCGCATGGCCGGGCCGGTTGAAGTGCGCGGCGAGGTGGCGTTCGGCGACCGCCAGGCCCACAGCGTTGGCGAGGCCTTGCCCCAGAGGGCCGGTCGTCACCTCGACCCCCGCCGTGTGGCCGCACTCGGGGTGCCCGGGCGTTCGGCTCCCCCATTGGCGGAAGCGGCGCAGGTCATCGAGCGTGACGTCGTACCCGCACAGATGAAGCAGCGCATAGAGGAGCGCCGAGCCGTGTCCCGCGGAGAGCACGAAGCGGTCGCGATCGGGCCACCGTGGGTCGTGCGGGTCATGACGCAAGGCACGGGTGAAGAGGACGTGCGCAACTGGGGCCGCGCCGAGCGGCAGCCCGGGGTGCCCCGAATTCGCCGCCTCGATGGCGTCGACGGCCAGGAACCGCAGCGCGTTGACACAACGCGCCTCGAGCGCGTCATGGATCCCCATGTGCCCCCTTCGCGCGTCTCCGGCAGCACGAACGCGCTTCGGGCGACACTTTCCCCGCGGGCGTCCGGCTTGTCAAGCCGCCCCAGTCTTGTCGCGGGCCCTGGGCGCGGTAGACTTCGTCTGTCCTTGGGTTGGAGACTGTGGGAGGTGCAGACCATGCCGTTCCTGGGTGGGAGTGCGTTACGCGAGGCGTACCGACGTGCTGAGCGCGGCCAGTACGCGTACATGGCGAGCAACATCGCCGAGGCCAACACGTTGATCGGGCTTCTCGATGCCTACGCCGACGCCCGATCCGATCTCCTGGTGCAGATTAGCCCCGGGGCCGCCAAGTACGCCGGCGCCGGCGACAAGCTCGCCGGGCTCCGCGCCTTGTCCGGGCTCGTCAAGACGCTCGCGGCCAAGCGGCCCATCGGCGTGTTCATCAACCTCGACCACTTCACGACCCAGGAGCTCGCGTTGATCGAGATCGCGATCCAGGAGCGCCTGGTGTCGTCGATCATGATCGACGCGTCGGCCGAGTCGTTCGACGCCAACGTCCGCGCGAGCGCCGAGGTCGTGCGGATGGCGAAGGGCAGCGGCATCGTGATTGAGGCTGAGCTCGGCAAGATCCGCGGGGTGGAGGACGAGATCGCGTCGGACGACGCCTTCTACACCAACCCCGACGAGGCGGTCGAGTTCGTGCGCGCCTCGGGAGCAGACCTCCTCGCCATCTCCATCGGCACCGAGCACGGCGTGTCCAAGGGGCGAAAGATCGCGCTGCGCGTCGACCTGGCCCGGGCGATTCAGGGCAAGCTGCGCGCCGCCGGGCTCGAGACGCCCCTCGTCCTGCACGGGTCGTCGGGCCTCCTCCCCGGGCAGGTGAAGGACGTCATCCAGTACGGGATCCGCAAGCTCAACAAGGACACGCACTACCAGTACGTCTACAGCCGCGCCGCCTGCGAGTTCTACCTCAAGAACGCGGCCGGGATCGTCCCGCCGTCCGGCGTCGAGGATGACATCGTCGACCTGTTCTCGACGAGCGACTGGAGCCCGGACAAGAGGCTGTTCGATCCGCGCGTCGCCGGCAAGCTCGTTCAAGACAGGATCAAGTGGATCGCCGGAGAGCTGCTCGCGCAGGGCGGGAGCGCCGGGCACGCGAACCCGAACGGAGAGGGCGTCGCGGCTGCCGCGTAGCGCCCGGGCGCCCGTCGGTCTACGTCGCGGGCGGGGCGAGCTGGACGTCGCGCAGGTACTTGGCTGCGCTCTCCGGCGGCATGGGGTTGATGTAAAAACCCGTGCCCCACTCGAAGCCGGCCACCTGGGTCAGTCGGGGCAGGATGGCGATCCGCCAGTGGTAGTCATACGGCAACGTCGACCAGTACTCCGGCTGGCCGGGACGCGGCACCGGGTTCGGCGTCGTCTTGAGGACGAAGTTGTAGGGCACATCGCCGAGGAGAGCCTTCAAGCGGCCCAGCGTGCGGATGAGCGTTCGCGCCAGGCCGTACCGCTGCTCGGCGGACAGCGTGGTGAAGTCGTGCGAGTGCGCCCGCGGGTAGATGACGAGCTCAAAAGGGAACCGCGACGCGTACGGCGCCGACACGACGTAGCCGTCCACCAGTTCGACGATCCGCTCGCCGCTGCGGATCTCGCCGAGCATGACGTCGCAGAAGATGCAGCGCTCCTTGCTCTTGTAGTAGGCGCGTGCCGTTTGCAGCGAGCTGCGAACCTCCTGGGGGACGATCGGCGTGGCGATGATCTGCGAGTGCGGGTGGGCGAGCGAGGCGCCAGCCTCTCGGCCGTGGTTCTTGAACAACAGGACGTAGCGGAACCACGGGTTCTTCGACAGGTCCTGGATCCGCGCGATGTAGGCGTCGATCACGAGCTTCGCCTGCTCCTCGCTCATGTCGGCGAGGCTGCGGTCGTGGTCGGGCGTCTCGATGATCACCTCGTGGGCTCCGACGCCGTGCATGCGGTCGAAGACCCCCTGCACCGCCTCGCGACCCAGCTCCGCGTAGTCCTGCAGTGCCGGGTACTTGTTGGGGATGACCCGCGTGCGCCAGCCGCCGTGCCCGTGGGTCCGGAAGATCTCGGGCGGGGTCATGTGCTCGTTGCCGGGACAGAACGGACAGGATCCCGGCTTCTCCTCGGCGGCACTGGAGGCCTTGCGTTCGAAGTCGCTGGGGCGCCTGGCGCGTTCTGGCGCGACGATCACCCAGCGATTGCTTGTCGGTCCACGTCGTAGTTCAGGCATAGCGTCACTCCGCCTCTTGGCTCGGGATGGGCAGGGATGATACCCCCGGCGCGCCGTCGGCTCACCCCCGCGGCGCGCAGTTGACGAGATCCCAACAGGCAACGATACTTTCTTCACGAGGTGAAGAATGCGCGTACTCTTTGTCGCCGCGGAGGTCGCCCCGTTTGCCAAGACGGGCGGCCTGGCGGACGTTGCCCTTGCCCTGCCGAGAGCGCTGGCACGCCTCGGCGCCGATGTGCTCGTCGTGATGCCAAAGCACCGCGCGGTGTCGGCCAACGCGGAGCTTCGCGAGGCCGTCCGGTTCGACGTTTCGGTCGCTGGGAGGCCCCGAGAGTGCTTGGCGTACACGGCGACGCTTCCGGACAGCCAGGTGCCGATCTACTTCCTGGGGAACGACGGGTACTTCGACCGCCCGGCCATCTACGGGGAGGGCAGCGAGTACGCCGACGCGCTGGAGCGGTTCACGTTCCTCTCGCGCGGCGCGCTCGAGCTGTGCGAGGCGCTCGGTTGGACGCCGGACGTCATCCACGCGAACGACTGGCACGCCGCGCTGATTCCCTCGTTCGTCCGCGCGTTGGCGCTTCCGCGCTCGAAGGGTGCGAAGACGGTGCTGACGATTCACAACCTCGCCTACCAAGGCGCGTTCCCGCATTCGCAGGCAGGCGTCATCGGCCTGCCCGACGATGCGCTGGCGCCGTACGTGCGCGGCGACCAGGTCAACCTCCTGCGCGGCGGCATCCTGACGGCCGACCTGGTGAACACGGTGTCGCCGACGTACGCCCAGGAGATCCTCGATCGCGGCGACGGGCTCGAGGCCGAGCTGCGCAGCCGCTCGGGGTCGCTGTTCGGCGTCTTGAACGGGATCGACACCTCCGTCTGGGATCCGGCGCGCGATCCGCTCCTGTGGGCGAACTACA